>NZ_LT984803.1:2308767-2635162 GCF_900250115.1 Cupriavidus taiwanensis | reverse complement strand
AGGCGGGGGCGCTCGTCGCCTTCGCCATGGACCACCAGATGCCAGTCCGGCGCTGCCGCTGCCACGGCTTGCCATGCGCGCAGCAACACATCGAATCCCTTGGCCGGCACCAGACGGCCCATCGCAAGCACCGTCTTGCGCGCGCGCGGCGCCGGTGCCGCCGGCATGGGAAACGGCAAGGGGTTTGGCAGGCAGACGACTTCGCTGCGCGGCCGCAGTGCTTCAAGCCAGCGGTGGCGGTCCCGCTCGGTCAGTACCACCACCTGCCGGCAGGATCGCGCCGCCAGCCGGCGCGCCAGCCTGCGTGCCGGCTTGCCCAGGTCCTCGTCGAAGTGGCAGTGCTCCCAGGCGATATGGTGCAGGCCCAGTCCGAGCGTGGCGGGCAGCACGAACAGTTCCAGCATGGTGTCCACCTGCACCAGTACCTCGGTGCGATGCGCGATGCAGTGCCGGCGGATGCCGGCAACGGTGGTGACATAGGCGCGCTTGAAAGAGGGGCGTTGCGCAAACACCGCTTCATGGCGCACCTCAGGGTGCAGCGGAAACCGGCTAGTGGTGTCCCACAGGCTCAGCACGGTGACGTGGTGCCCGAGCCCGGCCAGCGCGTTCGCGATGGTGGCGGTCATGCGTTCCGCGCCGGCCATCGCGTTCAGGGTGCCGGTCAGGAAGCAGATACGACGCCGCGAGTCCGGGTTCAAAGGGCCGCGGGCGCCGGGATCTTGCCTTGGCGCACAATCACGTAGGCAAAGCAAAATGCCATGACCAGGCTATAGAAGGCATTGACCAGCGTCGTGGCGAACATGACTTCGGTCAGCCCGAACACCATGAAGCCGCAGCACAGGGCCAGGCCCATGGCGCTGCCGACACGCGCGCCCCGATCGGTGCCGCGCAGGTAGCGCAGAAAGAATGCGGCGGGCACAAGATAAAGTGCAAGCACCGCCAGCAAGCCTGGCATGCCAAGTGTTGCTGCCGCATGCAGCAGCTCGTTGTGGGAGTGCGGCATGGTGGCGGCCAGCGGCGTGATGACGCGCTCGGCGGCAAGGGTCTGCAAGCTTCCCTCGAAATGTTCCGGCCCCACGCCGGTCCACGGGTGTGCCTGGATCAGTTCCAGCGACGCGCGCCACAACTGCAACCGGATTCCGATCGAGGTATCCGACGTTACATGCTGAACAGATTGAGACAGTTCCGATACAACCGCGGCCGTCCGCTGCTGCACCAGCGCACTGGTGAACCACCCCAGCGCCATCAGCCCTGCGAGCCCCGCCAGCACTCCCGCCTTGTGCCACCGCTTCAGCCGGCGCGAGGCCGCCAGCGCGATCAGCGCGAGCACCGGGATCGCCAGCCAGCCGCCGCGGGTGCCGCTCATGTATGAGGCGTACAGGCCCGCGAAGCCGGCCAGCAGTTTCAGGCCGGCCAGCCAATGATCGCCGGGGCGGTTCCAGCCGATCGAGATCACGGCGAGCATGCCGGTCAGCAGGGCGAGGTTGCCGAAGGGAATGACATTGGAGAACCCGACATGACTTGGGCGGCCGGCCGCGGCGACTTCGTGCAGCCACAAGGCGGATATCAGCGCACAGGCGACGAAGCCCCACTGGATGTGCTGCATGCCACGCCGGCCCAGTCGCAGCATGCCAGGGACCAGCAGGATGAACAACGCAAAACGCAGATAAAGATAGGGCACATGCGGGTCTTCGGCCCCGGTCAGCAGTTGCTGGAACAGGACGGCCAGCGGCAGCGCCGCCATGGCCAGCATGAAGGGCCAGTACCGGCGCAGGATCAGGCCATATTCGGCCAGGCCGGCGCGGCCGCCGGCAGCCATGACGATCACGCTCCATCCCAGCAACAGCCCGTAGCAGGTATTGCTGAGCGACGGCTTGACAAACATCAGCGCTGGAAACGCAGCCAGGACAACACAGGCGCTCAGGTAAAGAGCTTTGTCGATCCCCAACGGTAGGGACCCTTGCAATCTCGTCATCAAGAGCATGGAGAAAGGTTCCGGAGGAAGGTTGGTGCATGGGAGATGCGTGCCGTTCCGTCCGTCTTATTATTGTCGCCGTCTCCTGAGGAGCGGTGCCCTGCGCCGGCATAGCGGCTCGGGGCGAAGCGATTATATCGGATGGCTACGGTGGCATTTCCAGGAGTTCCGCATCCTAGCCCGGTAGGCGTGCTGCCCCGTTACAGGATGTATGTGGCGAACAGGGCGCTTCGAGGGCGCCTTGCCGGAGCGGCTTGCTAAACTGAAGGTCTATGGCCGGGTGCATTTTCCGGCATGCCAATGGTCAGATCCGTTTGTCACACACATCGATGACGTCGATACGGGCGCCTCGGGCCGCCCTCAACAGGAGTTTTCATGCACAGCCGTAACCGCCTGACTTCCTTCGCGCCAGCTGGCCGCTGCGCGGCCGCCTTGCTGGTCGCCGCCGTGCTCGGCGCCTGCACCACCGCGACCGCGCCCAGCCTGCCTTCGGCCGGCACCAACCTGAACCAGACCCAGCCGTCGGGCCCAAGCCGCTGGGAACTGGTGCGATGGCAGCAGCCTGATGGGTCGCTGCGCGAGATCCCGCACGGCGACAATGGCCAGCCGGTCATTTTCGAGTTCAACGAGGGCATCGATGCGGCGCAGGGCACGGTCAGCGGCACCAGCGGCTGCAACCGCTTCACCGGCAGCTATGGCAAGACCGAGACCGGCATCCGCTTCGACCGCATCGCCGGCACGCGCATGGCTTGCCCGCCGCCGCGCATGGCGCTGGAGTCGGCGCTGCTGAAGGCGATGCAGACGCCGTTCGCCACCGTGGGCACGCAGCCCTCGGCGGCCAGTACCGGCCGGCAGATCATCTGGAAGACCGTCGACGGCGACCTGCTGCAGTTCGTCGAGCGCGAGGGCGTGGGCAAGCGCGGTGCGCGCGTCGAGGCCGCGGGCGTGGAGAAGACGGTCTATATCGACTCGCAGCGCGTGGAATGCACGGGCGTTGGCAAGATGACGTGCTACCGCTGGCGCGAGTCGCCAGACGCGCCGTGGCAGCTCTGGTATGGGCCGATCGAGGGGCTGGATTTCGAGCCGGGCGTGTCGTACAAGCTGCGCGTGCGCGAATACCAGGTGCCGAACCCGCCGGCGGATGCGTCGGCCATCCGCTGGCAGGTGCTGAACGTGGAGTCGCGCACGCGGGCGAAGTAGGCATGCGTGGTTTGCTCCCTCTCCCGCTTGCGGGAGAGGGTCGGGGTGAGGGCCGGCGCTTCGACGAAGTGACGGGCGTCGGTATTGCCGGCGCCTGCCCTCACCCCCGGCCCCTCTCCCGCAGGCGGACGAGGGGAGCACCCAAGCGGGAACTCAAAATCCGGCGATCTGCGCCTTCGCTCAGGAGCGCGGTTTGCGGCTCGCCGCCGCGTCGCGCCGGTCCGCCGTCGCAGCCGGCTTTGCCTGCGCCTTGGCCTCCGCCTGTGCCGGCACCGGCAGCTTGTACAGCGCGCCCGGCGACGAGGTCAGCAGGGTGTTGATCTGCACCACGTCCGCTTCCTGCAGCACGGCGGTGGAGGCCTTCAGCCGCAGGCCGTTCATGATGGTGTCGTAGCGGGCCTTGGCGAGGTCGCGGCGGGTGGAGAACAGTTGCGCTTCGGCGTTGAGCACATCGATATTGATGCGCACCCCCACTTCATAGCCGAGCTGGTTGGATTCCACCGCGCTGGTGGCCGAGCGTTCGGCCGCCTCCAGCGCCTTGACCTGCGCCAGGCCGTTGGAGACGCCGGAATAGGTCTGGCGCGCGGTCTGCGCGGCGGTGCGGCGGGCGAATTCGAGGTCGCTGGCGGCCTTGTCGGCCAGCGCCAGGGTCTCGCGCACGCGCGACTGGATCTGGCCGCCGGCGAAGATCGGCAGGGTCAGCTGCACGCCGATCTGCGACGCGTTGTAGTGCGTCGAGATGGCCTGCGTGGCGCTGCCGGTCTGGTTGTTGAAGCCGTACGAGGCCACCAGGTCGACCGACGGCAGATGCCCGGCCTTGGCCTTGTTGGTCTCGCGCTGCGCGGTTTCCAGGTTGTAGCTGGCCAGGTTGACCTGCAGGTTGCTGGTCTCGGCCTGCGCCGCCCAGGCGTTGACGTCGGGCGGCTGCGGGCCGGGGATGGGCGCTTCGGGGCGCAGGCCCAGCAGCTCGTCGACCGGCTTGCCGGTAATCTGCTGCAGCGTCGCGCGCTTGATCTCCAGGTCGCTCTGCGCAGCGATCTCGGTCGAGGTGGCCAGGTCGAAGCGGGCCTGGGCGTCGTTGGCATCGACGATGGTGGCGGTGCCGACCTCGAAATTGCGCCTGGCCTGTTCCAGCTGCTCGGCGATGGCCTTCTTCTGCGCGCGCGCGAGATAGAGGTTGTCCTGCGCAGCCAGCACGTCGAAGTAGGCCTGCGCGCTGCGCGTGATCAGGTCGAGCTCGGCCTGGTGGAACGTGACTTCGCCCGCCTGCGCGGCCAGCTCGCCCTGCTTGTAGGTTTCCCAGCGGTCCCAGCGGAACAGCGGCTGGCTCAGTTGCAGCTGCCAGTTGTTGTTGTTGAAGAAACGCGTGCCGGAGGCGCTGGGCGCGCCGCCGATCGGCAGCGACGCGGTCTGGTCCAGCTTGGTGCGGTTGGCGCCGCCGGTGCCCACCACCTGCGGCAGCAGGCCCGCGCGGCCCTGCGGCAGCTTCTCGCGCGTGGCCAGCAGCTGCGCGCGCGCGCTGGCGAACTGGGAGTCATTGGCTTGCGCACGCATAGACCTCCAGGTCGGCGCGCGGCCGGTGTCGCGGGCGCTGCTGCCGCGTCAGTACTTCGGCATCCCGGGGTCGACCTGGCTGGCCCAGGCGTCGACGCCCCCGGTCAGGTTGTAGACCTTGCCGTAGCCCTGGCGCTCCAGGTAGGCCGCCACCTGCATGCTGCGGGCGCCGTGATGGCAGATGCAGACGATGTCGGCGTCTTCGTCGAGTTCGGCGGCGCGCGCCGGATATCGCGCATCGGGATGTGGGTGATGCCGGGCAGGGCGCAGGTCTGCACCTCCCAGCCTTCACGCACGTCGAGCAGGACCGGCCTGGCGCGGCTGGCATCGGCCAGCCACCGGGCCAGTTCGGTCGCTTGGATGACCTGCATGGCGGTATGTCCTCAGAACTGGAATTGCGACGGCCGGGCCGCGCCCTGCAGGGGCTTGACCGCGGTCTCGAACAGGTTGACGACCTGGTACTCGGTCTCGGTTACGCGCGTGACCAGGCGCGCTTCCATTACCGGCAGCTCGCCGACGAAGGCGGCGATGCGCCCGCCCACCTTCACCTGCGCCAGGATCGACGGCGGGATCGCCGGCAGCGAGCCGGAGATGCAGATCACGTCGTAGGGCGCGGCGGCGGCCCAGCCGTCGGCGGCATTGCCTTCGGCGACGTCGACGTTGGTGACGCCGGCGTTGGCCAGGTTGGCGCGGGCCAGCTCGACCAGCTCGGGCACGATGTCGACGCTCAGCACATGGCGGGCGCGGTTGGCCAGCAGCGCAGCCATGTAGCCGAAGCCGGCGCCGATTTCCAGCACGGTCTCATGCTTGCGCACGGCCAGGTCCTGCAGGATGCGGGCTTCGACGCGCGGCGCCAGCATGTTCTGCCCGGCGGGCAGCGGAATTTCCATGTCGACGAACGCCAGCGAGGCGTACGCGGGCGGGACGAACTGCTCCCGCTTGACCACCGCCAGCAGGTCCAGGATTTCCTGGTCCAGCACGTCCCACGGGCGGATTTGCTGTTCGATCATGTTGAATCGGGCTTTTTCGAGGTCCATCTTGCCATTCCTTACCAATGCCAACCGCTGTCGGTCTGTGTGCCGGCCGCGCGGTGCCACGGCCGGACAGTCTTATCAAACCCGTTATTTTAACCTTGCGGGCGGCTCCGGGCTCATTCGGCGCTGGCTCCGCCGGGGGCCGCATGGTCGCCCGCCGCGGGCCGGCCGGTCCCGCCCGGCACCGGGCCTGCTGCGGGCGCTGTCGTCCCGTTACGCGGCTTGCCCAGCCACAGCCGGTGCAGCCACGCGCCGAAATCATCGAGGTACGTATAGATTACCGGCACCACCACCAGCGTCAGGATCGACGACGTGATGATGCCGCCGATCACGGTCTGCCCCATCGGCGCGCGCTGCTCCGCGCCCTCGCCCAGGCTGAAGGCCAGCGGCACCATGCCGAAGATCATCGCCAGCGTCGTCATCAGGATCGGGCGCAGGCGCACGCGCGCGGCTTCGACCAGCGCGGCCTCTCGCGACAGCGGCGCGCGCCCGTAGGTGCCGTCCACATCGCCCGCGCGCGCCTGGTTGGCGAAGTCCACCAGCAGGATCGCATTCTTGGTCACCAGCCCCATCAGCATGATGAAACCGATGATCGAGAACATGTTCAGGGTCGAGCGAACAGCAGCAGCGCCGCGAACACGCCGGCCAGCGTCAGCGCAGCGAGGTCATGATGGCGACCGCTGAAGAAGCTGGCGAACTGCGAAGCCAGGATCATGTAGATGAAGATCACCGCCAGCGCCAGCGCCGACACGGCGTAGCCGAACGACTCTTCATCGACTTGGTCGAGCCGCCGAAGCGGTACTTGTAGCCGGCCGCCAGTTGACCCCATCCAGCGCGCCTTGACGTCGCGCGCGACTTCGCCAGCCGAGCGCCCGGCCACGTTGGCGGTCAGCTCGACCTCCGGTTCAGGTCCGCCGGCTGATCTGGTTGGCGCCGGTGGTCGCACCAGCTCGGCGATCTGGCGCGCGCACCATCCTGGCGAGCCATCGGCGTTGTATGGCTGCTGGCGATCATCAGCGCGCTGAGGTCGGCCATGCCGGTGCGCGCGTCCTTCGGCAGGCGCACGCGCACGTCATAGTTCTCGTCATCCGGCGCGCGCCAGAGCTGATGGCATTCCGCCAGCAGCGGCGCAGCGCGTTGCCGATCTGCGCCACGCCCACGCCCAGGTCGGAGCCAGCTCGCGCCGGATGCGACTCGATGGTGGGCGGTCGTCCTTCATGCTCGAATCCAGTCGGTCAGCCGGGGATCGCCGCCATGCGCGCGCTGGCTTCGCGCGACAGGCCCGCAGTTCGTCGAGGTCGTCGCCCTGGATTGATACCTGGATCGCCTTTTGCCCGCCGCGCCATCGGGCATCCGACCATGGTCAGCGTGATGCCGGCGATGCCGGCCAGGCGCTGTCGATCAGCGGGTTGAGCTGCGCTGTCAGGGTGCGCGCGCGCCGCTCGTCAGGCCACCGAACCCAGCGCGTTGTTGCGCCGAGTGTTGCCCGAGTTGATGTGCGTAGTGTACCACTTCCGGGAAGCCTTCACGCGGCTTCGACCTGCCGCACCTTGCTTCGGTGACGTCGAGCGAGGTCCGACCGGCTGTGAGCCGACCTGGGTTTCGCCAGGTCGCATTGGGCACGAACTCGGTGCCGATCAGCGGCACCAGCGCAAAGCTGCCGAAGAAGGTCGCGACGCGATGACGCGGTCGCCAGGCGGTGCTTCAGCGCCCAGCCCAGCATGCCGGCTAGCCGTCGCCGAGCCGGTCCATCCTGGCCGAGAACCAGTCCAGCAGCCGCCCACCGTCGCCCGTACCAGCTGGCCTTGTTGCCGTACCGTGCAGGTCGGGGTCATGCCAGACGAGGACAGCATCGGTCCAGCGTGAACGAGACGAACATCGAGATCAGCACCGCCGCCACCACGGTGATGCCGAACTGGTGGAAGAAGCGCCCGATGATGCCGCCCATGAAGCCCACCGCAGGAACACCGCGACGATCGAGAAGGTGGTGGCCAGCACCGCCAGCCCGATCTCGTTGGTGCCGTCCAGCGCCGCGCTGCGGTGGTCCTGCCCATCAGGTTGTGGCGCACGATGTTCTCGCACCACGATGGCATCGTCGATCAGCAGGCCCACGCACAGCGACACGCCATCAGCGTGATCACGAGGTGAAGCCGCACAGGTAATCACGCCGAAGGTGCCGATCAGCGCGATCGGCAGCGTCAGCCGGTAATCACCGTGCTGCGCCACGAGCCGAGAAACAGAACACGATCGCCACGCGTCAGGAAGGCGCCTTCCAGCAAGTCGAGCGCACTTCCTTCACGCTGCTGCGGATGCGCGCGCGGTGTCGTTGACCACATTCAGCTGCACGCCGGCGGGCACCAGCTTGCGCACTTCGTCGGTCATGCGCACCAGGCCGTCGACGGTATCGACCGTGTTCTGGCCCTGCGCCTTCACCACCGACAGGAACAGCGCGCGCTTGCCGTCGAGCAGCCAGGCTTTCCTGTTCTTCCTGGCCGTCGCGCACGTCGGCGATCTCGCCAGCGTCACCGGCTGGCCGGCGCGGCGCGCGACGATGATCTGCCGGAACGCATCCGGCGTGGCACGCGGCCCTTGATCTGCACCACGGTCTCGGTCGCGCGGAACGCAGTTCGCCCGCGGGCAATTCCTGGTTCTCGTTGCGGATCGCGTTCATCACCTGTCGACGCCGATGCCCAGCGCTTCCAGCTGCGCCGGACGATGCGGATCTCGACCTCGCCTGGTGCCGCGACGAGATTGATCGCGCCCACGCGCGTACGGTTTCCAGCCGCTTGCGCACGATCTGGTCGGCGATGGTGGTCAGCTCGCGCTGGCTGCGCCGGCGCCCGGCGCGTTGGACACCGACAGAAGATCGGCGCGTCGGACGGTCATAGCGCAGCACGCGCGGTTCCTTGACCTCGTCGCGAACTGCGGCGGATCAGCGCGATCTTGTCGCGCACGTCCTCGCGGCCTGGCCGACATCGACGCTCAGTCGAACTTGATCACGACGACCGAAGTGCCCTGGTAGGAGTGCGAAAAGATCTCGTCGATGCCGGAGATGGTATTGACGATCTCCTCGACCTTGCGCTGACGTCGGACTCGACCGACTCCGGCGCGCGCCCGGGTATTCGGTCTGCACCACCACCACCGAAGGTGATGTCCGGGAACTGGTCAACCGGCAGCCGCTGGTACAGAATAGCCCCACCACGATGAAGGCCATCATCATCATGGTGGCCAGCACCGGATTGCGGATCGACAGGCGGGTGAACCACATGGCGCGCGTCCTGGGTACCGTCAGGCCTGACGCGCCTGACCTGGCTGCCGCTGCGCAGCGTGCCCAGGTTGTTGCGCACGATCTCGGCGCCGCGTCGAGGCCGGCGACGATTTCGACCATCCGCCGGCTTCGTCGCGCAGGCCGAGTTGCACCGGGCGTTCCGCCAGCGTGTCGCGCTCGATGCATAGACGAAGGCGCGCTCGCCCTCGGTGCGCACCGCCGACACCGGCACCGCCACCACCGCGGCGCGCTGGCCCAGCACCAGCGCGCCGCGCGCGAACATGCCGGCGCGCAGTTTCTGTCGGCATGTCGACGCGCACATAGACCATGATGCTGCGCGTGCCCTCGCTGACCGCCGGGTTGATGCGCACCAGCTTGCCGGCAAAGCGGCCGGCGCCTTCCACTTCCAGCGCCACCGGCTGGCCCACCGCGGCGCGCGCCACCTCGGCCATCGGGATCGGCGCTTCCAGCTCCAGAACGCGCAGGTCGACCACATCGACCAGGCGCGTATCCGGCGACACCTTCTCGCCCGGCTGCACCGCGCGCGCGGCCACCATGCCGTCGAGCGGGGCCTTGACCACGGTGTCGGCCAGCGCCTTCTGCGCCACCGCCAGCCCGCCCTGGGCGGCGTCGAGGTTGGCGCGAGCCACAGCCAGGTCGGACTGGTACTTGTCGAAGGCGGTCTGCGAGATAAAGCCCTTGCCGACCAGCTCGCGGTTGCGTTCCCAGGTCTGGCGCGAATTCTCGAACTGGCCGCGCGCCGCCAGCATCTGCCCGCGCGCCTGCGCGGCCCGGGCTTCGTATTCGGTCGGGTCGATGCGCACGATCACCTGGCCGGCGCGCACCGGTTCGCCCTCGCGCACCAGCACCTGCTTCACCTCGCCCGAGACCTTGGCCTTGACCGAGGCCTGGTTCAGCGCGCGCAGGCTGCCCGACAGCGGCAGCGACAGCTGCAGGTCCTGGCGCGCCACGCGAACGAGGTCAGTCTGCAGGAACTCGACGATATTGGCGGCCGCAGCGGCCACCTGCGGCTGGCGCGCGCTGCCGGCCTTGCGCACGGCCACCGTGGCGCTCAGCGCCAGGGCCAGGCAGGCGGTGGTGATCAGCAGGGTCTTTCGCTTCATGTCGGGGTGCCGGGTCGCGGCGCGGAAGGGGCGGGCGTGGCGTCGACAGCCATCGCGGCGGCGCGTTGCGCCAGCATCTCGTCGCGGATCACTTCCCAGATATAGGGGCCGTGCTGCGGCGGCAGCGGCCGGTCGCGCGCTGCGCCAGCGGTCAGCCCGAACAGCAGCGTGTCGAGCAGGCCGTCGAGGAAGGCCTCGGGGTCGATGTCCTTCTCGGCGGTGGCGCGCAGCGCGCGCTGCCACATCATCAGAAACACCAGCGGCGCGCAGATCAGCTCGGGGTGGTGGTGGGGTTGGCCGGCAGCGCGCGGAACTCGCCGCGCGCCACGCCGCGCGCCAGCACCTTGGCGAACAGCTCGTCGCCCGGCACCATCACTTCCTGGTTATAGAAGCGGGCGATATCCGGGAAGTTGGCCGACTCCGCCATGATCAGCTTGGTCAGCCCCGCCACCGGCGTGGCGCCGATCAGGCCCCACCAGCCGCGCAGCAGCTCGCGCAGCAGCTCGGGCGTGCTGCCCTGGTAGGCGTCGACCAGGTCGGCGCCGCGCGCCAGTGCCGGCACCAGGTTCTCGCGCACCACCGACTTGAACAGCTCTTCCTTGTTGGCGAAGTACAGGTAGACCGTGCCCTTGGACACGCCGGCCGCCGCCGCCACGTCTTCCAGCCGCGTGCCGGCATAACCGCGCTCGACGAACAGGTCCAGCGCCGCCGCCACCAGCTCCTGCGGCCGCGCCGCCTTGCGCCGGCTCCAGCGGGGGCTGTCGGCGTCCTTGTGCGGGTCGGCGGGTGGCTTGGTCACGGCGGGTTTGCGAAGACTGCGGGGCACGGAGGGGCGCGTTGAAAAGTTAATAACTTGTGGGTCAGTAATGTAGATGAGGCCCCACAGGGGGTCAAGCACGGGCATGTACCGAGGCAGGCCACCAAAACCCTTTCTCTGCCATATGATGAAAGGCGCACGTATGCCTGTGCCACTTCCGCGTGCTTACGGCGTTTTCCTTTTCTTACAGGAGGCCCGCGCCCCTTCGGGCACAATGTCGCCTTTGCACGGGCAGCCTCGGCGGTTGCCGCTTCCGAACCATCGTCATGAGTTGCCGGTCCGACCTTTCCTGCCGCGCGGGTTGCGGCGCCTGCTGTATCGCGCCGTCGATCGCCTCGCCGCTGCCCGGCATGCCGGACGGCAAGCCGGCGGGCGTGCCGTGCGCGCAGTTGCTGCCGGACATGCGCTGCGCGGTATTCGGCAGCCTGGAGCGGCCCGCGTTCTGCGGCGGCCTGAAACCGTCGGCCGAGATGTGCGGCGATTCCCGCGAGGCCGCGCTGCAATGGCTGACCCGGCTCGAGATCCTGACCGCGCCGCAAGCGCACGCCTGAAGGGCCCCGGCGCGGCATCACGCCTGGCATTCGTTCCTGATATCCCGCAATCGGAGGCAATATGATCCGGACTACCCGACGGCGCTGGCTGGCCGCTGCCGCCGCGGCAACCCTGGCCGTGGGCCTGGCCGCCTGCGGCGCCTTCCGCAGCGAGTACACGTTCTCGCAAAGCCAGCTGCAGCCGGCACTGGAGCGCAAGTTCCCGTTCAACAAGCGCTACATGGAGCTGTTCGACATCCAGCTGACCAACCCGCAGCTGACGCTGGACGCCGTGCGCAACCGCGTCAACGTGCAGTTCGACGCCACCATCGACAACAAGCTGTTCTTCAGCCAGGCCCTGAGCGGCCGCTTCGCGCTGGACAGCGGGCTGCGCTACGACGAGCCCACGCGTTCGGTGGTGCTGCAGGATCCGGAGGTCAGGCGCTTCGACGTGCAGGGCATGCCCGCGCAGTTCTCGCGCCAGCTCAATGCGCTGGGCGGCATCCTGGCCGAGCAGCTGTTGCAGGGCTATCCGCTCTATACCTTCCGCGAAGACCAGCTGCGTGTTGCCGGCACGCACGTCGAGCCCGGTACAATCACCGTTTTGCCTGACGGCATCAACGTCAAGATCAACCGCCCCTGACCGGGGGCGCATCGAACAACAAACAATGCGGGCGGTCCGGCACCACGCCGGGCAACGCCCGTGACTACGTCTCTTTGATTCCGCATGGAAATCGCACTAGCGCTGAAGGCCGTGATCCTCGGCATCGTCGAAGGCCTGACCGAGTTTCTTCCCATTTCCAGCACCGGCCACCTGATCCTGGCCGGCCAGCTGCTCGACTTCAACGACGAGAAGGGCAAGATCTTCGAGATCGTGATCCAGTTCGGCGCCATCCTGGCGGTGTGCTGGGAGTTCCGCGCGCGCATCGGCAAGGTGGTGCGCGGCCTGCGCGACGACCCGCTGTCGCAGCGCTTCGCCGCCAACGTGGTGATCGCGTCGGTGCCGGCGATCGTGCTGGCGTTTATCTTCGGCAAATGGATCAAGGCCCACCTGTTCAACCCGATCTCGGTGGCGCTGGCCTTTATCGTCGGCGGCGTGGTGATCCTGCTGGCCGAATGGCGCGACGCGCGCCGCGGCACGGTCTCGCATCCGCAGGGCAATGCGCTGCTGGAAGCCGCCAAGGCCGGCGCGCCGCGCATCGAGTCGGTCGACGACCTGAACTGGCGCGATGCGCTCAAGGTGGGGCTGGCGCAGTGCTTCGCGCTGGTGCCGGGCACCTCGCGCTCCGGTGCCACCATCATCGGCGGCATGCTGTTCGGGCTGTCGCGGCAGGTGGCCACCGAGTTCTCGTTCTTCCTGGCGATCCCGGTGATCTTCGGCGCCACCGTCTACGAACTCTACAAGGCGCGCGCGCTGCTGGAAGGCGACGATCTCGGCATCTTCGCGGTCGGCTTCGTCTTTGCCTTCCTGTCCGCCTTCCTGTGCGTGCGCTGGCTGCTGCGTTTCGTCGCCACGCACGACTTCAAGCCGTTCGCGTGGTACCGCATCGCCTTCGGCATCGTGGTGCTGCTGACCGCGTACACCGGCCTGGTGTCCTGGCACGCCTGATGTCGCCGTAGCGCGGGCAACAAAAAAGCGTGGCAGATGCCACGCTTTTTTGTATGCGCGTTTGCCGCGCTCAGGCGCGCTTGCGGAACACCACGTCCCACACGCCGTGCCCGAGCCGCACGCCACGCCGCTCGAACTTGGTCACGGGGCGGTAATCGGGCCGCTCGGCAAAGCCATCCGTCGCCGCCGCGGTGTTTTCCAGCAGCGGCTCGGCCGACAGCACTTCCACCATCTGGTGCGCGTACTCTTCCCAGTCGGTGGCGCAGTGGATATAGCCGCCCGGCTTCAGGCGAGCGGCCAGCAGTTTAACCAGCGGCGGCTGCACCAGCCGGCGCTTGTTGTGGCGCTTCTTGTGCCACGGGTCCGGAAAGTAGATGTGCACGCCGTCGAGGCAAGCGTCGGTCAGCATATGCGCGATCACTTCCACCGCGTCGTGCTGCAGGATGCGCACATTGGACAGGCCGCGCTCGTCGATCAGCTTGAGCAGCGCGCCCACGCCCGGCTCATGCACCTCGCAGCCGAGGAAGTTGTCCTGCGGCCGCAGGCCGGCGATATGCGCGGTGGTCTCGCCCATGCCGAAGCCGATCTCCAGGATCGACGGCGCCCGGCGGCCAAAGGTCGCCTCCCAGTCCAGCGGCTGCGGCGCGTACGGCACCATCATGCGCGGCCCGACCTCGTCGATGGCACGTTGCTGCCCCGTCGAAGTCCGGCCCGCGCGGCGCACGAACGAACGGATCCGGCGCGGATGCGCAACGCCTTCAGGATCGGCAGGAGAGGGGGCGGACGCTGGCGCGGCGTCGTCGGCCGGCCCGGTGCTGGGGTCTTGGGGAAGCATGGCAACAAAAAAGCCGCCGGGCGGATCACCGTAACGGTGGCAAAGGCGGCTTGTCTCGACTGGAAGTGGAGCGGGCGATGGGAATCGAACCCACGTCTTTAGCTTGGGAAGCTAAGGTAATAGCCATTATACGACGCCCGCGAACCCGCGATTCTATGCGGGAAAGCACGGCAGTGCAAGCGAGTGCCGGATAGGCCCCATTCAGCCCCGGGTGTCCTTGTACGCGAAATTGTTGCCGACCACCTGGCTGATAAAGCTGCACAGCCCGCGTCCGGCAGTGGCAAGGCGCTTCATCTGTTCAACCTTGCCGCGGCCGGTGCTGCGGTAGTCATAGGTGTAGACATGGCCGTCGCCAAACCGAACCCGGATATGGTCCGGACCCAGTTCGTAGGCGATGACGCCCGATTTGCCGCTGAGGTTCCTGTAGCTCTCCATCACCGGCATGATATGCCGCGCTTGCCCGCGAGACCGAGGTGCTGTCGCCGGGGGTTTCCGCGTCTACCGCGAGGGTTGACGCCCGTCGTATAGTGGCCGGCACCATGACGCACGCCCGATGCGCCGTGACCCCGCCCCCAACGTCAGGACGCCCCCACCTTGACCACTGACTTCTTTGCCCGCTTTGAAGCCGAATGCCTGCCGCGCATCGCCGACGCGATCGGCCAGCAACACCGGCGCTTGCAACTGCACCCCTTGCCGGCCGAAGCGCCGGGGCATGCGCCGCGCTTGCGCGTGACCGGAGACGGCCCGCCCGAACTGCGGCGCCATCCGTATGCGCTCGATATCACGCTGGCGTGGAACGGGCTGGAAGTGCAGCGCCTGTTCGCGGCGGGCGGCGAGGCGCGCTTTGCCGGCTACCTGGCGGCGCTGCCGTCCAAGCTGCGGGCGTGGCAGGAGCCGCGCGGCATCGACTTCCGCTCGCTGTCGCAGGCCGACCCGCAGATCCTGATCGGCGGGCTCGATTTCGAACACTGAGCGTCGCTGCCTGAATCAGGCGGCGACGCGCAGCCGGCACACCGCGCTTTCGCTCTGGCCCGGCTCGAGCCAGCGCAAGCCCTGGCCATGGTGGATGGCATCGGGCAGTCCCACCCACGGTTCGACGCAATAGAAGTCAGAGGCCTCGCTCTCGGACCACGTGGTCACGGCATGCCAGGGCGCACTGCCGGGCAGGTCCAGCTCGAAGCGGATACGGCGGTCCGGCATGGCCAGTTCGGCCGCGGGGCTGGCGCGGAAGACGTGGAACGTGTCCTGCAGCCGTGGATCGTCGAGCTGGTAGGTCGACTCGCCGGATTCGGCCCCTGCGGGGCTGCCATCGAGTAGCTGGCGCAGGCGCGCGGTGGCGGGCAACGCCAGCGACGCCGCGGCGCGCTGGGCGTGAGGCAGGGCGAAATAGAAGTGGTGGCCCGGATAACACGGCAGGCGTTGCGGGCCGGGGTTGGCGGTGCGCAGCGTCACCTCCAGGCCGTCGGGCAGCAAGGCGTAGATCACGTCGAACACGAAGGCAAACGGATAGCCGGCGCGCGTGGCCTCGCTGTCGCGCAGCGTCATGGTGATGGCGGTGCGGGTGTCGACGGCGCTGACCTCGAACGGCAGGTCGCGCGCAAAGCCATGCTGTGCGAGCGTGTGGACCGTCCCGCTGGCGTCACGCCACTGCCCAGGCGTGCCGTCGACAAAATGCCGCCCGATAAACGGGAACAGCAGCGGGTTGCCGCCACGGATCTTGGCCGGGCGGCTCCAGTCGGCGGCGTCGGGCCAGTACAGCAGGTCGTGCCCGCGGTGCACCCAGCGGACCAGGCGCGCGCCATGTTGCGGCGCCAGCAGCAGGTAGGAATCGGCCTGGCCGATCCGCACCAGCGGCTGGCCCTGGAAGTCCTCGGTTGGCGGATGGTGCATGGCGTGTGGATGCGGAGCCGGTGCTCAGTTCGTGGCCGACTCGGCCTGGCGCGCCTCGAGGAAGCGCGCGGCATAGTCGAAGTACCAGTCGAGCGTGTCGGGGTTGGCCATGGCGTCGCGGTTGGCGATGCCCTGCGGCGCGTGGCCCAGCAGCAGCTTCTTGATCGGCACCTCCATCTTCTTGCCCGACAGCGTGCGCGGCACGCCGGGCGCCTGCACGATCTCGTTGGGCACGTGGCGCGACGACAGCGCGCTGCGGATGCGCGCGCGCAAGGTGTCGCGCAGCGCGTCGTCGAGCACCACGCCTTCGCGCAGCACCACGAACAGCGGCATATACGATTCGCGGCCCAGGTATTCCAGGTCGACCACCATGCTGTCGAGCACTTCGGGCAGGTCTTCGACCACGCGGTACAGCTCGCTGGTGCCCATGCGGATGCCGTGGCGGTTGATGGTGGCGTCGGAACGCCCGTAGATCACCGCGCCGCCGCGTTTGGTGATCTTGATCCAGTCGCCATGCCGCCACGCGCCCGGGTAGGTGTCGAAATAGCTGTCGCGGTAGCGCTTGCCGTCGGTGTCGCCCCACAGGTAGAGCGGCATCGACGGCATCGGCTCGGTGCAGACCAGCTCGCCGACCGCGTCGACCAGCGGCTGGCCGTGGTCATCGAAGGCTTCCACCTTCGCGCCCAGGCAACGGCACTGCATCTCGCCGGAAGAGACCGGTAGCAGCGGGCAGCCGGCGACGAACGAGCCGGCGAAGTCGGTGCCGCCCGACATCGGCACCAGCCAGATGTCTTCGCGCACATGGCGGTAAATCCAGTCGTAGGCCTCGACCGGCAGCGGCGAGCCAGTCGAGCCCAGTCCACGCAGGCGCGACACGTCGGCGATGCGCGCCGGCTCGATGCCGGCCTTCATGCAGTTGGTGAAGAACGCCGCGCCGGCGCCGAACAGGGTCACGCCGGCATCGTCGACAAAGCGCCACAGCACGCCGGCGTCGGGCCAGGCCGGGTTGCCGTCGTAGAGCGCGATGGTGGTGCCCAGCAGCAGCCCGGCCACCTGCGCATTCCACATGATCCAGCCGCTGCTGCTGTACCAGTGGAACACGTCGTCCGGGCCGAGGTTGTTGTGGAACGCCATCAGCTTGAGCTGCTCGATGACGATGCCGCCATGGCCGTGCACGATCGGCTTGGGCATGCCGGTGGTGCCGGACGAATAGACGATCCACAGCGGATGGTCGAACGGCACCGGCTCGATCGCCAGCGGCACGTCGTGCGCCAGCGCCTGCTGCCAGGCATGGACGCGCACGCCGGCGGGCGCCGCGGCGCCGCTGCCGGTTTGCGGCACCAGCACCAGGTCGGTCAGCGAGGGCAGGGCGGCGACCAGCTCGGCCAGCACCGGCGCGCGGTCGTAGGCCTTGCCGCCGTAGCGGTAGCCGTCGACGGCGATCAGCACCTTGGGCGCGATCTGGCGGAAGCGGTCGACCACTGCCACCTGGCCCATGTCCGGCGCGCAGCCGGACCAGACCCCGCCCAGGCTGGCGGTGGCCAGGAAGGCGACCACGGTGGCGGGGATATTGGGCAGGTAGCCGGCGACGCGGTCGCCGCGCTGCACGCCCATCTGGCGCAGCGCATGCGCGAGCGAGGCGACCTGGGCTTCGAGCGCGTGCCAGCTGATGTCGGCCAGCGGCTGCGCCTCGCCCGCGTAGCGGATGGCGGTACGCTCGCGGGCCGCGCCCGTGCCGGCGTGGCGGAACACCTGCTGCACGTAGTTCAGCGTGGCGCCGTCGAACCAGCGCGCGCCCGGCATGGTGCGCCGGTCCAGCACTTGCGTGGCCGGGGTGTCGAAGCGCACGTCGAAGTAGGCGCGCACCGCGTCCCAGAAGGCTTCCAGTTCGGTGACCGACCATTGCCACAGGCTGTCGTAGTCGTCGAAGGCCAGGCCGCGTTCGGTGCGCAGCCAGCGCATGAACTGCGCGATCTGGCTGCGCTCGCGGAATGCCTCGGACGGCGTCCACATCAGGTTCCCTTCGGCGAGCGGGGCGGCGGTGCTCATGTCTCCTCCTCGGGCCCGTCTGGCGCGGGCATCGGATGGTGCGATGGTTGGTCGCGGGCGCCTGTCGCGGCGCCCGGCATCAGCGTGACATGATAACGGCGGATCGCCGCAGGCGCCTGCCCGCTGCCATCACCGGGCGCCGGGACGCTCGAACAGCGTTTCCCACAGGGTGTCGACCCTGGCCTTGACCGCCGCGTCCATGGCGATCGGCGTGCCCCATTCGCGCGTGGTCTCGCCGGGCCATTTGTCGGTGGCATCGATGCCCATCTTGGAACCGAGGCCCGACACCGGCGAGGCGAAGTCGAGGTAATCGATCGGGGTATTGTCGACCAGCACCGTGTCGCGGCTGGGGTCGACGCGGGTGGTGATGGCCCAGATCACTTCCTTCCAGTCGCGCACGTCGACATCGTCGTCGACCACCACGATGAACTTCGTATACATGAACTGGCGCAGGAAGCTCCACACGCCGAACATCACGCGCTTGGCATGGCCGGCGTACTGCTTCTTCATGCGCACCAGCGCCATGCGATAGCTGCAGCCCTCGGGTGGCAGGTAGAAGTCGGTGATCTCCGGGAACTGCTTCTGCAGCAGCGGCACGAACACCTCGTTCAGCGCCACGCCCAGCACGGCGGGCTCATCGGGCGGCTTGCCGGTGTAGGTGGAGTGGTAGATCGGGTCGCGCCGCATGGTGATGCGGTCGATGGTGAAGACCGGGAACCAGTCCTGCTCGTTGTAGTAGCCGGTGTGGTCGCCGAACGGGCCCTCCAGCGCATGCTGGTAGCCGGACGGGTGGCTCGGGTCGGGCTGGATATGGCCTTCCAGCACGATCTCGGCCGAGGCCGGCACGCTCAGCTCCGACAGCGTCGGCGTCAGGCAGCCCGCCAGCGCGGTGCGGCTGCCGCGCAGCAGCCCGGCGAACTGGTATTCGGACAGCGTATCGGGCACCGGTGTCACCGCGCCCAGGATGGTGGCGGGGTCGGCGCCCAGCGCCACCGCGATCGGGAACGGCTTGCCGGGGTTGGCCAGCGCATGCTCGCGGAAATCGAGCGCGCCGCCGCGATGCGCCAGCCAGCGCATGATGACCTGGTTGCGGCCGATCACCTGCTGGCGGTAGATGCCCAGGTTCTGGCGCTTCTTGTGCGGGCCCTTGGTCACCACCAGTCCCCAGGTGATCAGCGGGGCAGCGTCGCCGGGCCAGCAGGTCTGGATCGGCAGGCGCGCCAGGTCGACGTCGTTGCCTTCCCACACCACCTCCTGGCACGCCGGGCTGCTGACGCGCTTGGGCGCCATGTCCCATACCGACTTGGCCAGGGTGAACAGCTTGCCGGCCTCGCGCAGCCCGCGCGGCGGCTCCGGCTCCTTCAGCGCCGACAGCACCCGGCCGATGTCGCGCAGGTCTTCCATCGATTCGGCGCCCATGCCAAATGCGACTCTGCGTGTCGTGCCGAACAGATTGGCCAGCACCGGCACGCTATAGATGTCGCCATGGGGAGCACCCGCAGGTTGCTCGAAGACGACCGCGGGACCGCCGGCGCGCAGCAGGCGGTCGCAGATTTCGGTCATTTCCAGGTTGGGCGACACCGGCCGGGCGATGCGCTGCAGCTCGCCAAGGTTTTCGAGCTGGCCGATGAAATCGCGCAAGTCTTTGTATTGCATGGTGAATTCTGTTGTGGTGCGGCATCCCGCACCGGATCCAGGGAGGCGGCAGTCAGGTCGGTGACGATACACATTCCTCGCGGCAGCGGCAAAAAAATCATCAGCCCGATACTTCGGAAAGTGTAAGTTTTTTGTCCGCGCGGGGGCCGGTGCCAGCGCGGCGAGCCAAGGCCACGCCTGCGTTTGCGGGGGTCCGAGTGATGCCCCGCCGACCAGAACCGTCGTGTTACAAATAACTGGAAGTAGTTAATTATCGATTTGTTATTCTTGACGGGATATAACACGGTTTCTACAATCCGGTCTGCTCCATGGAGTGTTGCGTCGCAACATGGATTCTCCCCTGTGTCAAGGGGTGCACATAAAAAGAATGTGCCAGAGAGTCCCTCCAGCAAGGACCGATGGTCACAGACCCGCGCATCGCGGGGGACCGGTCGCCTCCGGCGACTTGCCGGAGTGTAGAGAGAGTTAAGTCGTGGCAGGTAGCGCTCCCCCAGGGCGTGGCCTGTTTCCAGTTGGGCGCAAGGGGAGCGCCCTGCCAACAGGTGCTTGGTCGTCACTGCTGGACGGCGCGGCATCCTTACTTGAGTACGTTGAGATCGGGCGCATGCCGCAGTCGGGCACGCGAAGCGGGCAACGGATGGAGGTAAGCATGAGCGGTTGGAAAACCCTTCATCTTCCCGGCATCGGGCGGGCCCTGCAGGTCCGCCTCCGACAGCCGGTACCCGGAGTGAGTCGGGCATTGCAGGTCCGTCTCGCGCATCCGGTCGCGGGCCGCGCGTTGCGCGGCGGCCGCACGACGCTGAAGTACGCCCTGAACAGCCTGGGCGTGGTGGCGGTGGTTTCGGCGGTGTCGCTGTCGGTGAGCCAGGAATGGCGCACCACACTGGCCGCCTTGCTGGCCGGCGACGAAGCGCCCGCGGTGCTGGTGCGCGCCGCCGTGGCAGCACCCGCGCATGCCGGCCCGGCCGCCAGCGCTGCCAACGGCCCGGCCGTAGCCAGCGCCGTCCCGCCGAGCACGGCGGACGTCGCGGTGGCCAGGTTCGGCTATGGCGCGGGCACTGGCCGCGGCGGCAAGCTGGGCCTGCCGACTGTGTCGGGCGTCGACGAATGGAGCCTGGCGGCCAATACCAAGGTGCCGTCGGTCGCGCACCTGGCCGCGCAGATCCCGGTGACGCGCGTGGCCATGGACGCCCGCAGCACCGGTGCGACGCTCGGCAGCGCGCGCGAGCAGGCCGCCGTGGCGGACTATATCGCCCGCAAGTACCGCGTGGCGGCGCAGGCCACCGCGCAGCTGGTCAAGGCGGCTTACCTGACCGGGCGCGAGGTCGGCATCGACCCGCTGCTGATTTTGGGGGTGATCGCGATCGAGTCCAGCTTCAACCCGTACGCCGAAAGCGGCGTGGGCGCGCAGGGCCTGATGCAGGTCATGACCAAGGTCCACCAGGACAAGTACGAAGCCGTCGGCGGCGTGTCCGCGGCGCTGAACCCGTACGCCAACATCAAGATCGGCGCGCTGGTGCTCAAGGACTGCATCGCCCGCGCCGGCTCGCTCGAGGGCGGCCTGAAGTACTACGTCGGCGCCACCACGGCCACCGATGGCGGCTACGGCGCCAAGGTGCTGGCCGAGCGCGCCCGCCTGCGCCAGCTGATCGGCGTGCGCAACGCGCCCGCCAACGCCGGCAAGCCTGCCACCGAGGACAAGGCGCCGGTCGAGCACGCTCCGACCGAGAAGCTGGAAGCCAACAACGGCCCGCACAACGCCTGAGCACGGCGGCGGCATCGCCATGAAAGAAAAGCACCCCGCGGGGTGCTTTTCTTTTGCCTGCCGCGGTGGCGGCCGGGCCGGTCAGCGGAACAGCCGCGCCAGCCGCGCCATCGCCTCTTCGATGTTCTCGCGCGAGGTCGCATAAGAGATCCGGATGTAGTCCCTGGCCGTATGCGGGCCGAAGTCCTGCCCCGGCACCATCACCACGCCGGCATCGTGCAGCATCGACTGCGTCAGGCGGTCGGCGTCGCCGGCGGCCGGATGGTTGACGCCGCGGCAGTCCGCATACACATAGAAGGCGCCGTCAGGGCGCACCGGCACGCGCAGGCCCAGCGACTCCAGCGCCGGCACGATCAGGTCGCGGCGGCGCCGGAATTCGGCCTTGCGCTCGTCGTAGATGGCCAGCGCCTCGGGCGTGAAGCACGCCAGCGCGGCGTACTGCGCCACCGCCGAGGCGCAGATGAACAGGTTCTGCGCGACCTTCTCGAAGGCCTCGACCAGCGCCTCCGGCACCACCAGCCAGCCCAGGCGCCAGCCGGTCATGTTGAAGTACTTCGAGAAGCTGTTCACCGTGACCACGTTCGGGTCCAGGCTCAGCGCCGACACCGGCGCGGCATCGTAGGACAGGCCCTGGTAGATCTCGTCGAGGATGGCGAAGCCGTGGCGTGCGCGCACCGCCTGCAGGATCCGCGCAAGTTCGTCGGGCAGGATCGAGGTGCCGGTCGGGTTGGACGGCGAGGCCAGCAGCACGCCGCGGGTGTGTTCGCCCCAGTTGGCCTCGACCTGCGCCGCGGTCAGCTGGAAGCGCTCGGCCGGGCCGCTCGGGATCATGCGCGCGACGCCGTCGAAGGCGGCGACGAAGTGGCGGTTGCACGGGTAGCTCGGGTCCGGCATCAGCACCTCGGCGCCGATCTCGACCAGCACCGCGCACGCCAGCAGCAGCGCGCCCGAGGCGCCGGCGGTGACGATCACGCGCCGCGCCGGGAGGTCCACGCCGTAGGCGGCCTTGTAATGGCCGGCGATGGCTTCGCGCAGCGGATGGATGCCGAGTGCACCGGTGTACTGGGTGACGCCGCGGCGCATCGCGGCTTCGGCCGCGCGCACCACCGGCTCGGCGGCGGTGAAGTCCGGCTCGCCGATGCCCATGTGCACGATATGGCGGCCGGCGCGCTCCAGCGCGGCGGCCTGCTTGGCCAGCTCCATCACATGGAAGGCGTCGATGTTGGCGAGGCGGGAGGCGGTGGCCAGGTGCTGCAGGTCCATGATGTTCCGGGGCGGGCCGGGGCCCGTTCAGCAAGGTGACAGGTAGGAATGAAAACACCCGCCGCGGCGGGTGTCGTCTTCATCGCGCTGGCGCCAGGGCCAGCGCGACGGCACGGCGGGGCCGCGGGGCGGGGCGCTCAGCGGCGCGCGGCCACCTCGGCGGCGCGCACCTGGGCGGCAAGCTTGTCGAGTACGCCGTTGACGTACTTGTAGCCTTCGACGCCGCCGAAGGTCTTGGTCAGCTCGACGGCTTCGTTGATGACCACCTTGTACGGGATGTCGAGGCAGTGCACCAGCTCATAGCTGCCGACCAGCAGCGCGGCGCGCTCGACCGGCGACAGTTCGTCGACGGAACGGTCCAGGAACGGCTCGAACGCGGCGGTCAGGCGGGCCTCTTCGCGCACGGCGCCGTTAAGGAGCGCGTCGAAGTGCTCGCGGTCGGCCTTGTTGAAGCCCTGGGCGTCATGCAGGTGGGCCTGGATCGCGCCGATGTCGTTGCGGTTCAGCAGCCACTGGTACAGGCCCTGCAGGGCCAGCTCGCGCGAGCGGCGGCGCGCGCTCTTGGGCGGCGCCTTGGCTTCGGTGCGGGCCGCGGCGGGTTTGCCGCCGGCGCTCTTGCCGGCGTCCTGGTCCGGGTTGTTCGACGTATCACTCATCGTCGTCCTCGTCTTCGTCTTCCTGGCCGCGCAGCGAATCGAGCGCCGCCACCAGGTTGGCCATCTCGACCGCGGCGCGGGCGCAGTCGCGGCCCTTTTCGCGGGTGCGGGCGTGGGCCTGCTCGTCGGTGTCGACGGTCAGGATGCCGTTGGCGATCGGCACGTTAAAGTCCAGGCCGACGCGGGTGATGCCGGCGCCCGACTCGTTCGAGACCAGCTCGAAGTGATAGGTCTCGCCGCGCACCACCGCGCCCAGCGCGACCAGCGCGTCGAACTGGCCGCTCTCGCACATCTTCTGCAGTGCCAGCGGGACTTCCAGCGCGCCGGGGACGGTCACCACCAGGGTGTCCTCGCCCTCGACGCCGAGCTGTTCCAGCTCGGCCACGCAGGCCTCGAGCAGCTCGGCGCAGACCGGCTCGTTGAAGCGCGCCTGCACGATGCCGATACGCAGGCCTTCACCGTCGAGGTTGCTGGGGTAGAAGCCGTGATCCATTGTTCAGTTCTCCAGTTTTCGGGAGGACCGCGGCGGCTTGCGCCGCGGTCCGGGTATTGGGGTGGCTCGGTACAGAGGCCGAGGGGCCGGGGGCCGGATCAGTCGGCCTGGCCGCTCATCGGCTGGTAGCCGGTCACTTCGAGGTCGAAACCGGTCATGCTGGGCATGCGCTGCTTTGCGGCCAGCACGCGCATCTTGCCCACGCCGACATCCTTCAGGATCTGCGCACCCATGCCATAGGTGCGCAGGTCGGGCTTGCGGCGGGGCGCGACTGTGGCGCGTCGAGCGCGCTGAATTGCGTGAACAGCTGTTCGACGGTGTCGCCGCAGTTCAGCAGCACGATCACGCCCTTGTCTGACTCGGCGATGGCCTGCATCGCTGCCGGGATGCTCCACGAGTGCGTCGTGCATTTCACTTCCAGCAGATCCAGCACCGAGAACGGCTCGTGCACACGCACCAGCGTTTCCTGTTCCGGCGTGGGCTTGCCCTTGACCAGCGCCAGGTGGGCCTGGCCGGTCGGCTTGTCGCGGTAGGCGATGCTGTGGAAGGTGCCGTACGGGGTTTGCATGGCGCGCTCGCCGACGCGCTCGATAATGCTCTCGGTGCGGCTGCGGTAGTGGATCAGGTCGGCGATGGTGCCGATCTTCAGGTCATGCTCCTGCGCGAACTCGACCAGGTCGGGCAAGCGCGCCATGGTGCCGTCGTCCTTCATGATCTCGCAGATCACCGCCGCCGGCGTCAGGCCGGCCAGCGCGCCCAGGTCGCAGCCGGCCTCGGTATGGCCGGCGCGGATCAGCACGCCGCCGGGCTGGGCCGTCAGCGGGAAGATATGGCCCGGCTGGACCAGGTCGGCCGGCTTGGCGTCGCGGGCGACGGCGGCCTGCACGGTGCGGGCGCGATCGGCGGCGGAAATGCCGGTGGTCACGCCCTCGGCCGCTTCGATCGAGACGGTGAAGTTGGTGCCGTGCTGGGTACCGTTGCGGCTCACCATCGGATGCAGGTCGAGCTGGCGGCAGCGCTCGGCCGTCAGCGTCAGGCAGATCAGGCCGCGGCCATGCTTGGCCATGAAGTTGATCGCCTCCGGCGTGACGAAATCGGCAGCCAGGACCAGGTCGCCCTCATTTTCGCGGTCTTCCTCATCGACAAGGATGACCATGCGGCCGGCGCGAATGTCGGCAATGATGTCTTCGGTACGGGCGATTGTCATGGCGTGCAGAACGGCAGGTTGGGGCGGAAATCAGGGCGAATGGCTGTGGCAGGAACCATGGCCGCGGTGGAAAGCGGCCGGACTGAGGCGGGGCATCGGGCCGGGCCGGCCGGGCCATATACGCCCGGCAGGTTGCCCAGTCAAGCCGGGTATTGTACGCCAAGGCAGCCCACGCTGGAGTCGCGGGCAGCGGAAAGTGCTGCCGGTTCGAGGCCGGGCGGGCGGGGTGCCGGCTGCGGCGCCTGGCCGGCAGGCCTTGCTTTATGCGGGCCTTACGCGGGCGCCTTACGCGGGAACCTTACACGGGCGCCTGCGCGGCAGACAGCATCCGTTCCACGTAGCGCGCGATCAGGTCGATTTCCAGGTTGACGCGCGCGCCGGGCTTGAGCTCCTGCAGCGTGGTCACTTCGACGGTGTGCGGGATCAGGTTGATCGAGAACACGCAGCCGTCGGCCTCGTCGGTGACGCGGTTGACGGTCAGCGACACGCCGTTGACCACCACCGAGCCCTTGTAGGCCAGGTAGCGGGCCAGCTCGCGCGGGGCGCGGATGCGCAGCTCGTGCGACTCGCCCACCGGCGCGAAATGCTCCACTTCGCCCAGGCCGTCGACGTGCCCCGACACCAGGTGGCCGCCGAGCCGGTCGGCCAGGCGCAACGCCTTTTCCAGGTTGATGCGGCCGGCCCGGTCGAGCCCCACGGTCTTGTTTAGCGATTCGCGCGAGACCTCGACTTCGAAGGAGTCGGGCGCCATCGCGACCACGGTCATGCAGGCGCCCTGGATGGCGATGCTGTCGCCGGTGATGACGTCCGACAGGTCCAGCCCGCCGGCCGCGATGCGCAGGCGCACGCCGGCGTCGGCGGCGGCGCCGAGCGGGGTAACGGATTCGATGCGGCCGACCGCCGCGACAATGCCAGTAAACATGGTGGAGTCTTGTGCTTGAGGTTTTGGGAATCTCGAATGGGCTGCCGGCGTTCCGGCGCTACGCATCGTTGCGCCGGGCGATCAGGCGCAGGTCGTCGCCGATCTGCCGCACTTCATGCCAGTGGAACTGCTCGGCATCCTGCAGCCGCGCCAGCGGCGGCAGGTTGAACATGCCCTGGGCATCGCCCAGCAGCTTGGGCGCGAGGTAGATCAGCAGTTCGTCGGCGCAATGCTCGCGCACCAGCGAACCGTTGAGCTTGAAGCCCGCCTCGACGTGCAATTCGTTGATGCCGCGCCGGCCAAGTTCTTCCAGCATGCGGCGCAACTCGACCTTGCCGTGCGGGTTGGGCAGCACCACGACTTCGGCGCCGCGGCCCTCGAGCGCGCGCTGGCGCTGCCGGTCTTCCACCGCGCAGAACACCAGCACGGGCCGGGCGAACTCGCCGGTATCGGGCGTCAGGATCTGCGCGTCGAGCGGCACTTCGAGGCGGGAATCGACCAGCACCCGCTGTGGCTGGCGCGACGTGGCGATGGCGCGCACCGTCAGCGCGGGATTGTCGTCGCGCACGGTGCCGATGCCGGTCAGGATGGCGCAGGCGCGGGCGCGCCAGGCGTGCCCGTCGTCGCGCGCGGTCTGGCCGGTGATCCACTGGCTGGTGCCGTCATGCAGCGCCGTGCCGCCGTCCATCGACGCCGCCACCTTGACGCGCACCCACGGCAGCCCGCGCGTCATGCGCGAGACAAAGCCAATATTCAGGTCGCGCGCCTCTTTTTCCAGCAGGCCGCAGCGCACGTCGATGCCGGCATCGCGCAGGCGCTGCAGGCCACGACCGGACACCGACGGGTTGGGGTCTTCCATCGCCGCCACCACGCGTGCCACGCCGGCGCGCACCAGCGCATCGGCGCACGGCGGGGTGCGCCCGAAATGGCTGCACGGCTCCAGCGTGACATAGGCGGTGGCGCCAGCCGGATCGAGCCCGCGCGACAGCGCGTCTTTCATCGCCTGGATCTCGGCATGGTCCTGCCCGGCCGGCTGGGTAAAGCCCTGTCCGATGACCTGGCCATCCTTGATCAGCACGCAGCCGACGCGCGGATTGGGCGTGGTGTTGAACATGCCCCGCGCGGCGAGCGCGAGCGCCTGCTGCATGGCGGCGTGGTCGGTATCGGAAAACATTCGGCGATCGGGTGGGCCTTGGCGCTGCGATTAGATGGCAGGGCTGCCAGGTCATGGCGGCTCGGAGGATTCCGCCGCTTCGCAGTCAGCGTCGCGGCCGGGTGTGCAGAGTCGGATACGTCCCTGCGCGCCCAGCCTGACTTGCCGCTGCTCGCCACGACAGCCAAGCGTGAAGGTGGCGGCCTGAAAACCGCCCTGCTCAGAACGAGAGTATCCCACAGGCAGGAATTTCAGCACATTGGCGCCGCGCACGGTCTGCCGCAGCGTCACGGACAGGCACGGCATGCCGGGCTCGACCACGGACAGCACCACTGGCCGCTCCTGGCCGGCGCCGGCCGTCACCAGTTGCCAGCCGGGGCTCAGCGTGGCCTCGCCCGGCAGCGGCTGCAGCGTCACCTCGAGGCGGCGCGACAGCGCGGTGGCGCGTGCCAGCGCCAGCGACATCACCAGCCGGTCGGCCGCCAGCGTGACCTGCTGGCGCGCCAGCATGCCGCTGAAGAGCGGATAGGCCGCGGCCGTGAACACGCCCAGAATGGCCAGGCCGGCGACCAGTTCGACCAGCGTCAGGCCGTCAGGGCGGAGCGGCCAGCCGGGGTCCAGCGATGTGTGGGTCATGGCTTCAGCAGCCGGGTGGCAGCGGCTGCGGCTGCGCCGCGCCTTGCGGCTGCGCCAGCCACTGGCCGGTGCTGTGCAGGATCAGCGTCCCGCATTCGGGATCCGCGGCTTGCGGCACCGCACGGAGTTCGACACAGGTATCGAGCGCGGCTTGCGGGCAAGCGCCGGCGCTTACCAGGTGGCGCACCGGACCATTGGCTGGCACCCGCAACGGCCACTCGCCGGCAACCATGTCGGACCCTGGCGCGGCGGCAAAGGTCATGGCCTCGAGCGCATGCCGCTCCAGCTGCAACATCGCGCCGGTCAGCTCGGCGCGCGCCTGTGCGCGCCAGCCTCGCGCCAGGTGGCGGTGCCATGCGGGCACGGCAATGGCCGCGAGGATGGCCAGCACGGCCAGCGCCGCCACCAGCTCGATCAGGCTGAAGCCGCGCTTGCGCCGGCACGCCGAGGCCCGGGTCTTCATGGCGCATCCTCCCGTGCCGGGCCGACGATCTCGCGCCAGCGCAGGCGCCCGGTGCGGCGCGTGGCCAGTGTCTGCGCGACGCGCGTGACCGCGTTGCCGGTGGCGGACCACACCGAGAGCGCGTACGCCTGGCGCCCGGCGCCGCCAGGTTGCGCGGGCGTGCCCGGCAAGTCGGTGCGGGTCGCGAACACGCTGGCCCCGGGCGGCAGCAACTGGCCGGTGGCAACCGGCACGCGCTCGCCGGAGCTGCGCTGCGAGACCGATTCCCCGGTCGCCGCCAGCACCAGGTAGCTGCGTTGCGCGCCATCGGGCGTGCGGGTCACGAACAGCAGGTAGCCGGGGTAGACCGGCTCTATCTCGACCAGCTGTTCGCCGGCATGGGGCAGGGTCAGGCGCCAGCCGGGATCCGGCCCGCCGCCAGGCGCCGCGCGCAGGACATGGCCGTTGTCCGCGGCCTGGGTCGCGACCTGCCGCGGTTTGCGCGCGGTGGCGCTACGTGTGGCAGTGCTATCGGGCACCGCGGCCAGTTCGTTGCCGGCGCCGTAGATCACCACCGGCGCGCTCGGGGATCCGAGCAATACCGGGGCTTCTTCCGTGGCCGGTTGCGCGGACACCTGCATCCGGTACAGGCAGGCCGCGGCGGCGCTGGCCCCGGCCTGCGGCGCGTCGGCGAGCGCGAAGCGCCAGAGCTGCCCGGCATCGTCGGTGGCATAGGCAGCGAGCGCGGCACCGCTCATATCGGACAGCACGCTGACCGCCACGAGCTGGCTGGCCGCCGGGTTCCCCAGGCAGTCACGTTCCGGCAAGGGCAGGGTGCGGATGGCGTACTGGCCGGACCATGCGGCGCCGGCGGGCTTGTCCAGTGGCAGCAGGGCAAGTCCGGCGCGGGCAGCGCCTGCCTCGCCGCCGGTGCCGGCAGCGAGGACCACGACCGCGAACCAGCGCAAGCCATCCGGACCACGGATGCCCGCAGCGCGTACCGGCCCGCGCGCAGCCAGAGGCAATGCGTCGGTCGCGGCGATCTCCCAGATCGGCATGAACGGCGTCTGTCCCTCGGGATCGGTGACATCCAGCACAAAGGCTGCCGCGGCATTGCCGGCCGCGGCATTGGCCGGGATGCCGCATAGCAGCACCGTGCGCCATTCGCCGCGCAGCGTGACGTCCTGCGCTTCCGGGCGCGGGCATGGCGCCGGCGGCGTTGGCGTCCCCGGGGCCGGCATGGCGAGGGCATGGGGCAGCAGCGCGCCCGGCAGGTAAGCGGCACGCTCCTCGCCGGTCACGGCATCGAACGCGTGCAGCAGCCCGTCGCCGGTGCCATGCCAGGCCACGTGCGGGCGCAGGCTGTAGCGCAGGCGAAAGCCGGCGTGGCCGGCTTTGCCGGGCGACCATGCGGGCGGCGCCACCACCCGCACCCGTGCGCCTGCCGCATTGCCCAGGCGGGTATCGCGCGGGCGCAGGCCGGCACGGGTCTGGTCGCCGCGCAGCCAGTCCACCGAGGCGCTGTCCCCGATGTGCAAGGCCTCGGTTGCTTCATCCCATTGCAGCGCAATGGCGTGCGCCGTGCCGCCGTCCGGCGCGGCGTACGTGAAGATCCGCCGCGACGGCACCGTGCGGCGGTCGAGGCGATCGCCGGCCTCCCACAGGGCTGGCGACGGTGCCTGGGTCAGGTCCTGCCAGCCGATGGCGAACAAGCGCCCGGTCCACGGATAGGCGCCGTTCGCGGTACGGTAGGCCAGCGGCAGCCGGCCCGCTTCGGACCCGGCGGCATGGCAGGCCGCAGCCAGGGCGAAGACAAGGCAGACGAGAGCGCAGCGGGTGGCGAGGCTGATCATGGCTGGATCACGCTTTGCAACAGGGCGCGCACGGCGCGGGTGCGGCCGAAGCCGATCGCGGTCACCCGCATCCGCGGCGCCGGGGCGAGCGCGGAGGCGGGATCCGGCGCGCTGTAACCGGCCGGCGCTTCGTCCAGGATTTCCGCGACATAGCGCGGCGGCTCCTGTGCGGTTGCGTCGGCCGGCAGCGCAGCGCCGGTAAAGCGGCCCAGCGGCACGCCGATGGCGTCGACCTCGGCATCGCCCCCCAGCCACGGCTGCCACACCGGCGGCCCGGCCAGTGCGGGCCGGCACAGGCCCGCCTGCTGGCCGCTGCCGCAGCGACCCGGCGCCGGCCACGGAGCGAGGCGGTCCTGCGCGTCGAGCGATGCCGCGGCTGCCAGCAGCTCGGCCTCGCCATCGCGCAGGGCCGCCTCGGCGGCGCGGAAGGCGAGTTCGCGCTCGCGCTGCATGACGGCAAGCTGGCGGCCGGACAGCAGCATCTGCAGCGTGGCGGCCGCGATCAGCACCACCATCAGCAGCAGGGTGCCGCACAGCAGCAGCGTGACGGCGCCGCCCTGGCACGGGCGTGACAGGCAGCGCGCTAGCACAGCGTCTCCTGGCAGCGCGGCGCATTGCGCAGCCGTACCGCGGCGACGAACACGCGGCGCGCGGTGCCAGCCTGCGCCGGTGCGGCGGGCGGCAGGTCCGCCGCCGCGGTGCCGGGCAGTGCCGGCGTGTCCGTAGCGCTGGCCCGCACTGGCGTGGCCGAGCCCGGCCGGTCGCCGCGCACGGCAATGGCGAGCTGGACCGCCACCACGCGTTGCCAGGCGGCATCGCCCTGCGACGCGATCGCCGATGCCGTCTCGAAGCGCTCCGGGCGGCCGTCCTGGTCCAGGTCCAGGCCATAGCGCAGTTGCAGCGATTCCACGCCACGCACCAGCGCGCCCGAGGTCCAGCCGTTGCCGTCGATCAGGCCATTGCGGCGGGCCAGGTACCGGCACAGCAGTTGCGGCACGCCATCGGCGCCAGCCGCCACATAGAGCAGGTTCTCCGCCACGTAGCCGGCGCTTGCCTCGGTGCCCGCCGCGCTTGCGGCGACCGGATAGCCGCTGCAATCCGTCATGGTGTCGTCCGGCTGTGCCGGCGCCGCGGGCAGGCCGCTGCCGCTGAAGCGGACCAGCAGCGCGTCGCTCTGGCCGACCGCGGCGCGGGCGCAGGCGGGCGCGGCGGCCATGGCGGGCTGGCCGCAATTGTCCGCGCCGCTGACCACGGGCAGGGCGGTGCCGGCCATGCCGGACGCCGGCTCGCCCGGCCATCCGGACTGTCGCAGCAGCATGGAGAGAATGGCCAGGGCGCGCTGGCCGCGTTCCTCGATCAGCACGCGGTCGGTGGTGGCGAGGTAGGCCGCGTGCGCGTTGAGGAAGGCGGCGCCGGCCGCGGCAGAAGCGATCAGGCCCAGCGCCATGCCGACCATCAGTTCGACCAGCGAGAAGCCGCGCCGGCGGGCGCGCCAGCCGCACGCGTCAATAAGCCGGCTCATGGGCGCCCCCACGTGGCCCAGCCCGGCAGGCAGCCGCCGGCATCCGGCCACGGCACGATGGCGGCGACCGCGACCAGGGGCGTCGCGCAGCGACCCAGTTCGGCATCGTCGGCGGCGCTGCGCGTGGCCTGTGCCAGGCGCTCCAGCTCGCGCAGCCAGCCCAGCCCGCTGGTGCCGACCACCGCCATCGGCAGCAGTCCGGCAAGTACGATCGACAAGGCGCCAAGCGCCTCGATCAGCGCGTACGCGCGCTGGATCCCGGGTTGCGGGATGGTTGGCGGCGGCGTCCGGCGCCGGGTTGCAGGTGAGGGCATGGCACGGGCTGTGAAGGCGACGGGCCAAGATTAGCGAGCCGTGCCGGCGGCGAACGTGCCCAAACGTAAAGCGCGAAGATCCGCACCATTGTGTTAAGCGCGGACATGTGATGTTCCGCGGCTTCGGCCTGCAGGAGAAGATCGCCGGCAACACACGCGAAAAGCAGGGCGCGCAGCAAGGGGACGACTGCGGCAGCTACACCATCAACCAACTGGGATTGCAAGGGAACACGGGGATGCGCCGGCGTGCCGTCGGCGCAGTGCTGGTAGCGGAAACCGCGGGCGTCAGCGCTTGCCGCTGCCGGCGGTGACTTCCGCCAGCACGTCCGAGAATTCGGACACGTCTTCAAAGCTGCGGTAGACCGAGGCAAAGCGGATATAGGCGATCTTGTCGAGCTTGCGCAGCTCGCGCATCACCAGTTCGCCGACCTGGCTGCTGGGAATTTCCTTCTCGCCCAGCGCCAGCAGCTTTTCTTCGATCCGGGTGATGGCTTCGTCGATGGCTTCGGCCGAGACCGGGCGCTTGCGCAACGCCAGGCGCATCGAATCCTTCAGCTTGGCGCGGGCGTAGTCCACGCGCGAGCCGTTTTTCTTGACGATGGCGGGGAAGAACAGCTCGATCCGCTCATAGGTGGTGAAGCGGCGGTCGCAGGCTTCGCAGCGGCGGCGCCGGCGCACGGCATCGCCGTCTTCCGACATGCGGGTGTCGAGAACCTGGGTATTGGAATGACCGCAAAAGGGGCATTTCATGCCGGACCACCTTGAGTTGGACCCCAGCGCCTTGTCCGTGTTGTCGTTCTGCGGCGGCGGGGCGGGTTGGCGAGGCCCGCGGTCCGCGCCGTGGGGCGCGGGCCGCGGAGCTGCCGGCCGCCCATGCGCGTGCGCGCGGGCGGCCTGCTGGCGTCAGCCGTAGACCGGGAAACGCTTGGTCAGGGCCGACACCTGCTCGCGCACCGCGGCGATGTTGGCGGCGTCGTGCGGGTTGTCGAGCACGTCGGCGATCAGGTTGCCGACGATGCGGGCTTCTTCTTCCTTGAAGCCGCGCGTGGTCATGGCCGGCGAGCCGACGCGGATGCCCGAGGTGACGAACGGCTTTTCCGGGTCATTCGGAATCGCGTTCTTGTTCACGGTCAGGTGCGCCTCGCCCAGGATGCGCTCGGCTTCCTTGCCGGTGATGTTCTTGGCGCGCAGGTCGACCAGCATCACGTGGCTCTCGGTGCGGCCCGAGACGATGCGCAGGCCGCGCGCGATCAGGGTCTCGGCCAGCACCGCGGCGTTCTTCACCACCTGCTGCTGATAGGCCTTGAACTCCGGCGTCAGCGCTTCCTTGAACGCGACCGCCTTGCCGGCGATCACGTGCATCAGCGGGCCGCCCTGGATGCCGGGGAAGATCGACGAGTTGATCGCCTTCTCGTGCTCGGCCTTCATCAGGATCACGCCGCCGCGCGGGCCGCGCAGGCTCTTGTGCGTGGTGGTGGTGACGAAGTCGGCGTGCGGCACCGGGTTCGGGTAGACGCCCGCGGCGATCAGGCCGGCGTAGTGCGCCATGTCGACCATGAAGTAGGCGCCGATCGACTTGGCGACCTTGCCGATGCGCTCGAAGTCGATGCGCAGCGCGAAGGCCGAGGCGCCGGCGATGATCAGCTTGGGCTTCTTCTCCTGCGCCAGCTTTTCCAGCGCGTCGTAGTCGATGTCTTCTTGGGCGTTGAGGCCGTAGCTGACCACGTTGAACCACTTGCCGCTCATGTTCAGCGCCATGCCGTGGGTCAGGTGGCCGCCTTCGGCCAGGCTCATGCCCATGATGGTGTCGCCCGGCTTGAGCACGGCGAAGTACACGCCCTGGTTGGCCTGCGAGCCCGAGTTGGGCTGCACGTTGGCGGCCTCGGCGCCGAACAGCTGCTTGACGCGGTCAATGGCCAGCTGCTCGACGATGTCGACGTACTCGCAACCGCCGTAGTAGCGCTTGCCGGGATAGCCCTCGGCGTACTTGTTGGTCAGCTGCGAACCCTGCGCGGCCATCACCGCGGGCGAGGTGTAGTTCTCGGAGGCGATCAGCTCGATGTGGTCTTCCTGGCGCTGGTTTTCCTGCTGGATGGCGGCAAAGACCTCGGGGTCGATCTGGTCGATCGTAAAACGGCTGCGTTCGAACATGGCGAAACTCGTCTGAAAAAAGGGAATCCGATGCGGGCATCGGGGGTAGGGCGCGCGGGGAAGGCTAGCGGCGACCCGCACCGGCGGCTTGGCCGTCGGCGCAGGGCGCACCCTGCTTCCCATTCGCTGCCCAGGCGAGCGGCAGGCATGACTCGCGTCAACGCCATGGCGTCTGGAAACTTCACGCCAGAGAACTTGCGCTTCCTCGTGGTAGTGCCCACTGACTTCGCCAGTCGCGCAAGATGGAATGGTTGCGCGCAGTGTAGCGCGAGGCGGCCGCCCGCCGCAAGCCGTGGACCCGCCAGCCAAGCGCTGGCAAGGGCTGGCGCGGACCTGGCCAGCAACTTGCTGTTGCAAAGTCGTCCTGCGGGTTTACACGAAACGGGTATCGCTCTCCGTTACAATCGCGGCCATGACAAACTTTGTCTGGACCCTGCGGGTGTACTGGGAAGACACCGATGCAGGCGGCGTAGTGTTCTACGCCAACTACCTCAAGTTCTTCGAGCGCGCCCGCACCGAGTGGCTGCGCTCGCTCGGCATCGAACAGCAGGCGCTCGCCGACCAGGCGGGCGTGGTCTTCATCGTCCGCAGCACGGCGGTGGACTACAATGCGCCCGCCCGGCTGGACGACCAGCTTGAGATCCGCACGCGCATCGACCGGGTTGGCCCGGCTTCGGTGCAGTTCACCCAGGAAGCCTGGCGGGGCGAACTGATGCTCGCGACCGGCGCGATCCGCGTTGGCTGCGTCGACAAAAGCACTTTCCGTCCCGCCCCGATCCCCGACCCCGTTCTAGCCACCATCAAGTCAGCACGATGAATCCCGTGACCGTCACGCAAGACATGTCGATCGTAACGCTGGTGCTCCACGCCAGCGTGCTGGCACAGGCCGTCATGGCGCTGTTGCTCGTCATGTCGCTGTTTTCGTGGACCTATATCTTCCGCAAGCACCTGGCAGTGCGTTCGGCGCGTACCCAGACCGAAGGCTTCGAGCGCGACTTCTGGGCCGGCGGCGACCTGCAGGCGCTCTATAACAGCGCCGTCAACAACCGCCATAACACCGGTGCGCTGGAACGGATCTTCGAATCCGGCATGGGCGAATTCCTGAAGGCGCGCGAGCGCGGCAACGAAGCCGGGGCGCTGCTCGACGCCGCTCGCCGCGCCATGCGCGCGGCCTACCAGCGCGAGATGGACGTGCTCGAATCGCATCTGCCGTTCCTGGCGTCGGTGGGTTCGGTGAGCCCGTATATCGGCCTGTTCGGCACCGTGTGGGGGATCATGAACGCATTCCGTGGCTTGTCCAATGTACAGCAGGCGACCCTCGCATCGGTGGCGCCCGGCATCGCCGAAGCGCTGGTGGCGACCGCGATCGGCCTGTTCGCGGCGATCCCGGCGGTGATCGCCTACAACCGCTATGCCACCGAAATCGATCGCCTGGCGATCCGCTTCGAGAGCTTCATGGAAGAGTTCCTGAACATCCTGCAGCGGCAGACCCGCTAACCGTATTTCCTATCAACGGCCCGGGCGCGAACCCGGGCCGGCGTTTCCAGGAGTCCTGCAATGGCAGCCATTCAGCGCCGCGGCGGCTCGCGCCGCCGGGCCAGCGCCGAGATCAACGTCGTGCCGTATATCGACGTCATGCTCGTGCTGCTGGTCATCTTCATGGTGGCCGCGCCGATCGTCAGCCCCGCCACCGTCGACCTGCCCACCGTGGCCAATGCCACGCCGCAGCAGAAGGCCCCCCCGATCGTTGTCACCGTGCATGAAGACGGCCACCTCACCGCGCGCGGCAAGGACAATGCGGGCAATACCTTCGAACGCAAGCTCGACAAGCAGGGCCTGCTGGACTTCGTGCACCAGCGCCAGAACGAGAACCCGGACCAGCCGGTGGTGATCGCCGCCGACCGCGCGGTCAAGTACGAAGCGGTGCTGGACGTGATGTCCGTCCTCAAGGCCGATGGCGTCAAGCGCGTGGGCCTGATGGTCAAGTCCAAGACCTCCTGACGCGTTGAAGCGCCTATCCGATTGCCGTTGCGCCTGATGACGACCGCCGCCGCTTATCCCTACCAGCCGGTCAAGGAGCGGGGAACCCTGCGTTCCTTCGTGCTCGCGCTGATCATGCATCTGCTGCTGGCCGTGGTGTTGTACTACGGCGTGAGCTGGCAGAGCAGCACGCCCGTGGGCGCCGAGGCCGAACTTTGGGAAGAGATCCCGGCTGCCACGGCGCCACCGCCGCCCCCGCGCCCAGAACCCGCGCCGGAGCCGGTACCGCTGCCGCGTCCGGCACCGCCGCCGCCCCAGGTGAAGAGCAAGGTCGAGGACGACGCCGATATCGCGCTGGAGCAGAAGAAGCGCCGCGCCGAAGCGGCCGCGCGCGAAGAAGCCGAGCGCAAGGAAGCGGCACGCAAGGACGCCGAGCGCAAGGACGCCGAGCGCAAGGAGGAAGCGCGCAAAGAGGACGCGCGCAAGGAAGCGCTGAGAAAGGAGGCCGACCGCAAGGAAGCCGAGCGGCGCGAGGCCGAGCGCAAGGAAGCGCAGCGCAAGGAAGACGCGAAGAAGAAGGCCGCGCAGCAGGAGCAGGATCGCAAGGAACAGGCCGAGCGCGAGCGCAAGGAAGCCGCCGAGGCCAAGGCCAGGGCGCAGGCCGATGCCAAGGCCAAGGCCCAGGCCGACGCCAGGGCGAAAGCCGAGGCCGACGCCAAGGCCAAGGCGGATGCCGACGCCAAGGCCAAGCGCGAAGCCGCCGCCAACGCCCAGCGCAAGAGCGAGCTGGCGCGCCTGCAGGCACTGGCCGGCGGTTCAGGCGCCGGCGGTGGCGGGGTCGGCAATGCGGCCGGCGCCGGTGCCGGCGGTGGCGGCAAGGCTTCGCCCGGCTATGCCGACCGCGTGCGCCGCCGCGTCAAGCCGAACATCGTCTTTACCGAGGACGTGCCGGGCAACCCGACCGCGGTGGTCTCGGTGCAGCTGGCGCCGGACGGTTCGCTGCTGTCGGCGCGGCTGTCCAGGTCCAGCGGCAACTCCGGCTGGGACAATGCCGTGCTGCGCGCGGTGGAGCGTTCGGATCCGCTGCCGCGCGACGAGAACGGCAAGGCGCCGGCCAGTTTCACCATTACCTTCCGGCCGAAGGACTGAGTGACCGGCAAGGCATGATTTGCAACATAATGCAACCTTCATCGCCGGGTTCCGGTCCCAGCGCTAGCATGACAGGTTGCCTGACGCAGCCGACGGTGCGGTACGCACGCGGACGGGGCATGCGCCACGCGCAGCAATGCCGCAGTGCCCGTGTTGCCGATTGCCTGTCGTGCCCGACGAAACTTGAAATCGACTGAGGAGCAGCATGCGAAAGCTTTGGGCCCCCAACTGGCTGTCCGCGAGGCGGCACAACGCAGATTCCCCCGCATCCCGAGGCGCCAGCCGGCCGGCGCCGCTGGCGGGCCGGCGCGCGCTGATGGCGTGGCTGGCCGCGGCCATGACCATGGCGGCAGGCGCCGCGCACGCGCAGCTCAACGTTGAGATCTCCGGGGTTGGCTCCAGCCAGTTCCCGGTGGCCACCGCCAACTTCCAGGGCGAGGCCCAGGCCCCGCAGAACCTGACCGCGATCATCCGTTCGGACCTGGCCCGCAGCGGCCGTTTTCGCAACGTCGACCCGGGCGGCGCGACCGTGGCCGAGTCCGCCAATGTCGACCTGGGCAGCTGGAAGGCGCGTGGCGCCGATGCCTTCGTCGCCGGCAGCGTGACCCCGGCCGCGGGCGGCAAGTACGAAGTGCGCTTCCGCCTGTACGACACCGTCAAGGGCCAGAGCCTGGGCGGGCTGGCCTTTACCGTGAACCAGTCGCAGCTGCGCGTGACCGCGCACAAGATCGCCGACTACATCTATGAAAAGCTGCTGGGCGAGCGCGGCGTGTTTGCCACGCGCCTGTCCTACGTGTCCAAGGTGGGCGGCCGCTACCAGCTGCTGATCTCGGATTCGGACGGGCAGAACGCGCAGGTGGCGCTGACCAGCAACGAGCCCATCATCTCGCCGTCGTGGTCGCCGGACGGCGCACGCGTGGCCTATGTTTCGTTCGAGGCCAAGAAGCCGGTGGTGTATGTGCACGACCTCGCCAGCGGCAAGCGCACGCTGGTGTCGAACCAGAAGGGCAACAACAGCGCGCCGTCGTGGTCGCCGGATGGCCGCCACCTGGCGCTGGCGCTGTCGCGCGATGGCAATACCCAGGTCTACCAGGTCAACGCCGACGGCTCGGGCATCCGCCGCCTGTCGCGCAGCAGCGCCATCGACACCGAGCCGCAGTATTCGCCCGACGGCAAGAGCATCTACTTCACCAGCGACCGCGGCGGCGCACCGCAGGTCTACCGCATGTCCGCCTCCGGCGAGGAAGGCGGCGGTGCGCAACGCGTCACCTTCAAGGGCAGCTACAACGTGAGCCCGCGCATTTCGCCGGATGGCAAGTACCTGGCGTACATTTCGCGCGGGGGCGGCTTCAAGCTGCAGTTGCAGGACCTGACCAACGGCGACGTGACGTCGCTGACCGATACCGCCAACGACGAAGCGCCCAGCTTCGCCGCCAACGGCAAGTACATCCTTTATGCCACCCGCGTGGGCGGTCGCGCGGTGCTGGCGGCGGTGTCCACTGACGGGCGTACCCGGCAGGTTCTGTCCCTCCAGTCCGGCGATGTTCGCGAGCCGTCCTGGGGTCCTTTCATGCAATAACAGGAGTCATTCACCATGCCTCAACTGATGACCAAAACCCTTGCCGTTGCCGCACTGCTCGCCCTGGGCGCGTGCAGCTCCGGCGTCAAGCTTGACGATACCGCCAACGCCGGCGCCGGCGCCGCTGGCGGCACCGGTGCCGATCCGCGCGCCGTCACCCCGGTGACCGCGGCCGATCCGCTGAACGACCCGAACAGCCCGCTGGCCAAGCGCAGCGTCTACTTCGACTTCGACAGCTACAGCGTCAAGCCCGACTACCAGGGCATGCTGGACGCGCACGCCAAGTACCTGGGCACCAACAAGGGCCGCAAGATCCTGATCCAGGGCAACACCGACGAACGCGGCACCAGCGAGTACAACCTCGCGCTGGGCCAGAAGCGCGCCGAAGCCGTGCGCCGCTCGCTGGCGTCGATGGGCGTGCCCGACGCCCAGATGGAAGCCGTCAGCCTGGGCAAGGAAAAGCCCAAGGCCGCCGGCCACGATGAAGCCTCGTGGGCCGAGAACCGCCGCGCGGACATCAACTACTGATCTGGACCGCCTTCCATGAAAGCACGCGTTTCCACCCTGTTGTGGCTCGCCGCCGTCGCCGGCGGCGGCATGCTGCCGCTGTCGCAGGCGCATGCCGGAGTGTTCGACGATGACGAGGCCCGCAAGGCCGTCATCAGCCTGCGCGACCAGTTCAACGGTTTCCAGGCGACCGCGACCCAGCGCATCGAGCAGAACAGCCGCACCACGCTCGAGATGGAGAACCAGCTCGAAGGCCTGCGCCAGGAAGTGGCGCGGCTGCGCGGCCAGAACGAAGTGCTGCAGAACACGGTGGAAACGCTGCAGAAGCAGCAGAAGGACTACTACGCCGACCTCGATGCGCGCCTGAAGAAATTCGAGCCGCAGCAGGTCACGGTCGAAGGCCGCGAAGGCATCGCGCAGCCGGGCGAAAAGCCCGAATACGATGCCGCGCTCAAGCAGTTCCAGGCGGGCGACTTCAAGAGCGCGGGGAATTCGTTCTCGGCGTTCGTGAAGAAGTACCCGCAGAGTCCGTACCTGCCGCTGGCACAGTACTGGCTCGGCAACTCGCTGTACGCGCAGCGCGACTACAAGGGTTCCACCTTCGTGCTGCAGAACATGGTCAATGCCAACCCGACCCACCCCAAGGTGCCGGACGCGATGATCGCCATTGCCAACAACCAGCTCGAGTCCGGCCAGAAGGCGGCCGCGCGCAAGACGCTGGAGCAGGTGGTGGCGAAGTATCCCGGCACCGAGGGCGCGCAGGCGGCGAGCAACCGGCTCAAGACGCTGAAGTAAGCGCCGGCGCCGCTGCCCGCCATGGCAAGGCTCGCTTCGGCGGGCCTTTTTCGTTTGTCGCGCTAGAATATGCGATTCGCCTGAATGTTCTTGCGCGCCGCCGCCGGCGCGACCCGCACCATGACTCAACGCGCCATCGTCCTGCTGTCCGGCGGACTCGACTCCGCCACCGTACTTGCCATGGCCCGCGCCCAGGGCTTCGAGACCTATGCGCTGTCGATGCGCTACGGCCAGCGCCATTCCTCGGAACTGGAAGCCGCCACGCGCGTGGCCGCGGCGCTGGGCGCCGCGCGCCACGAGATCGTCGACCTCGACCTGCGCCGCTTCGGCGGCTCGGCGCTGACCGACGACGCGCTCGCGGTGCCGACCGATGGCGCCAGCGGCGGCATTCCCGTCACCTACGTGCCGGCGCGCAACACCATCATGCTGTCGCTGGCGCTCGGCTGGGCCGAGGCGGTCGGCGGTCGCGACCTGTTCTTCGGCGCCAACGCGGTCGACTATTCCGGCTACCCGGACTGCCGCCCCGAATACGTGGCCGCCTACGAGACCCTGGCCAACCTGGCCACCAAGGCCGGCGTCGAGGGCGACCGCTTCCGCGTCCATGCCCCCATCATCGACATGACCAAGGGCGAGATCATCCGCGCCGGCATCGCGCTGGGCGTCGACTACAGCCTGACGGTGTCGTGCTACCAGGCCGACGACGACGGCCGCGCCTGCGGCGTGTGCGATTCCTGCCGCATCCGCCGCGCCGGCTTCGAGGCCGCCGGCGTGCCCGACCCGACCCGCTACCAGGCCGCCGCCTGATCCTGAGCCTGAGTCCGCCGTTCCCGCCCCATGCCTGAAATCGATCTTGCCGCGCTCTCGCGCTCGGTGCTGCTGAGCACCTTCGTCCTGACCTTCCTGTTTGGCGCGCTGCTGCAGCGCACGCACTTCTGCACCATGGGGGCGGTCTCGGACATCGTCAACATGGGTGACTGGAGCCGCATGCGCATGTGGGCGCTGGCGATCGGGGTGGCCATGATCGGCACCGGCGTGCTGGCCTGGCACGGCGCGATCGACCCGACCAAGACCATCTATGCCGCCAGCAAGCTGGCCTGGCTGTCGGCGCTGGCCGGCGGGCTGATGTTCGGCTTCGGCATGGTGCTGGCGTCCGGCTGCGGCAGCAAGACCCTGGTGCGGATCGGCGCGGGCAACCTGAAGTCGCTGGTGGTGTTCGTGTTCCTGGGGTTGTCGGCCTACATGACACTGCGCGGCCTGTTCGGCGTGGTGCGAGTCAATACCGTCGATGCGGTGGCGCTGGCGCTGCCGACCACGCAGGACCTGCCGTCGGTGCTGGCGCAGGGCACCGGCGCGGCGCGCGGCGTGCTCCAACTGGGGCTGGGCCTGGCGCTGGGCGGCGTGCTGGCGGCGTGGGCGCTGGCGGGGCGCGGCTTCCGCACCTTCGACAACCTGCTCGGCGGCCTCGGCGTGGGCCTGATCATCGTGGCGATGTGGTACGTGTCGGGCCACCTCGGCTACGTTGCCGAAGACCCCAATACGCTGGAAGAACTGTTCGTCTCGACCAACAGCGGCCGCATGGAAAGCCTGAGCTTCGTCGCGCCGTATGCCTACACGCTCGACTGGCTGATGCTGTTCAGCGACAAGAGCAAGGTGCTGACCATCGGCATCGTCAGCGTGTTCGGCGTGATCGCCGGCGCGGCCGCGTATGCGCTGGCCACCCGCACCTTCCGCTGGGAAGGCTTCGGCAATGCCGAGGACGTGGCCAACCACATTGTCGGCGGCATCCTGATGGGCGCGGGCGGGGTGACGGCGCTGGGCTGCACGGTGGGGCAGGGGCTGTCGGGCGTGTCGACGCTGGCGCTGGGCTCGTTCATTGCGCTGGCCGGCATCCTGGCCGGCGCGGTGCTGGCGTTCCGCTACCAGATGTGGCGCCTGGAACGCATGGTGTAAGACGCTGGCGCACCATGGCCTTGACACATCGAGAATCGCATCACTATAATCGCGGTTCTGTTTTTTCGGGTCGTTAGCTCAGTCGGTAGAGCAGCGGACTTTTAATCCGTTGGTCGCGTGTTCGAGTCACGCACGACCCACCAGTATTGCGAAGGGCCTGTGGCGCACGTCACAGGCCCTTTTTGCATCTGGCATGCCCCGATGGTAGGGGATGCTTTAACTAGTTCGAGGTAGAGACGCGGGCCCGGCGCGCGCCGCACAATGGGCTAACCGCGGCGCGTGGACCGCGGACCCATGGAACGGCCGCGAGACACGGCCCCCCGAACAAGACCTATGCGGCAAGCAGGCGTTTCCTTGCCGGCCAGCGGGCATGTGCTGCGCATCATCTGGCCGTTCGTACCGGTGGTGGTGGCGCTGGCGTTGTTCAGCATCGCCAGCCTGGACCTGCTGTCGGCCGCGCGCGCCTTCGTCGCCGGCGAGAGCCAGTGGTCCAAGGGCCAGAAGAACGCCGTGCTGCACCTGCTGCGCTACGGCGAGGACCGCGATCCGGCGGATTTCGACGCCTACCTGGCGTCCATCGCGATCCCGTTCGGCGACCACCGCGCCCGCCTGGAACTGGACCGCGCCGAGCCCGACCTGGAGCGCGTGCGCGAGGGCCTGCTGGCCGGCGGCAACCACCCCGAAGACATCCCGCGGATGGTGCGCCTGTACCGGAACTTCCGCCATATCCATGAGGTCGACGCGGCCATCCGCGTGTGGGCACAGGGCGATCTCGAGATCTTTGCGTTGCATGAGCAGGCGCTGGCGCTGCGGCGCCTGGCCGGTCAGCCCGGGTGCGACGACGCCTGCGTGGCGCCTGTGCTGCGCAACATCGCGCAGATCGACGCCCGGCTGACGCCGCTGGAACGTGCCTTCTCGGGACACCTGGGCCACGCCTCGCGCCGGGTCATGCGGCTGCTCACCAGCGGCAGCGCGGTGATGGCGGCGGCGCTGCTGATGTCGGCGATCCTGCTGTCGTTGGGGCCGCTGCGGCGTGAGCGCCGGCTGCGCGAGGCCCTGGCGCAAAGTGAAGAGCAGCTGCAGCTGGCGGTCGAGGGCAGCAACGATGGCCTGTGGGACTGGCATCCTGGCCGCGGCGAACTGTATTTCTCGGCGCGCTGCGCACAGATGTTGGGCTACCGCGCCGACGAGCTGCCGAATGCGCGCGAAACCGTGCTGGGGCTTCTGCATCCGTCCGAGCTGGCGGCGTTCGAAGCCAGGCTGGCATACCACCTGCGCAGCGGCGAGCCCTATGACGCCGAATTCCGCCTGCGCAACCGCGCCGGGGACTACCTGTGGGTGCGGGCACGCGGCCGGCTGGTGCGCGGTGCCGGGCGCCGGCGCGCGCGCATGGCGGGCTCGCTCACCGATATCTCCGAGCACAAGCGCTACGAGACCCAGCTGTTTGCCGAAAAGGAGCGCGCCCAGGTCACGCTGCAGGCCATCGGCGATGCGGTGGTGACCGCCGATGTATGGGGCCGCGTGCAGTCGCTCAATCCCGCCGCCGAAGCGCTGACCGGATGGCGCGAAGCCGGGGCGCGCGGGCTGCCGCTGAGCCAGGTCTGCGTGCTGCGCGACGAGGACAGCCAGGCGCCGCTGCCTGATATCGTGATGCTGGCCTTGCAGCAGCGCTGGCACACCCGCTCGGCTCAGCTGGTGCAGCGCGATGGTGCCGGGCAGCCCGGACCGGCGCTGGTGGTCAAGCCGTCGGTGGCGTTGATCCGCGACCGCGCCGCGCAGGCCATCGGCGTGGTGGTGGTGCTGCACGACATCAGCCAGGAACGCGCGCATGCCGCGCGCCTCGCATACGAGGCCAGCCACGACGCGCTGACCGGCCTGGTCAACCGCGCCGAATTCGAGCGCCGGCTGGCCGCGGCGATCGAGCGTGCGCGCACGCAGGGCATCCCGCACACGTTGATGTACCTGGACCTGGATCAGTTCAAGGTGGTCAACGACACCTGCGGCCATGCCGCCGGCGACGAGCTGATCCGGCAGATGGCCGAGATCATGCGCGGCCATCTGCGCCGCAGCGACATGCTGGCGCGGCTGGGCGGCGACGAGTTTGGCGTGCTGCTCGAGCATTGCGGCGCCGCCGACGGCGAGCGCGTGGCCGAGGGCTTGCGCCACGCCATTGCGAGCTTCCGCTTTGCGCACCGGCAGCGCACCTTCGCGGTCGGCGCCAGCATCGGCCTGGTCACGCTGGACCGGCACACCGGCAGCGTGGCCGAGGCGCTGAGCGCGGCCGACGCGGCGTGCTACGTGGCCAAGGAAGGCGGGCGCAACCGCGTGCAGGTCTACCATCCGCTGGACAGCGTGGTGCAGGCGCGCCATGGCGAGATGGAGTGGGTCAGCCGCGTGCACGCGGCGCTGGCGGCCGGCCGCTTCTGCCTGTTCTCGCAGGAGATCGTGCCGGTGCAGCCGGGCACGCCGTCGGCGCGGGGGCGCCATGTGGAGCTGTTGCTGCGCATGGTCGACGAGCGCGGCCGCGTGGTGCCGCCGATGGCCTTCGTGCCGGCCTGCGAGCGCTACAACCTGATGCCGATGATCGACCGCTGGGTGGTCGAGACCGCGTTTGCCACGCTGGTGGGACGCCAGGCCGAGACCGCCATCTGCGCGATCAACCTGTCAGGCTCGTCGCTGGCCGACCTCCAGTTCCCGGATTTCGTGCGCGAACAGGCGCAGCGCTTCGGCATCGCGCTGGACGGCATCTGCTTCGAGATCACCGAAACGGCGGCGATTGCCAACCTGGCCCAGGCCGGGGCGTTCATCATGCAGTTGCAGCAGCTCGGCTGCCAGTTCGCGCTGGACGACTTCGGCGCCGGCATGTCCTCGTTCACCTACCTGAAGCACCTGCCGGCGGCCTACCTGAAGATCGACGGCAGTTTCGTGCGCGATATGCTGGTCGATCCGGTCAACCTGGTGATGGTGGAGGTGATCCAGCGCATCGGCCACGCCATGGGCAAGCAGACCATTGCCGAATTCGTCGAGAACGAGGCGATGCTCGAGCGCCTGCGCGAGCTGGGCGTGGACCTGGCGCAGGGCTACCACATTGCGCCGCCGGTGCCGTTCGCCCCGGAGGCCGGGGCGCGGCCGGCGCTGGCGCTGGCCGGCTGAGTCGTCCAGATTGTCAGGGGATCAGCGGATCGCGGAAGCCGGTGTCGGCGGCGGGCGGAGTGCCCGCCGGGGCCGGGGTCGGCACGCTGGCCGGCGGTACCGCCTGGCCCTTGGCCTCGCGCCAGGTGTTGTAGGCCCAGTAGGCCGCGCCGGCGACCAGGCCGAGCTTGGACAGCTTCCAGCTCCAGCGCAGCACCGGCACGCGCTTGACCAGCGGCAGCGCCAGCGTCACCGCGGTGCTCAGGAGCGGGTAGTCCTTGGTCAGGCCGACCACCTTCATCCACGAGCCCGGCCGCGCGATCCGCGGCAGCCAGGCGCTGACGGTGCCCAGGCGGTGCACGCCGCCGCGCACCGCGCGCAGGGCCTGCAGGCAATCGTGGCGTTCGAGGGCGGCGCGGGTCAGCAGCAGTTCCTTGCGCACCGCCAGCGGCAGGCGCACCTCTTGCGTGAACCGGGGCGCGCGCGGGTATTCGCCGCGTTCGCGTGCGGACGTGGCGTCGTCAGGGTCGAGTGTGCTCATCGGCGCAGGATCTCCCGGTCTTTGTCGATTTCGGCGAGGGTGGCTTCCAGCATCGGCGGCGCGTTGCGCAGCACGCTGCGGGCGTACGCCAGGCAGACGGCGCACAGCACCAGGTAGAGCACCGTCAGGGCGCCCAGCGCCTGCCAGCGGTAGGTGTCCCAGAACAGGATCGCGATGAGGGCGGTCAGCGTGACCAGGCCCAGCCCGAAGAACGCCAGCCCGAACAAGGCCAGCAGGGCGACCTTCAGCAAGCGCGTGCGCTCCTCGGCCAGCTCCACGCTGGCAAGCTCCAGGCGCGTCTGCACCATCGCCACGAGCGAGCCGGCCAGGTTGCGCACGGCGTCGAGGAACTTGGGGGAAGGGGTGGCTTCGCTCATGCGGCTCCGGCGTGAAAGAGCGGTGCGCCGGCATGGCCGTACGCACCTATCCAGCTGGCAAGGCCGGATGCGGCGCCAGGTCGTGTCGGCAACGAACGGTTGGCCATGAGAGGTCAACCGCGACAGCGTTACCGGCACACCGGGCGCCCCGGCCATTGGCAACCCGCCGGGCGGGTTGCCACGATGGCGCGGCCTTGGCGAGCCGCGCCGGATTTGCAGCGCTTACTTGCGGTTGAGCAGCAGACCGATCAGCAGGCCCACGCCGGCGGCGACACCCACCGCGCGCCACGGGTGGTCGTGCACGTAGTCGTCGGTGGCACGCGCGGCGGCCTTGCTCTTGGTTACGACGGCATCTTGCAGGTCCTGGGCCTTCTCCTTGGCTTGCTTGAGCAGGCCCATGCCACGCTCGCGCAGTTCGGCGGCCTTTTCCCCGGTGGTCGAGGCGGCTTGCTTCAGCAGTTCCTCGGCGTCGGACAGAACGGTCTTCACATCGCTCATCAGTTTCTCCTGTTTGCGGGCGGTTGGTTCGGTTTGTGCGGATTCTGACATTTTCTTCGCTCCGAGGCTAACGGCATTTGTCGGTCTGATACTAAGCATATGTGGCGACACGTCGCCGTTTCAAGGCAACGCGCCCGGAACAGGGTCGGTTGCGGGTTCGCTGCGGGTTCGCTGCGGGTCGACGCCCAAGTATTGCCAGCATGCACGAAAGCGGGCGTGATGGATGTCAGAGAATGCCTATATGACTACGAGTGATTTTGTAGTGACTTTATATTCGTTTGGGTTGGATATCAATCCAGTTACCCTGGTTCCACCGTGAAATCAGGAGAACCGAGCATGGCATTGCGACTTGGCGCTATCGCCGCGGACCTGGGACAGGATTCCAGCGCAGGCCGCATCCGCTTGCATGCGTGGCCCGGCGACGGCCGGGGCCTGCGGTTCTCGCCGCCCGACAAATGAACACGGCCCCGCCAGGGCGGGGCCGTGTGCAAGGCAGGTGTTGTATCGACGGGGGCAGCCTCGTCGTCTCCTTGGTAGTGTGCTTGGCCCGGCTTCATCGCCGGGCTTTTTTCATGCTCCGATCAGAAGAAGGCTTGCAGGCCGGTCTGGGCGCGGCCCAGGATCAGCGCGTGGATGTCATGGGTGCCTTCGTAGGTGTTGACCACCTCGAGGTTCACCACGTGGCGGATCACGCCGAATTCGTCCGAGATGCCGTTGCCGCCCAGCATGTCGCGCGCCACGCGGGCGATGTCGAGCGACTTGCCGCACGAGTTGCGCTTCATGATCGAGGTGATCTCCACCGCGGCGGTGCCTTCGTCCTTCATGCGGCCCAGACGCAGGCAGCCCTGCAGGCCCAGCGTGATCTCGGTCTGCATGTCGGCCAGCTTCTTCTGCACCAGCTGGGTCTGGGCCAGCGGGCGGCCGAACTGCTTGCGGTCCAGCGTGTACTGGCGCGCGGTGTGCCAGCAGAATTCGGCGGCGCCCAGCGCGCCCCAGGCGATGCCGTAGCGGGCCGAGTTCAGGCAGGTGAACGGACCCTTCAGGCCCTTCACGCCCGGCATGATGTTCTCTTCCGGTACGAACACCTGGTCCAGCACGATCTCGCCGGTGATCGAGGTGCGCAGGCCGACCTTGCCATGGATCGCCGGGGCGCTCAGGCCCTTCCAGCCCTTTTCCAGGATGAAGCCGCGGATGTCTTCCTTGCCGTCTTCGCCCTGCAGCTTGGCCCAGACCACGAACACGTCGGCGATCGGCGAGTTGGTGATCCACATCTTGGCGCCGGTCAGCTCGTAGCCGCCGTCAACCTTCTTCGCGCGGGTCACCATCGAGCCCGGGTCGGAACCGTGGTTCGGCTCGGTCAGGCCGAAGCAGCCGATCCACTCGCCGGTGGCGAGCTTGGGCAGGTACTTCTGCTTCTGCGCCTCGGTGCCGAATTCGTAGATCGGGACCATCACCAGCGACGACTGCACGCTCATCATCGAGCGGTAGCCAGAATCGACGCGCTCCACTTCACGCGCGATTAGGCCGTAGCTGACGTAGTTGAGGCCCGGGCCGCCATATTGCTCGGGGATGGTCGGGCCGAGCAGGCCGAGTTCACCCATCTCGCGGAAGATCTCGACGTCGGTCTTCTCGTTGCGGAACGATTGCAGCACGCGCGGCATCAGCTTGTCCTGGCAGTACGCCGCGGAGGCGTCACGCACGGCGCGTTCGTCGGCGCTCAGTTGCTGGTCGAGCAGCAGGGGGTCGGCCCAGTGGAATTCGGCGTTGGCAGCCATGCAGGTCTCCTTCGGTAGCACAGGGAAGCGGCGGGCGGTTGGCTGGCGTGCCGTGGTCCGCGCCGGCGGATTCCGTCATTCGTAATGGGTTTGGTGATCGGTCGATGATCGTGCGGAGGATTTTTTCGGGATCCTGATAGTTCCGCATTGCGGAACTGTGTTCCGTTGAATTAGTATATCGCAACGGTCTTGCCACGCAACCGGCAAAACCCTGACCCACCCAGCCTTTGTGCGATGAACGGACAAGCGCCGACTGGAGCCGCGAACCTTGGCCAACCCCAACCCCGATCTGTCACTTCCCCAGGAAGCTGCCGCGGCACCCGTGCGCGACAGCGACCCTAACTTCGTCACCGCGCTGGCGCGCGGGCTTGAACTGCTGCGCTGCTTCCGTACCGGCGAGGCCATGCTGGGCAACCAGGAGTTCGTGCGCCGCACCGGATTTCCCAAGGCCACGGTGAGCCGGCTGGCCGGCACGCTGGTGCAGCTTGGCTACCTGCGCTATGACGAGGGCCTGGGCAAATACGCGCTCGATGCCGGGGTGCTGGCGCTGGGCTATGCCTACCTGTCGGCGTCGGATGTGGTGGCGCTGGCGCGCCCGCACATGCTGGCGTTCGCGCAGTCGTACGGGGTCTCGGTGTCGCTCGGCAAGCGCGAGCGCATGGAGGTGATCTACCTGGAATCGATCCGCAACGACGCCGGCGTGATGCTAGGGCTGGGCGTCGGCTCGCGGCTGTCGCTGGTCTCGAGCTCGATGGGGCGGGCCTACCTGGCCGCGTTGCCGGCGGCGCGCCGCGAGCGCGTGATGGCCGAGTTCAGCCAGGCCTTCCCGGAGCAATGGAAGCAGCAGGAGGCCGCCACCCGCGCCGCGCTGGCCGAGGCGCAGCAGCGTGGCTATGCGGCGTCGTTCCGCGACTGGCATCCGGCCATCCATGCCTGCGCGGTGGCGTTCCGGCCGGTGGGGGAGAAAGAGCTGCACATGCTGAGCTGCAGTGCTTCGTATGGGGCAGTGGACGAGGCGGTGTTCCACCAGACCCTGGCGCCGGCGCTGCAGACGCTGGCGGCAAGGTTGTCCGAGCCGGCGGGCTGAGGCCGCCCGCCGGCCGTATCGCGGTCCGCGCGCGCAGGAACGGCGCGGTTCAAAGGTCGGTGCGCAGCTTCCACAGTTCCGGAAACAGCACCACGTCCAGCATCTTGCGCAGATAGCTGACACCTTCGGTGCCGCCAGTGCCGCGCTTGAAACCGATCACTCGCTCGACCGTGGTCACATGGCGGAAGCGCCATTGCCGGAACGCGTCTTCCAGGTCGACGAACTTCTCGCCCAGCTCATACAGTTCCCAGTGCGCGCCGGGGTTGCGGTAGACCTCCAGCCACGCTGCCTCGACCGAGGCGTTGTACGTGGTCGGCTGGCTCCAGTCGCGCTCGACCCAAGCGGCGTCGATGGCAAAGCCGCGCCGCGCCATCAGCCGGATCGCCTCGTCGTACAGCGACGGGGTCTTCAGCGCGGCCTCGACCAGCGCCAGGTGCTCGGGCCGGTGCGCATGCGGCCTGAGCATGGCGGCATTCTTGTTGCCCAGGATGAACTCGATCTCGCGGTACTGGTACGACTGGAAGCCCGACGACATGCCCAGGTAGGGCCGCATCGCCGAGTATTCCGGCGGCGTCATGGTGGCCAGCACGTTCCACGCCTGCACCAGCTGGTCCATGATGCGCGACACGCGCGTCAGCATCTTGAACGCCGGCGGCAGGCTGTCGCCCTTGACCGATTCGCGCGCGGCGCGCAGCTCGTGCAGCATCAGCTTCATCCACAGCTCGGTGGTCTGGTGCTGCACGATAAACAGCATCTCGTTGTGGTCCGGCGACAGCGGATGCTGCGCGCTCAGGATCTGGTCAAGGCCGAGGTAGTCGCCATAGCTCATGTCCTTGGCGAAATCCATCTGCGCGCCGTGCCAGCCGTCGCCCTGCGGCGTGGCTGCCGGCGCCGCGCCGGAGAAGGGGCATCCCTTGAATTCGCTCATGATGCGCTCCCGGTCAGGTCACCTGGCCGCGAGTCTGGAAGCGCGCGTCGCGATACGCGCCGCTGTCCAGCACGTCGCGCAGGATTTCCACAGCATCCCACACCTCGGCAAAGCTGGTGTAGAGCGGCGTGAAGCCGAAGCGGGCGATGCGCGGCTCGCGGTAGTCGCCGATCACGCCACGCTCGATCAGGGCCTGCACCAGCGCGTAGCCCTGCGGATGCTCCAGGCTGACCTGGCTGCCCCTGCGCGCGTGTTCGCGCGGCGTCACCAGCGTCAGCGGGTGGTCACCGCAGCGGGCTTCCACCAGCGCGATGAACAGGTCGGTCAGCTGCAGCGACTTGGCGCGCAGCGCCTGCATGTCGGTCTGCGCGAACACGTCCAGTCCGCACTCGACCATGGCCAGCGACGTGACCGGCTGCGTGCCGCACAGGAAGCGGCGCACGCCCTCGACCGGCCGGTACTGCGGATCCATCGCAAACGGGGCGGCATGGCCCCACCAGCCCGACAGCGGTTGCCAGAAGGCGTCGCGCAGCGCCGGCGCCACCCAGACGAAGGCGGGCGAACCCGGGCCGCCGTTCAGGTACTTGTAGGTGCAGCCGATGGCGTAGTCGGCCCCGGCCGCCTTCAGGTCGACCGGCACGGCACCGGCCGAATGGCACAGGTCCCACACCGTCAGCGCGCCGCGGGCATGGGCCAGTTCGGTCAGCCCGGCCATGTCGAGCATCTCGCCAGTCTTGTAGTTGACGTGCGTCAGCATCAGCACCGCGGTATCGGCGCCGACGGCGGCGTCGATCTCCGCCGGCGAGTTCACCAGCCGCAGCGAGTAGCCCTGCTGCAGCAGGTCGGCCAGGCCCTGGGCGATATACAGGTCGGTGGGAAAGTTGCTGGCCTCGGAGACGATCACCTTGCGCGCCGGGTCGCGCGTCTGCTGCACGCGCAGCGCCGCGGCCAGCACCTTGAACAGGTTGATCGAGGTGGTGTCGGTGACCACCACTTCATCGTGGCCCGCGCCCACCAGCGGCGCCAGCTTGTTGCCCAGGCGCTGCGGCAGGTCGAACCAGCCGGCGGTGTTCCAGCTGCGGATCAGGCCGTCGCCCCATTCCTCGGCCACCACCTGCGCGGCGCGCGCGGCGGCGGCGCGCGGGCGGGCGCCGAGCGAGTTGCCGTCGAGGTAGATCACGCCGTGGGGCAGCGCGAACTGGTCGCGCAGCGGGCGCAGCGGGTCTTGCTGGTCGAGCCGGATACAGTGCTCGCGGTCAATGGTCGTCATGTCGTGCAGAAAAGCCAGGCGGGTTCGGAAAAAAGTTCAGTCGAGGCTGCGCAGCACCGCGCGCACCGGGCTGGCGTCCAGCGCGGCAAAGCGCAGCGGCAGCGCGATCAGTTCATAGTCGCCGGCATCGACCTGGTCCAGCACGATGCCTTCCAGGATCGCCAGGCCATGGCGGCGCACCGCGTTGTGCGCGTCCATGGTCTTCGACTCCTGCGGATCGAGCGAGGGCGTGTCGATGCCGACCAGCTGCACGCCGTGCGCGGCCAGCAGCGCGATGGTGTCGGGCGACACCGCGCAGAAGGCCGGATCCCACTGCGCCAGCGGCGCCTGCCGGTAGGTGCGCAGCAGCACCCGCGGCGGCAACTGGTCGAGCGCGTGCCCGACATGATGCGGCAGCACCAGCGGCGCCGCGCCGATGCAGTGGATCACGCGGCAGCGGCCCAGGTAGGGCGCCAGCGGCACCGCGCCGATCGGGGCGCCGTCGGCGGCATAGTGCAGCGGCGCGTCCGCATGCGCGCCGGTATGCGGCGACAGCGTGATGCGCCCGACATTGACCGGACACTGCGCGTCGATCTGCCAGGCCGGCTGCTGCTGGAACGGCGTATCGCCGGGCCACACCGGCGTGGCGGGAGACAGCGGCGGGCTGATGTCCCACAGCCGGCGCGGGTCGGGATTGGGGGCGGTCATGGGTGTGGGCGGCGCCGTCTGCGGGCGCCGTTTCTGTGTGCCTCGATGTCGGGAATCATAGTCAAAAACGGCGGCAAGAGGCTTGCTAAATGACCCGTCATCCTAGCTGTCTTTCGCATAGAATGCGAAAAATCGCCGATTACTCGAAGGAAATTCGAATGAACCTCGATCCCACCGATTTGCGCATCCTGACCTGTTTGCAGGAGAACGGCCGCATCAGCAACCAGGACCTGGCCGACCGCGTGGCGCTGTCGCCGTCGGCATGCCTGCGCCGGGTCCGGCTGCTGGAAGAGTCAGGGGTGATCGGCGGCTATCGCGCGTGGTTCGATGCCGAGCAGCTGGGGCTGGAGCTGGAGGCGATCGTGCAAGTGTCGATGCGCCATGACGTGGAGGGCTGGCACGACACCTTTATCGCCGCGGTGCAGTCGTGGCCGGAAGTGCTCTCGGCGTACATCATCACCGGCGACAGCAACTACATCCTGCGCGTGCAAGCGCGCAACCTGAAGCACTACTCCGACTTCATCGTGAACCGGCTGTACCGCACCCCGGGGGTGATGGATATCCGCTCGAATATCGTGCTGCAGCGGATCAAGGTGGACAGTTCGCCGCTGGCAATCCTGAAGGCGGCCGCGCAGGCCTAGCGCTGCGTATGCAGCGCGATCAGCTGCCGCAGGCTTTCCTTCAGCTGCGCGCCCTCGCGGGCGCCGAAGTCATCCAGCACCGCGCGCTCGTGCTGCGCGGCGCGCTCGAGCAGCGGCCGCACCAGCGCCAGGCCGCGCGGCGTGATCGAAACCAGCGCCTGGCGGCGGTCGGTCTTGCCGGCACGGCGCCGGACCAGGCCGTCGTGCGCCATGCGATCGACCAGCTTGGTCAGCGTGGGCTGCTTGGTCAGCGTGATTTCCGCGAGCGCGCCGACGGTGCAGTCGGGGCGGTCGGCCAGCGTGGCCAGCACGCGCCATTCCTGCACCGAAAGGCCGCTGGCCTCGACCTCGCGATGGAATTCGCCCGAGATCAGATGGCTGGCGCGGGCCAGCAGGTAGGCCAGGTAGCCGTCGACGAAGGGCTGGGGCGAGGGTGCTGCCGGCAGGTCCGCCATGATGGGGCAGGGGCGGTTCAGGGATCGAGCGGGGCGGTGGTGGTGAACTGGCCGCCCTGGAACACCAGCGGGCCGTCCTTGCCGTCGAGCACGCCGCAGCGCTCCACTTCGCCGACGAAGATGACGTGGTCGCCTTCGTCGTAGCGGCTGCGGTTGTGGCATTCGAACCAGGCCAGCGCATTCGACAGGATCGGCAGGCCGGTGGCCGAGAGCCGGTAGTCGACGCCGGCGAAGCGATCGCCCTTGAGCGTGGCGAAGCGCTGGCACAGGTCCAGCTGCGAGGCCGACAGCACGTTGATGATGTAGTGGGTGCCGTCGCGGAACATCGGCAGGCTGTTGGCGCGCGTGGCCATGCTCCACAGCACCAGCGGCGGCTCCAGCGACACCGAGTTGAAGGAGCTGGCGGTGATGCCGATGTACGGCGGCGCGCCCGCCGCAACCGACTCGTTGCTGGCGCGCGTGGTGATCACCGTGACCCCGGTCGCGAACTGCGACAGGGTGCGGCGGAAGTGCATCGCATCGAAGTCCGGCGCGGCGGCCACGCTGGCGATCCGTGGCTGGGCCTCAGGCATGCCCATGGGGGCTCCACTGGAGTTCATGAAATTTCATATATATTATTCGCGCCAGGGGCGGCGAGTTCAAGCCCGGCGCCGCAGGCGCCGGCCGGTGCACAAAAGCCTCGGCGGCCCGCCCTATAGAACAAGAAGCGAACAACAAGCCAGACAACAAGCAGCAGGAGACAAGCGCATGCTCATCGAGCAGATCGAACACCGCTGGCTGGCGGCGTTCCGCCGCACGCTGGAACTCTGTGCCCTGCGGCACGGTGATGTGGTGGGAATTGTAACGGAGTCCCAATCCCGCCCTGTCAACGTGGCCTTGGCCGAACTGGCCGCGCAGTCGCTCGGCGCCACCCCGGTGCGGATCCAGGTGCCGACCCCGGCGCTTGCGGCCCCGGCGCCGGTGCGCTCGACCGGGGCCAGCGATGCCCTGCAGCATCTGGCGCCAGTGCTGGCGGCGCTGTCGCGCTGCCAGCTGGTGCTTGACTGCACCGTCGAAGGCCTGCTGCACGCCCCTGAGCTGCCGCAGATCCTGAGCGGCGCCAATGGCGTGGTGCCGCGCATGCTGATGGTCAGCAACGAGCACCCCGAGATCCTGGAGCGCTGCCAGCCCGACCCGTCGCTGGAGGCCACCGTGCGCGCGGCGATGAAGCGCCTGCGCGGCGCGCGCGAGATGCGTGTGCATTCCGCTGCCGGCACCGAGCTGCGCATCGGCCTGGCCGAGGCGCGCGTGGGCGGCGTCTGGGGTTTCTGCAACAAGCCCGGCCAGGTCTCGCACTGGCCCGGCGGGCTGTGCCTGGCGTTCCCGGCCGGGCGCCAGGTCAACGGCACGCTGGTGCTGGCGCCGGGCGACGTCAACCTGACCTTCAAGACCTACCTGCGCGACACCGTGGTCTGCCATATCGAGGACGACTACATCGTCGCGGTCGAGGGCCAGGGCATCGACGCCGACATGATGCGCGGCTACTACCAGGCCTGGGCCGACCGCGAGGGCACGCGCGACGCCTATGCGGTCTCGCACGTGGGCTGGGGCCTGAACCGGATGGCGCGCTGGGACGCGATGACGTTCTATGACAAGCGCGATTGCAACGGCACCGAGCTGCGCGCGTTCGCCGGCAATTTCCTGTTTTCGACCGGCGCCAACGAGGTCGCCGGGCGGCATACGCTGGGCCACTTCGACCTGCCGCTGCGCAACTGCACGGTTGCGCTCGACGGCCGCAACGAGGTCGAGGCGGGCGCGCTGGTGGAGGTGGCCGCATGAGCGCCGCCGCGACCACGCAGCGCCACGCCAACGGCATCGCCGCCCTGGCCTGGGGCGACGGGCCGGTGGCGGTGCTGATGCTGCATGGCATCGGCGGCGGCAAGGCTGCCTGGCCGGCGCAGGGCGAGGCCCTGGCGCAGGCCGGTTACCGCGCCGTGGCGTGGGACATGCCCGGCTATGGCGACAGTGCCCTGATCGATCCTTACGACTTCGACCGACTGGCGCAGGCGCTGACGCCCGTGCTGCTGTTCGAACGCGACGCCGGCCGGCGCGTGGTGCTGCTGGGCCATAGCATGGGCGGCATGGTGGCGCAGCAGGCGTGCGCGGCCACGCCCGCGCTGGTTGACGGCATGGTGCTGTCCGGCACCTCGCCCGCCTTCGGCAAGGGCGATGGCCCGTGGCAACGCGAGTTCATCGCCGCGCGCACCGCGCCGCTGGATGCCGGCAAGACCATGGCGCAGATGGCCGCGGGACTGGTGCGCACCATGGTCGCGCCCGCTGCCGACGCCCGCGCCGTGGCCTTCGCCACCACGGTGATGGCGGCGGTGCCGGCACCGACCTATCGCGCCGCGCTGGGTGCGCTGGTGCGCTTCAACCAGCGCGATGCGCTGGCCCGCATCGCGGTGCCGGTGCTGGCGCTGGCCGGCCAGCACGATACCAACGCCGCGCCCGAGGTGATGCAGCGCATGGCGCAACGCATTGCCGGCGCCGAGTACCGCTGCCTGCCCGACGTGGGCCACCTGGCCTGCATGGAGCGCCCCGAGCAGTTCAACGACGCGGTGCTGGATTTCCTGCGCCGGCACTTTCCCGTGCACTGAGGTGCGCCGCTTGGCGGCAACGCCAACACCAGAACCCCGCCGCGCCGCCCTCCTTCCACCAAGCCGGCGCGAGCAGGACAACCAGGAGACGCGACATGCCATCCGGCCAGCTCGACTTCATTCCCGCCGTCGGTACGGCGGACTTCTCCCCGGCACAGGCGCAATGGCTGACGCTGGCCAACCGCCTGGGCCGCGAGCGCTTCGCGCCGCGCGCCGCCATCTGGGACCGCGAGGCCAGCTTTCCCTTCGCCAACTATGACGACCTGCGCGAGGCCGGCTTGCTGGCCTTGTGCGTGCCGCGGGCGTTTGGCGGCGCGGGCGCGGACTTTGCCACCTACTGCATGGTCGGCGCCGAGATCGGCCGCTTCTGCGGCGCCACCGCGCTCACCTACAACATGCACATCTGCTCGACCATGTGGACCGGTGTGCTGTCCGATGGCATCGACATGACGCCGGCACAGCGCGATGAACACCAGGCGCGCCGCGAGCTGCATTTCGCGCGGGTGGTGCGCGACGGCGCAGTCTACGCACAGCCGTTCTCCGAAGGCTCGGCCGCCGCCGCCGGCAAGGCGCCGTTCGGCACCAGCGCGCGCAAGGTCGAAGGCGGCTGGGTGCTGAACGGGCGCAAGATCTTCGCCTCGCTGTCGGGCGCGGCCGACTACTACGGCATCCTGTGCACCGAGGATCGCGGCAACCAGCATCCGGACATGCGCGACACGCTCTATATCGCCGTGCCCGGAAAGGCGGACGGGCTCACCGTGACCGGCGAGTGGGATCCGATGGGCATGCGCGGCACGGTGTCGCGCACGCTGCTGCTCAAGGACGTGTTCGTGCCCGACCCGGAGCAACTGATGCCGCGCGGGGTTTACTACCGCGCCGCGCAGACCTGGCCGGCGATGTTCTTCACGCTGTCGCCGACCTACCTCGGCGTGGCGCAGGCGGCGTACGACTTCACCGTGCAGTACCTGCGCGGCGAGGTGCCGGGCCAGCCGCCGGTCAAGCGCCGCATGTATCCGACCAAGCAGATCGCGGTGGCGCAGATGCGCATCCAGCTGGAGACCATGCGCTCGATCTTCTGGCGCGCGATCCACGAAGCCAGGCCCAATCCGTCGAAGGACGAGCGCCTGCGCCTGTACGCCGCGCACTACACGGTGATGGAAGGCGCCAACGATATCGCCCGGCTGGCGATCCGCACCTGCGGCGGCCAGTCGATGCTCAAGGACCTGCCGCTGGAACGGCTCTACCGCGATTCGCGCTGCGGTGCGCTGATGCTGCCCTGGACCGCCGAGCTGATCCTCGACCGCATGGGCCGCGAGGCCCTGTACGAATCCGGCGAGCGCGACGAATGAGCGCCCCCCGCGCCATCCGTGCCGGTGCCGTCGGCCTGGGCGCGCTGCCGGCCATGCTCCATGGCCACGCTGTGGCGGCGCCCGGCCGGCCAGCGTTGCACTACCTGGGCCGCACCTTCACCTACGGTAAGCTGTGGCGGCGCGTCGAGCGCGCCAGCGCCCATCTGGCCGCGACCTGGGGCGTGCGCGCCGGCGACCGCGTCGGCACGCTGTGCCTGAACCACGAACTGCAGCTGGTGCTGCTGTTCGCCTGCGCCCGCGTCGGAGCCATGTTTGCGCCGCTGAACTACCGGCTGGCGCCGGCCGAGTTGCGGGCGATCGCGGCCCACGCGCAACTGGCCGTGCTGTTCCATGACGCGGCCCATGAAGCGTTGGCGCGCGAGGCCGGCGCCGATTGCCGGCTGGCGCAGATCGACCGGCTGATCGCCATTCCGGCGCCGTCCGGCGTGATCCATGCCGCCGTGCCGGAGCATGCGCCGCTGCTGCTGGCCTATACCTCCGGCACCACCGGCAAGCCCAAGGGCGCGGTGCATACCCAGGCCGGCTTGCTGGCCAATGCGCGCGCCAGCTGGTGGGCGCACGGCATGAGCGCCGACGACCACGTGCTGTCGGTGCTGCCGCTGTTCCATGTCGGCGGGCTGTGCATCCAGACGCTGCCGGCGCTGCTGGCCGGCGCGCGGGTCACGCTGCATGACCGCTTTGCGCCGCAGGCGTGGCTGGACGCCGTGGCCGCGGCGCGGCCGAGCCTGTCGCTGATGGTGCCGGCGACGCTGCGCGCGGTGCTGGAGCATCCGCGCTGGCCCGATGCCGACCTGGCGGCGCTGCGCGGAGTGATGGCGGGATCGTCGACCATCCCGCGCTCGTATATCGAAGCGTTCCATGCCCGCGGCGTGCCGCTGGGGCAGATCTATGGCGCCACCGAGACCGGGCCGGTGTCGGTGGCGCTGAAGCTGGAACAGGCCATGGCGCGCCCCGGCTATGCCGGCTGGCCGCAGCCCGAGGCCGAGGTGCGCCTGGCCGGCCCCGACGGCGCCGAGGTGGCGCCGGGCGCGGTCGGCGAACTGTGGGTGCGCGGCGCCAATGTCATGGCGGGCTACTGGAACCAGCCCGACAGCGGGCTGCCGGGCGGCTGGTTCCGTTCCGGCGATCTCGCGCACCGCGATGCCGAGGGCTGCATCGAGGTGGTGGGCCGCAGCAAGGACATGATCATCTCCGGCGGCGAGAACATCTATCCCGCCGAGATCGAGAACGTGCTGGTCGGCCTGCCTGGCGTGCAGGAATGCGCGGTGGTCGGCGTGGCCGATGCGCGCTGGGGCGAAGTGCCGGTGGCGGTGATCGTGCCGGCGCCGGGCGCGCCGCGCGGCGCGCTGGCGGCCGAACCGCTGCGCGAGCTGCTGGCCGCGCGCATCGCCCGCTTCAAGCTGCCGCGCGAGGTGGTGCTGATGGACGACCTGCCGCGCAGCGCCCTGGGCAAGGTGCTCAAGCCGCAATTGCGCGCGCTGCTGGAGGCGCGGCGCGAGCCCGGCTGAATCCCCTGCAAGCGCGCCGATCTGCGCTTATGCTTGAGGCCTGGCAAGAAAGACGACTACGCAAGGGAGCGGCGCAAATGGAACATGGATTGGAAACCGCCACGCTGGGCGGCGGATGCTTCTGGTGCCTGGAAGCGGTCTACCAGCAGGTCGAAGGCGTGGTCGCGGTCGAGTCCGGCTACACCGGCGGGCATGTCGACCACCCGACCTACCAGCAGGTCTGCGCAGGCGATACCGGCCACGTCGAGGTGGTGCGGGTCAGCTTCGATCCTTCGGTGATCAGCTACCGCGAGATTCTCGAGATCTTCTTCGCCATCCATGACCCGACCACGCCGGACCGGCAGGGCAACGACGTCGGGCCGCAATACCGCTCGGCCATCTTCACGCATTCGGAGGCGCAGCGTGCGACCGCCGAATACGTGATGCGCGAGCTGGCCGCCGCCAAGGCCTTCGATGCGCCGATCGTGACGCAGGTAGAGCCGGAGCAGCCGTACTGGCGCGCCGAGGCCAGCCATCAGAACTACTACCAGGATCATCCCAGCCAGGGCTACTGCGCGTTCGTGATCTCGCCCAAGCTGGCCAAGTTCCGCAAGCAGTTCGGCGCGAAGCTGCGCAAATAAGGGCGCGCCGGCGCGGCGGCGGGCTCAGTGCTCAAGCCGTGCCGCGATGGCCTCGGCCAGCCGCACGCAGCTCAGCGGCGCGCAGCCTTCGGCGTTGTTGCTGACGATGACGATGGCGGGCTGCCCGGCGCGCAGCGTGCGCGCCACCACCTCGGCAATCGCGTCGCGGGTGTCGGGATCGTCGTCGACGATGCGGTCGAACGGCGCATAGCGCTTTTCCGCGTAGGCGTAGGGTCGGCCCGCATGCAGCATCCAGCGCAGTACCAGCGGGCCCGCCGCGGCCTCGTCCATCAGCGCCTGCGCCGCGGCCTGGCGCGGCACCGGCGGCAGCCGGTCGCGCGCCGACAGGCAGAAGCGCACGCCGTGGCGGCGCAGCAGCCGGATATAGCGCGGCGTCAGCAGGGCCGGGTCGCGCAGCTCGACGGCATAGGCGGCGTGCGGCGTCAGCGCCGGATCCAGCGCCGGCAGTGCGCCGAGGAAGGCATCGAGCCGCTCCAGGAAAACCGCGCTGTCGGCCAGCGGCCCCATCGGCGACAGCTGGAACAGCAGCGGCCCGCACTTGTGTCCCAGTCCGCTGGTGGCTGGCACGATGAAGTCGCGCGCCGCGATCTCCGCATCCAGGAAGGCGGCGTTGGCCAGCCGGCCGGCGCCGTCCGGGCCGCGCAGCCAGGCGTCGCAGACGCTGGCCGGCGCCTTGACCAGGAAGCGGAAGCCTTCCGGCACCTGCGCGGCGTAGGACAGGTAGTCGGCCAGCGGGATCGGCCAGTAGAAGCCGCGGTCGATGCCGGCGGCGCGCAGCAGAGGGTGGCGCGAATAGGCGGCCAGGCCCTTGCGCGACAGCAGGCTGTCGCCGTACTCGCCGGCGTAGACCAGCCCGTTCCAGCCGGGATAGGCCCACGACGAGGTGCCGAAATACAGCTGCGGCGGCAGCCGTGCGGCCAGCGCCTGCAGTGCCGGCGTGGCCGGAAACGGCTGCACGCTCTTGCCGCGCGCCGGTTTGCCTGGGGAGTCGGGTCGGGCGGCCACGCCGGCTGGCGCCGCGGGCGGCCCGGCAGGGGCTGCGGGGGCGGGCAGGGGCAGCCCGCCAAAGAGATCTTCAGTCAATCGCTTCGGTTGCCTTCAGTCGTTGCCGCCGATGGGCTGGTCGTAGATATAGCGGCGCGACCACGGCAGCGAGTCGGCCTGGAGCCCGGACTTGTGGCACACCACCTGGTAGATCGACATCTTCTCGGTCTCGAAGGCGTGCGCGCAGCCGGCCAGGTACACGCGCCAGATGCGGTATTTTTTCTCGCCCACCATGCTGCGGATGGTATCGCCGCGGGCCTCGAAGTTGTCGGCCCAGTGGTGCAGCGTGCGCGCATAGTGCCGGCGCAGCAGCTCGACGTCGAAGGCCTCCAGGCCGCCTTGCTGCAGCGTGCGCAGCACCAGCCCGATATGCGGCAGTTCGCCCTGCGGGAACACGTAGCGGTCCATGAACTCGGCCCCGTCCATCGGCGTCGCGCCGTTGTCCGGGTCGGGCGAGGTGATACCGTGGTTCATGGCAAAGCCGTCGTCGGCCAGCAGTTCGCGGATCCGGCTGAAGTAGCCGGGCAGGTTGTCCTTGCCCACATGCTCGAACATGCCGACGCTGGTGATGCGGTCGAAGGTGCCGGCGGTGTCGCGGTAGTCCTGCAGCCGGATCTCGACGCGGTCGGACAGGCCCGCCGCCCGTACGCGCTCGGTGGCCAGGTCGAACTGGTTCTGCGACAGCGTGATGCCCACGCAGCGCGCGCCGAACTTCTGCGCCGCGCGCAGCACCAGCGCGCCCCAGCCGCAGCCGATGTCGAGCAGCGTCTGGCCTGGCTGCAGCCGGATCTTGGTCAGGATATGGTCGATCTTCTTGATCTGCGCGGTGGCCAGGTCTTCATCGCCGTGCTCGAAGTAGGCGCAGGAATAGACCATATTGGGATCGAGCCAGAGCTGGTAGAAGTCGTTGGAGACGTCGTAGTGGTACTGGATCGACTCCTTGTCTTCCTGCTTGGTATGCGAGAAGTGCTGTGCCACCTTGTACAGCGCCCCGCCGGCGCGCCGCGTGGCCGCGGCCGAGAAGCCGTAGCCCACCTTGATGATGTCCGCCAGCCGGCCGTCGAAATCGATCTTGCCCTGGACGTACGCCTCGCCCAGGTTGTCCAGGCTGGGGGTCAGCAGCAGCGGCAGGGCCGCGGCTTCGCGCACGGTCAGCGTCACCACTGGCTTGTCGAATTGCCCGAGCGGGTATTCGGCGCCATTCCACAGCCGCAGGCTGACCGGGAGATTCGCGTTCTCGCGCAGGTCGGCGATCCAGTTGTCGAGTTGCTTTTCCAGGGTTTGCTTGAAAAACATGCGCTTTACCTCCCGATGGTTGCGGCACACGCTTCGGCGGACGCATCCGGCAAGGAGAAACTGCGCGCAAGCCTTGCCCGATCCGTCGCGAGCGCTGCAAGAAAAGAGTAGCCAAGCGACGCCTGTCTCACTTTAGTCCAATTCCGCAGCCCGTGCAGCGCACCGCCGGAAGACCCCCGTCGTCCCCGGAGAGGCGTAGACGCATCAGCGCGGACGCGCGCGGCGTCCGCGGACCCGCTCAGGGCGACAGCCGCACGATCTGCCAGCCCGTGCCCGGCTGGACCCGGTAGGCGATGCGGTCATGCAGGCGCGATGGCCGCCCCTGCCAGAATTCCAGCGCCGTCGGCACCAGGCGGTAGCCGCCCCAGTAGGGCGGGCGCGGCGGGTTTTCGCCGAACTTGCTGCGGTATTCCTGCTCGCGCTGCTCCAGCACGTCGCGGCCGGTGACCTCCCGGCTTTGCGCGGAAGCCCAGGCGCCCACGCGCGAGCCCAGTGGACGCGTGGCGAAATAGGCGTCGCTTTCGTCGTCGGAAACCTTCTCGACGCGACCTTCGACGCGCACCTGGCGTTCCAGCTGGACCCAGTGGAACAGCAGCGCGGCGCGCGGGTTTGCCGCCAGGTCCAGGCCCTTGCGGCTTTCATAGTTGGTGAAGAAGGTGAAGCCGCGGTCGTCGATGCCCTTGAGCAGCACGATGCGGGCCGAGGGCTGGCCGTCGGCGTCGACCGTGGCCAGGGTCATGGCATTGGGTTCAGGCAGCTTGGCCGTGACCGCTTCGTCGAACCAGCGCTTGAACTGGCTCATCGGGTCGGGGGCCACGTCGGATTCGGACAGCGCGCCCAGCACATAGGTGCGGCGCAGGTCGGCAAGTTGGGTCATGTCGCAATCATCAGGGAATCGGTACGGAAGCGCGGTGCGCCCCGGAGCGGGGGCCGCGGGTCCGGCTGATTCGAGTATAGCGAATGCATCGGGGGCCGCATTTGCGTGGCGACAAGCGGCAGGCAGCGGTATGTGGGTCACCCGCCGCTGCGTCACCCGCCGGCAGTGGGGTGCGCCGGCGGCGCCAGCGCCTTGCGCCCCTGGCGCCGCGAATAGTAGCCAGCGGCGCCCATCGCGCCCGCCATCGACAGGAAGATCGGCAGCATGCCCAGCGCCGTGCCAACCACGCCGAAGGTAAGCGGCCACAACACCTGGCTGGTGTTCAGCACCGCCGAGCGCAGGCCCAGCGCCTCGCCCGCGCGGCCGTGCGGCGACGCGGCGTGCAGGATGTTCATGACATTGGGCTGCGCGCTGCCCAGCGCCAGGCCCAGCACGAAGGCCAGCGTGCACATCAGCCAGAAGTGCGCGACGAAGGGGTAGGCCAGGTAGGCCAGCGCGCCCACCAGCAGGGCGGCGCGGATGATCTTCCATTCCGACAGGCGGCGCGACACCGCCGGCATCGCCACGCGGATGGCAAAGGTGGCGATGGCGAACGCGCCCAGCACCCAGCCAATCGACGACGGCGACAGCCCGATGCGCGAGCCCTGGATCGGGATCAGGAACGCGTGCAGGTCCCACGCCGCCGACAGCACCGCGCTGGCGACGAAGACCGCGCGCAGTTCGGGATGCTGCAGCAGGTCCAGCGTGGAGTGCCGGGTGCCATCCGCGATGGCGATGCGCCCGGCGTTGCCGCCGCGCGCAGGCAGCCGCCGACGTACCCATTGCAGGCCGGCCTGGCCGGCCAGCGCCACCGCCACCAGCACCCCGAACGCGGGGCGAAAGCCCGCGTGCTCGATCACATAGCCCATCGCCACCGGCCCGAGCGTGCCCGACACCGACAGCCCCAGCGCATGCCAGGTGTAGTTGCGCAGCCTGGTGGCATCGGTCGAGACCTGCCCGATCAGCAGCTGCATCGCCACCTGGACCAGCATGAAGCCGACCCCGATCAGCGCGCACGACAGGTACAGCGCGTCCAGTTCGTGCCACAGCGCCGGCAGCAGCGTGCCCGCCACCACCATCAGCGAGCCCGCCATCATCGGCTTGCGCGGGCCGATTTGGTCGATGCGCTTGCCGGCGCGGATCGCCAGCAGCATCGGCAGCAGCGCGTACAGCGACATCAGCACGCCCAGCGTGACGGTGGAAGCCTTGAGGGAAATCGCGAACAGCGACACCACCACGCGGCTGGCATTGAAGGCCACGTGGTTGCACACCGTCAGTGCGATCAGCCAGGTGATCGGCGGGACGGTGGCATGCGTCAGCGTCATGGGGCGGGGCGGAGCGAGGTGGAGCGCGACAGGTGTCGGCGGGGGCCGTACCAGGCGCGGCGGATCAGGAAATTGGGCCGCAAGACCGGCAGCAAAAACAAGGGCGGCCGCGGCCGCGCCTTCTCAAGGATGCCACACGGGCGGGCCCGCGTCGCAATCAACGCTTGCCATGCTTGAGCTTCTTGTAAATGGCCGTTTAATTATGCGCCTGAGCGCGGCGCGGCACAACGGCAACATGCGTCAACCTGACGCAGCGGCGGCAAGTGTTGCGATTTTGTTTAAACGGCGAGGGCGCGGAGGCGCCAAGCAGATTCAGCCGCCCTGGTAGAACGACCGGTCGTTGGCCGGACGCTGCGGCGCGCGCTGCGGCGGGCGCTGGCCCGAGGGCGCGGGCGGCTCGCGCGGCGCGGTGGCGGCGGGCGGGGCGGGACGCGTCGCGGCGGTGGCCGGCGCAGCGGGCCGGCTGGTGGCCGTCGCCCCCGGGCGGGCCGTTGCGGCGGCAGCGGCAGGCTCGGCGGGCGCCGCGGCTGCCTTCGGGTCCTGGTAGGTCTTGCCGGGCGGTGGCGCGGTGGGGCGCTTGCGCAGTTCCGCCAGCAGCCTGGCGCACTGCGTGTCGTCACCGCCGGGGGAGAGGTCGAGCAGCGGCAGCACCGCGGTTGCGACCGGTGCCAGCAGCGCCAGCGACAGCGCGCCGCCGGCGCGCAGCGCCAGCACGCCGATGTCGGGGCTGACGCGCGGGTTCTTCATGGTGCCGCCTACATACAGTGGCGAACGCAGCGAGAACACCCGCAGGCCTTTGGAGTCCGGGTGGATGGTCAGCGCCAGCCGCTCGCTGCGCAGGTCGATGCCGCCGGTGGTCTCGATCACCGCGTCATGCGTGTCGAGCACGAAGGTGCGCGCGCGCGCCACGCCGTCGGTCAGGGCAAAGTCGCTGACGCCGCAGTTGATCTGCACCGGCTTGTCGCCGAACAGCTTCGAGATCACCAGGCTGCCGACGTTCAGGCCGATCGCCTCGAGCAGGAACTTGCTGACCGTGCCGTTCTCGACCAGCAGCCGCGCCTCGCCGTTGGACGAGCCCAGCAGCGCCGCCACCGAATTGCCGGTGGCCGACAGCTTGGCGCTGCCGTTGAGTTCGCCGATGCTGGCGCGCATCAGGTCGATGGTCGGGAACAGCTGCTTGAGCTTCATGCGCCGCGCCTTCAGGTCGACCATCGCGCCCATGGGCTCGCGCTTGCCGTCGAGCCGTATCGTCGAGACCAGGTTGCCGCCGGCCACGCCGAAGTTGAGCGGGTCGAGCAGCAGCACGCCGTCCTGCAGTTTCAGGTGCGTGACCAGGTCGGTGATCGGCAACTCGGCATCGCGGATGATGCGCTTGCCGGTGAAGTGCACGTCGGCGTCGATCTCGTCCCAGCGCTCGGTGCGGAACGGCGCCACCGGCAGCGCCTTGTCCGCCGGCTGGGCCACCGCACTGTCCTTGGCCGGGCGGCCGGGCTTGGCATCGGCGCCGATCAGCGGGGCCAGGTCGACGAAGCGCAACTGGTTCGACACCAGGTTGCCGGCCAGCAGCGGGCGCGGGTCGCGCTTGGTGAAGGTGAGCGTGCCCGACAGGTCGCTGCCGCCGACGCGGCCGGTGAACTTCTGGTACTCGTAGATCGAGCCTTCCTTGCGCAGCGTCGCCATCAGCCGGCCGCGGGTCTGGTACGGCGGCGTCGACGGCAGCACCACGCCGGTCAGCGCGTAAAGCTTGGCCATGCTGTCGCCTGCCAGGGTCAGGTGCACGTCCAGCGCCGCCAGGTGCGCAGGGTTGGTGACCGTGCCCTCGATCTGCGCACGCGTGGTGCCTACGCGCACATCGGCCTGGATCGGGAAGGGCACGTCGGTATTGCGCAGGCTCAGCACCGTGCCGGCCTTGCCGCTGGCGTTGATGGTGGCCTCGTTGTAGCGCCCGGTCGCTTTCCAGCGCACGCCATAGCGGCCGTCGGCGCTGCTGGCGGGCGGCGCGGAGGCCGGGCCATCCGCCCGCGGCGCCGAGGCTGCCTGCGCGGCGCTGCCCGGCGGTCCGGGCGGCACGGCCGAGGCCTGCGGCTCGACCAGCGCGCCGTCGCGCTCCTTGTCATAGAGCGGCGCGCTGCCGATGGTGTCGAGTTCCGCCTGCAGCGAGATCTTCTTGAGCTGGTCGGTCAGCGCCAGGTTGCCGCGCGCCAGCACCACCTCGCCGACATCCAGCTGCCATTTCGAGGTGCCTTTCTTCGGTCCGGTCTCGAAGGTCCAGTTGTTGCGGCTGTCGGCGAGGCGTTCCAGCCATACCGCGGGGCTGTCGATGACGATGGTCGGCACCGCGATCTCGTTGGCCAGCAGCGGCAGCGGGCGCAGCACGAAGATCAGCTCGCGCACGGTTGCCATATGGGGCTGCGCGGCCCAGTCCGGGTTGCCGATGGTGATGTCGCGTGCCGACAGCCGCGGCCACGGCACCAGCGTGCGCCAGCCTTGCTCGCCCTCGCCGCGACGCCAGGTCACGGTGAGGTCGCCATTGATGGCAAAGGGGCGGCCGATGGCTTCGGAGACGCGGTCGTTGAGCCAGGGCTTGATCCGGTTCCAGTCGAAGGTCAGGATCACGACCACCAGCAGCGCGATCAGCGCGACCGGTGTCAGGACACTCCACAGAACGACCTTGCGGCGCACGGGCATGAGGCGGGCTCCTGGCTGGGCGAGGGCGGGCCCGCGCTACCCGCACGGGGCGGCGCGGCGAACGGACCACTGCAGGTCTATTGTATAGTTGCGCGCTTGCCGTCCTTGTCGGGGACTGGCTGACATCGGCGCCGGAAAATGCCGGATTTTTTGCCCCGGTATTGCCCTGCCCGGCATGGCCCGCGTCCCCGGATCCTCTCCCTCACGTATGAACGATGCCGCACACGAGCTGGCTGGCCTGCCCGAGCCGCTGACCCACGAAAGCCCGGCCGACGACGATTACCATCGCCGCTTCGGCGGCGTCGCGCGGCTGTACGGCGCCGCCGGGCTGGCCCGGCTGGAGGTGGCCAACGTGTGCGTGGTCGGCATCGGCGGAGTCGGCAGCTGGGCGGCCGAGGCGCTGGCACGCAACGCGGTGGGCCGCATCACGCTGATCGACCTGGACCATATCGCGCTGTCCAACACCAACCGCCAGATCCATGCGCTGGGCGATGCCTACGGGCGCGCCAAGGTCGAGGCCATGGCCGAGCGCATCGTCGCCATCAATCCGCGCTGCCGCGTGACCCAGGTCGACGACTTCGTCACCGCCGACAACGTGCCGGACCTGCTCGGCGCCGGCTATGACTATGTGATCGACGCCATCGATGCGGTGCGGGTCAAGACCGCCATGCTGGGCTGGGCACGGCGCCAGGGCGTGCCGGTGATCACCTGCGGCGGCGCCGGCGGCCAGCTCGACCCCACGCGCGTGCGCATCGACGACCTCGCGCGCACGATCCAGGACCCGCTGCTGTCCAAGGTGCGCGCCAGCCTGCGCAAGCAGTGGGGCTTTACCCGCGACCCGAAGAAGAAGTTCGGCATCGCCGCGGTCTATTCCGACGAGCCGCTGCAATACCCGGAACCCGAGCAGCAGGCCTGCGAGCTCGACGAGGCGCCGCCGGCGGAGGTGCCGTTCGGCCAGCCCGCCGCGCGCGGACCGCAAGGGCTGGCCTGCGCCGGCTTCGGTTCGTCGGTGGCGGTGACGGCGGTGTTCGGCCTGGTCGCGGCGTCGGCGGTGATCGGCGCGATCGCGCGCGGCTGAGGCGCCGGCACCGGGCCGCTTGTATGTTCAGACCAGACCAGTGCGGTAGAGTCTGAGCGTCGTTGAGGCGGCCAGACCGGCTCGTGCAGTTTGATAGCCGCTAGGGTGATCGAGCCCGCGCCTGAGTACAGAACGCACGGTCGCCGTGCTGGTCTTCCTGAAGCCCGAACGGTTACGCGCGCCTTGTGTGAGCGCGCATGCACAAGCAAGGGATCTGAAGACCATGTCTGTTATCTCAGTTGTTGGTATTGACGTTGCGAAGGCACACGTCGATGTCTGTGTACTGGGCGCCAATCGCGATACCCAGCAGTTTGCCAACGATGCCGAGGGCCATTCGGCACTGGCCGCGACCTTGCAGCCGCTGGGGATTGGCCTGGTGGTGATGGAGGCCACCGGCGGCTACGAGGCGGCACTGGTCTGTGCGCTGCAGGCGGCAGGCCAACCTGTGGCGGTGATCAACCCGCGCCAGGCCCGCGATTTCGCCAAATCCATGGGGCGCCTCGCAAAGACCGACGCCATCGATGCGCGCATGCTCGCCGAACTGGCCTCGGTACTGGTGCAACGCGAAGACCTTGCGCGCTTCCTGCGCCCGCTGGCCGACGCCCAGCAGCAGTGGCTGGCGGCCCTGGTTACGCGCCGGCGCCAACTGCTGACCATGTTGAACGCCGAACGCCAGCGGCTGCAGATCACGCCGGCCGGGCTGCACCCGAGCATCGAGGCCATCGTGGCGGCCATCAAGGCCCAACTGGACGACGTGGAGGCGCAGATGGTGGGCCACATGCGTGAGCACTTTGGGGAACTAGATCGGCTGTTGCAGTCGGCCAGCGGCATCGGCCCGGTGGCCAGCGCCACGCTGATTGCCGAATTGCCTGAGCTCGGGCGGCTCAGCCGGCGCGAGATCGCGGCCCTGGTAGGTGTGTCGCCCATGGCCAATGACTCGGGCAGCAGCAGGGGGCGGCGCCGGATTCTGGGAGGGCGCTTCGAGATCCGGCGGGTACTGTACATGGCCACGCTCACCGCAACCCGGCACAACCCCGCCATCAAAGCCTTCTACCAGCGCCTGACAGCCGCCGGCAAGCTGCCCAAGGTGGCGTTAGTGGCCTGCATGCGCAAGTTGCTGACCGTGCTCAACGCCATGGTCAGAACCAGCACCCCTTGGGGCAAATCGCTTCACCGAACTTGACTTTGAAGACGGTTACTCAGGCGCTCAGGCGCTCAGCGCGCGCAGCAGCGCATCGGTCTCGGCCTCCCCCGGTGCCCGATTGTCGAAGAAGATCAGTTCCGGATAGTCTGCGGGTGCGGGCATGAAGCGCCGGGTCCGGTACGCGTCCCAGTGGGCCAGCTTGTAGGCGTCGTTGGGATTGCCGCGCCGGACGATGCGCGCGTGGGCCTCATCCTCGGGCAGGTGGACCCAGACCGTGCGCACCGTGGTGCCAGCGGTGACATGCAGCCAGTCCGGGTCGTTCAGCAGGTGGGCGCGGACCTCGCGCGACAGCGGCCCGATCACGATCACGCTGATGCCCAGCGCCAGGTTTTCGCGCGCGGTGTCGAGCAGGCCCTGGTATTCCGGGTCGCGCAGGTGCTCCAGGTAGGCCGGGCTGTCGCGGTCGTTGGGGTCGCCGGTGATCGCGGCCATGGCCGCGGCGCTGTAGCGGCCGTACAGCGTGTCCTTGTCGAGCAGGCAGAACGGCTCGCCGGTGGCCTGCATCAGCGGGCCGATCAGGCGGTGGGCGAGGGTGGTCTTGCCGGTGCCGGCATGGCCGCAGAAGAAGATCAGTCGTGGCATGAGCGAAAGACGGTAGGGGTGACGGACCGGCCGCATTGCCCACAGCATACCCGCTTGCTTGCGCCAGATCAGGCCCGGGTCGCGCCGATTCGGTATCCTTGCCGTTTTTCTCCACGCTCCCCGCCGCTTCCCATGGACGCCAAAGACCAGCTTTCCTCCGCCGGCCTGCCGGACCACCTGCACCTGGGCGAACCGGTCACCGACGCCACCCACGCCGAGTTCATGCAACTGCTGGCGGCCGTCGCCAGCGCCGACGACGCCGCCTTCCTGGCGGCGATGGACGCATGGATCGACCACACCCGCCATCATTTCGCCCAGGAAGAGCAGTGGATGGAGGCCATGGGCTTCGGACCGCGCCATTGCCACGCGGGCGAGCACCAGCAGGTGCTGGCGGTGGCCGTCGCGGTGCGCGACAAGGTGCACAGCGATGCGGAATTCCAGCTTGGCCGCCGGCTGGTGGCCGAGCTGTCAGGCTGGTTCGACCATCACGTCAAGTCGATGGACGCGATGATGGTCGAGCATATGCGCGAGCACGGCTTCACGCTGATCGAAGGCCCCGCCACGGCGGCGTGATTGCCGCGGGCGCGGCGCTCAGGGCTGGCGCGCTGCGTCGCGGTCGATCACCACGAAGTATTTGCGCACCGGCTCCAGCACCTGGAACACGCCGGTAAAGCCGCCCGGGATCACGCAGGCATCGCCGGGACCGAATTCGCGGGCATGGCCGCTGTCGTCGCTGATGCGGATGCGGCCGCTGATGACGTGGAAGAACTCTTCCTTGCCCGCCGGGAAGGCGATGCGCCAGGCGCCCGGCTCGCACGCCCAGATACCGCAATCGAAATCGCCATGCTGCGCGCTGTAGTGCGTCCAGGTGGTGCGGTCCGGATTGCCCGACACCAGCCGGTCGGGGCGCGGACGGTCGTGGCTGGGGGCGGGCTCGGTCTTGAAGTCGATCAGGCGGGGCGCGGTCATGGCAGCAGGTGGATCGGGGATGCGGCGGAAACAGGAATGCGCCAGTTTACCGCGCCGGCCTGCGTCACCGTCAGTTCAGCGACGTGCTCAGCTGGCGCCGCCAGCGCGACACCACCTCGGGCCGGTCGGCCAGCATCTCGAATACCGACAGCATGGTGCGGCGGCCGATATCGTCGTCGAAGCCGCGGTCGGTGCGCACGATCGCCAGCAGCTGTTCCAGCGCCGGCTCGTATTGCTGCTGCGCGATCATCAGCCGCGCCAGGTCCATGCGCGCGGCGAGATCGCGCGGATCGGCGTCGATGCGGCCGGCGAGGGTGGCGGCATCGGGCAGGCCGGCGGCGTTTTCCATGGCCTCGATGCGGGTGCGCAGCGCGCCGTAGCCGTCTTCCTGTTCCGCGCGCGGCGACAGCGCCGCGAACTCGGCCCTGGCCCGGTCGAGGGCGTTGCCGTCCAGCAGGAAGCCGATGTAGGCCAGGCGCGCGGCATCGGATTCCGGCTCCGCCGCGATCGCATCGGCGAACAGGGTTTCGGCGCCGTCGCGGTTGCCGGCGGCGGCCAGCGCCAGCGCGTCAGCCAGCGGCGAGCCGGCCTTGGCCTGGCCCGGCGCCAGCCGGTCCAGGAACTCGCGCAGGCCCGACTCCGGCAGCACGCCGGTGAACTGGTCCACGGCCTGGCCGTCGGCAATCGCCACCACATGCGGAATGCTGCGCACGCCGAAGTGCGCCGCCAGCTCCTGGTTCTCGTCGACATTGACCTTGGCGAGCTTCCACTGGCCGTTGGCCTCGGCCTCCAGGCGTTCCAGCATCGGCCCGAGCGTGCGGCAGGGGCCGCACCACGGGGCCCAGAAATCGACCAGCACCGGTGCCTGGCGCGAGGCGTCGATCACTTCGGCTTCGAAATTCTGCAGGGTGACGTCACTCATGGGGGAATCCTGGTCGAAAGAGAAATAGGGAGTCGATACCCTTATTGTGAGGGCGAAGGCGCCAAATGCAACGCCGGTTGCGGCCGGCGCCGCGCCGTGCTTGGGGAAGTCACCGGTTGAAAATAGAACGATCGTTCGGTTATAGTCCTTGACCATACGACAGACCCGGTCCGCGAGACCGCACAGGAGACCCTTCATGCCGACCCCCGCCCGCCCGCATTTCCAGTTCTGGCCAAAGCGCCTGCCGGCCGCCATCGTGCTGCCGGAAACGTCGCTGTGGGCCAACCTGGAGGTCTCGGCGCTGCGCTATGCCGACAAGGCCGCGATCCGCTATTTCGGCAATGCCATCAGCTTCCGTGAACTGCTTGACCAGGCCACCGCGCTGGCCGGCTGGCTGCAGCAACAGGCGGGCGTGAAGAAGGGCGACCGGGTGCTGCTGTACATGCAGAACTGCCCGCAGTTCATCGTCAGCTACTACGCCATCCTGCGCGCCGACGCGGTGGTGGTGCCGGTCAACCCGATGAACCGCGCCGAGGAATTCAAGCACTACGTCACCGACGCCCAGGCGCGCGTGGCGATCTTCAGCGCCGACCTTGCCGCCGGCGTCGAGCAGGCGCAGGCCGAGCTGGAACCGGCGCAGCGCCTGCAGCACCTGCTGGTGACCCAATACGCCGACGCGCTGCCGCCGGCCCACGAGCATCCGGAAGACGCACCGCCGGCCTGGCTGACCACGCCGCATCCGCTGCCCGCCGGCGCCACCGCGTGGGCGGATGCGCTCGGCGCGGGCCTGCAGCCGGGGCCGCATACCGCCGGCCCGGACGACATGGCGGTCATGCCGTACACCTCGGGCACCACCGGCTTCCCCAAGGGTTGCATCCACACCCACCGCTCGGTGATGCACAACATCGTCGGCGGCGCGACCTGGTCCGGCTCGGGCGCAGAGTCGGTGGTGCTGTCGGTGCTGCCGCTGTTCCACGTCACCGGCATGCAGTACGGCATGAACGGGCCGATCTACAGCGGCGCTACCGTGGTGATGCTGCCGCGCTGGGACCGCGAAGTGGCGGGGCGCCTGATCTCGCGCTACCAGGTCACGCACTGGACCAATATCCCGACCATGGTGATCGACTTCCTCGCCAGCCCCAACCTGGCCGGGTTCGACCTGTCGAGCCTGCGCTATGTCGGCGGCGGCGGCGCGGCCATGCCGCAGGCGGTGGCCGAGCGCCTGCGCGACCAGTTCGGGCTGAACTACCTGGAGGGCTACGGCTTGTCCGAGACCATGGCGCCGACCCACAGCAACCCGTCGGACCGGCCCAAGCTGCAGTGCCTGGGCGTGCCGACCTTCAACACCGACGCGCGCGTGATCGACCCGGTCACGCTCAAGGAGTTGCCGCCCAACGAGATCGGCGAGATCATCGTCAGCGGCCCGCAAGTGTTCAAGGGCTACTGGGGCAAGGAGGATGCCACGCGCGAGGCCTTCATCGAATTCGAGGGCAAAACCTTCTTCCGCACCGGCGACCTGGGCCGCATGGACGAAGAGGGGTATTTCTTCATCACTGACCGGCTCAAGCGCATGATCAATGCGTCGGGCTTCAAGGTGTGGCCGGCGGAGGTCGAGAACCTGCTGTACAAGCACCCGGACGTGCAGGAGGCCTGCATCATCGGCACGCGCGACCCGTACCGGGGCGAGACCGTCAAGGCGGTGGTGGTGCTGCGCGCCCATGCCAGGGGCAAGACCACGCCGGAGCAGATCATCGACTGGGCCAAGGACAACATGGCCGCCTACAAGTACCCGCGCGTGGTGGAATTCGTCGACGCCCTGCCGAAGTCGGGGACCGGCAAGGTGATGTGGCGGCAGCTGCAGGAAAGCGAGAACGCCCGGACAGGCGTCTAGGCCAGATGTCCGGAGTGGGTTCTCCCTCTCCCCTCATGGGGAGAGGGCCGGGGTGAGGCGTGGTTCAGCAAAGAACCACAAAAAACCACGCTGGCGGTTTTGTCGAACACGGTGGCTCCCGCCGGCGCCCGGCCCTCACCCCAGCCCGCTCCGGCGAGCGTGAGAGGGCGCACACAAGTGGCATCCGTTGTCTCCAGGGCAAGGCTCAATGCCCGCGCACCCGCATCAGCATCTTTACCATGGTCTTGTAGCCGCGCTGGCGCGCATGGCGCGTGGGCGTCACGCCTTCGCGGTCGGCCAGGTTGGCGTCCGCGCCCGCGTCCAGCAGCAGCTGCACCGTGTCCTCGTAGCGCGCGCTGCCGTCCCCCAGGACCACCGCCTCCAGCAGCGCGGTCCAGCCCAGGTCGTTGACGTGGTCGACGGCAATGCCGGCCTTGAGCAGCAGCTTCACCACTTCCACATGGCCCTGCTGGCTGGCCACGATCAGCGCGGTGCCATGGTAGCGGTCGGTGCTGGCGAGGTCGGCGCCGTGCGCCAGCGCCAGCTGCACCATGTCGGCCTGGCCGGTGGCGGCGGCCAGCAGGAACGGGCTGTTGGCATCGGCATCCTTCAGGTTGACGTCGGCGCCGGCCAGCAGCAGCGTGCGCGCGACCTCGGTGCGGCGGTTCTGCACGGCCGCCAGCAGCGCGCTGCGGCCGTGTTCGTCGGCGGCGCGGGCCGAGGCCCCCGCGGCCAGCAGGCGCGACACCAGCGCCTGGTCGCCGGCACTGGCGGCGGTGATCAGGTTGCGGTCGAGCGTGCCAATGGCGTCGCGGCGTGCCGGCGCCAGGGTGGCGGGGTCGCGCGGCGGACGCGCAGCAGGCACGTTGGCCGCGCTGCCCGCGGGACGCGCCAGGGTCTGGCCGCCTTGCGCCGCCAGCAGGCCACCTCCCATCAGCAAGCCCATCAGCCCCAGCAACTCATTGAGTGCCTGTCTGCGGGTGCGGGCGGCGGGGCGCGTCATGGCGGCAGCTCCTGGGCTCAGACGGTTTCGTGGCGGCTGGCCGGCAGCGGCAGCTCCGGCGCCTGGCCCGCGGCCTGGGTGGCAGGTCCGGCGGCGGGTTCGGCGGCATCGCCCGCCTGCAGCTGGCGCCAGAGCCGTCCGAGGTAGGGATCGTCGACGCCGTTGGTGGCCAGCCCCAGCAGGGTTTGCTGCAGGTATTCGCGTGCCGGGCCGAACAGGCCCGTGGCGTGGCGCAGCCGTTCCACCACGCTGGCGTCCGGCAGCCGGCCGGCGTAGGCCTCGTGCGAACGGTTCATGACGAAGGCCAGCGCGCGCTGCTCCGGCGCGCCGGCGGCGCCGACGCGGATGCGCAGCCAGCGCGGATGGTAGGCGCCGGTCAGCATTTCGCGGCGCCACAGCACGCGGAACTCCTGCTCGACCACATGGCTGGGCACGCGGAACACCATGCCGTGGCAGCAGCCGCCGCGGTCGAGCCCGAGCACCAGTCCGGGATTGTCCCAGGTGCCCCGGTTGATGCGGGAATAGAGGTAGAAGCCGCGGTGGTAGCCGTGCACCGTGGCGCGCTGGCGCTCGGTGTGCACCACCATCGGGTTCCAGATCAGCGAGCCGTAGCCGAATACCCACACATCGCCGCCGAGCGCGCGATCGTCGGGGCGGCGCGCCAGCGTATCGGCCAGCGATTGCTCCAGCGCCGCTTCGGGCAACAGCGAGGACGCAACCGGGGTGCTGCACAGCGAGGTGCGCAGCCGGTCGGATTCGAGGTCCTGTCGCGTGATGCCCATGCTGCAAGCATAAATCAAAGCAGCGTCCCGGGCGGGGCGGGGAAATGCCACAAGTGGCACTTTTGTTCGGAATTGTCCGAGTCAGCGCTCCGGGTGTGGGCGCCAGACAACGGTTCGGGCCGCGTGCCGTCGCTGCCACTCGCCATGACCGTGCGCCGTGGCGCCTTGTCGGCGATCAGGCCGGCGCGAATTGCGCGCCGCTGGCGCCGCCGAGTCCTTACAATGGGGCCTCAATCCAACCCAGGGGGAACCTGCGATGGCACGTACGCTTACGGTGGTATTCGGCAGCGGCAAGGAATATGACTTCACGATCGGCACGGACGAGCTGGCCGCGGTCACCGAGGATGCCGCCTGGCGCTGGTTCGACCGGGAATACACCGAGCTGGACTGCCAGGCATCGAGCCCGGTGGGCAAGGTGCTGGTGATCGACAAGATCCTCAATGTCGCCAAGTTCTCGGGAGAAGGGCGCTTCGCCGGCGATGCGGCCTGGGCCAAGGATTACGCGCGCCATGCGGCGCGGCTGCTGGACCGGGACAAGGTCCGCGTCGATGTCGGCAACGCCGCCATCGGTTTCTGAGCGCGCCCGGGCAGGGCGCCCGGGCCGAAGACTGCGGCCGGACGCCGCTCCTGCTGGCGCGGGAGCGGCGCCGGCTAGAGCGCCGGCTTAAACCGCCAGCAGTTCCACTTCAAACAGCAGCGTCGCGTTCGGCGGAATCACGCCGCCGGCGCCGCGTGCGCCGTAGCCCAGGTCGGCCGGAATCACCAGGCGGCGCACGCCGCCCACCTTCATGCCCTGCACGCCCTCGTCCCAGCCGCGGATCACATGGCCGGCGCCCAGCGGGAACACGAACGGATCGTTGCGGTCCTTGCTCGAATCGAACTTGCGGCCGGCCTGGCCGTTCTCGTACAGCCAGCCGGTGTAGTGCACGGTGACGTGCTTGCCGGCGGTGGCTTCGGCGCCGGAGCCGACGGTGGTGTCTTCGTATTGCAGGCCAGAGGGCGTGGTTTGCATGGCGTTGTTTCCTTGCGATGGGAAAGACGTGGACAGATGAGCGCAGCGTCGCTGCGCTCAGGCTTGGGCGCGCTGGAGCACTTCCAGCGTCAGTTGTACGTTGCGGTCGTCGTCGGCCACCCAGATATCGCCGTCCTGGATCGTCACCGACAGGCGCATGGCCCGCTGCGCCAGCGCGGCCAGCGCCTCGACGGCCTCTGCCGGGACATTGTAGACGGTGACATTGCGCAGCTTGCCGGCCTTGCCCGCCATGCCCTTCCACCATTCGCGCGCGCTCGCGGCGTTGTAGGTGTAGACGGTCACGCGTTCGGCGCGGGCCGCCGCGCGTTTCAGGCGGGCTTCGTCGGGCTGGCCCAGTTCGACCCAATGGGCGATGTCGCCGGTCAGCCGCTTGTCCCACAGGTCGGGCTCATCGGGCTCGTCCAGGCCGCGGGTAAAGGCCAGGGTTTCGCTGGCTTCGCAGGCAAAGGCCAGCAGGCGCACCATCATGCGCGCGTCGTTCTCGGACGGGTGCTGGGCGATGGTCAGGCTGTGGCTGCCGTAATAAGGCCGGTCCATGTCCGACACGGACAGTTCGGCCTTGAAGATGGTGGATTTGAGCGCCATGAGATGAGGTGAGCGGCAGGCGCCCCGGGCTGGGGTGCGTACGACGCAAAAGGCCGCATCATACGCGATTCAACGGCGGCAATTCAAAGCCGGCGCCTCAGCGCTTGCGGTATTCCTTCAGGTAGAAGCGCAGCAGCGCCGACACCAGCAGGGTGCCGAGGAAGGCCGCCGCCACCAGCAGCGCCTGGCCGGGCGGGGTGTCGATCTTTCCCGCCAGGCCCAGGCGGAACAGCCAGGTGCCGACCATCATCGCCAGAAACGGCATCAGCAGCGCGCCGCGCCCGTAGGTGCGCACGGCCCACAGCGGGAAGCGCCGCAGGAAGTCGCCCGGAATGCTGCAGGCCAGGCAGGCCCCGGCAGCCGCCAGCGCGGCGGCCACGATGTCGCCGGAATGGATTTCGAACATGGTTTCTGTCTCGCGTCGCCGCACACGCGCGCGAAGCGTGGCAGGGATTTTGCAAAGCGCTGATTCTACAAGAGAAATTTGTGGCGCAGGTGATGAGTAGGGGCGAGCTCAGGCCAAGCGCCGGGTCAGCGCGGAACGGCTTCGGCGGGCGATGCCTCAACCGCCACTTGCAGCGTCACGGTGTCGCCCACCTCGGGCAGGAAGCGGGTCATGCCGAAGGCACTGCGCGGCACTTCGGTGCGGAAGTCGCCGCCGCAGACCTGCCGGCGCACGCCGAACAGCGTGACCTCGCCGCAGCGGAAACGCTCGGCCTGCAGGCGCACGGGCCGGGTTACGCCGTGCAGCGTCAGTTCGCCCTCGACGACGGCTAGGCGGCCGGCTTCCGTCACGAACCGGTCGGCGCGCAGCCGTGCCACCGGATGCTCGGCAATATCGAAGAACTGCGCCGAGCGCAGCACGCCGTCCAGGGTGCGGTTGCCGGTATCGACCGATCCCAGGTCCACGGTCACGTCGATGGCGCCGACGCCGCTGTCCACGTCATAGACCAGGCGGCCGTCGATCTTGCCGAAGCGCCCGCGCACCGCGCTGCGCTCGAAATGGCTGGCCGAGAAATAGACGGTGGTATGGGCCGGATCCAGGGTGTACTCGACCGGCGCCGCGTGCGCGGCGGTAATGCCGAGGGCGGCGACGAGCACCAGCGCGCGCAGGCCCATGGGCGTCAGTGGACAAAGACCGGCAGCAGGAAGATCCCCACCACGGTCAGGTAGCCGACGGTCCAGCACAGCGTGCGCAGCGTGGCGCGATCGGTGATGTAGCACAGGGTGTAGAGCAAGCGCGCCGCGATAAAGGCCATCGCCAGTTCGTCGACGCGGGCCTGCGGCGCCTGCAGGTAGGTGGCGCTGAGCACCGCCGCGGCAAAGAAGGGGAAGGCCTCGAAATGGTTGCGATGGGCCAGGTCGGCGCGGCGTGCGCGGCCGGATTGCCGCTCCAGCCAGCCGCGCGGGTCATGGTTGTCATAGCCCGGCGCGCTGGCCTTGGCGATGGCCACCGTCGCCAGCGGCAGGACGCCGGCCAGCAGCACGCACCAGAAAGCGATCGGCATAGTCATCCTTTCGGTTGCAGTGCCGGCGCCGGCCGCACGGGGCGGCGCGCCGGCCGGTCCGCGCGCTCAGGCGGCGACCACGCGGATCTCGATGCCCGCCAGGCCCACCACCTGCCCGGCGCGGATCTTGGCAGTCTTGCGCGATTCGGGCGCGCCGTCCACCGAGACCTCGCCGGCCGCGACCAGCGCCTTGCCGGCGCCGCCGCTGTCGCAGACGCCCGCCAGCTTGAGCAGGTCATTGAGGGCGATGAACTCGCCCTCGAGCGGGAAGGTGATGGTCTGCACCGTTGCCTTGCCAGGTTTGGCCATCACTTGCCCCAGCTGTCTTTGAGCCCGACGATGCGGTTGAACACCGGCTTGCCCGGTGTCGAATCGCTGCGGTCGGCGACAAAGTAGCCATGGCGCTCGAACTGGAAGCGGTCTTCCGGCTGCGCCTCGCGCAGGCCCGGCTCCAGGTAGGCGGCGATCACCTGCTTGGAATCCGGGTTGAGCGCATCGAGGAAGTTCTTGCCGCCCGCATCCGGATTGGGATCGTTGAACAGGCGGTCGTACAGGCGCACCTCGGCCGCGTAGGCATGCGCCGCGCTGACCCAGTGGATCACACCCTTGACCTTGACGCTGTCGGCGCCCGGCGTGCCGCTCTTGGTGTCGGGCAGGTAGCTGGCGTGCACGGCGATCACGTTCCCGTCGGCATCCTTGTCCACGCCGGTGCACTCGATCACATAGCCATACTTCAGGCGCACCTTGTTGCCGGGGAACAGGCGGAAGTAGCCCTTGGGCGGGTTCTCGTTGAAGTCCTCGCGCTCGATCCACAGCTCGCGCGACAGCGGGAACACGCGCTTGCCCAGTTCGGGCTTTTTGGGGTGGACCGGGGCCGAGCATTCCTCGCTCTGGCCTTCGGGGTAGTTGTCGATGACCAGCCTGAGCGGATCCAGCACGGCGACGCCGCGCGCGGCGCGGCCGTCGAGGTCGTCGCGCACGGCGCCTTCGAGCGTGCTCATGTCGATCCAGCTGTCGGCCTTGGCCACGCCGACGCGGTCGCAGAACAGCTGGATCGATTCCGGGGTGTAGCCGCGGCGGCGCACGCCCACCAGCGTGGGCATGCGCGGATCGTCCCAGCCGTCGACGCGGTGCTCGTCGACCAGTTGCTTGAGCTTGCGCTTGCTGGTGATGGCGTAGGTCAGGTTCAGCCGTGCGAACTCATACTGGTGCGGCAGCGGGTCGCGGAACACGCCGCTGTCGCGCAGGTGCTCCAGCACCCAGTCGTACAGCGGGCGGTTGTTCTCGAACTCCAGCGTGCACAGCGAGTGGGTGATGTTCTCCAGCGCGTCCGAGATGCAGTGCGTGAAGTCGTACATCGGGTAGATGCACCACTTGTCGCCGGTGCGGTGGTGATGCGCGTGGCGGATGCGGTAGAGCACCGGGTCGCGCATGACGATGTTGGGCGCGGCCATGTCGATCTTGGCGCGCAGCACGTGCTCGCCATCGGCGTACTTGCCGGCGCGCATGTCGCGGAACAGCTGCAGGTTTTCCTGGACGCTGCGGTCACGGAAGGGGGAGGGCTTGCCCGGCTCGGAGAAATTGCCGCGGCTGGCGGCGATCTGGTCGGCCGACTGGCTGTCCACGTAGGCGGCGCCGCGCTCGATCAGGGTCTCGGCAAAGGCGTAGAGCTGGTCGAAGTAGTCGCTGGCGTAGTACAGGTGCGGCTCCGCGGCGCCGTCCTTGCCGGTGCTGTCCCAGGAGAAGCCGAGCCAGTGCACCGCGTCGATGATGGAATCGACGTATTCGGTGTCTTCCTTGACCGGGTTGGTGTCGTCGAAGCGCAGGTGGCAGCGGCCGCCGTAGTCGCGCGCCAGCCCGAAGTTCAGGCAGATGCTCTTGGCGTGGCCGATATGCAGGTAGCCGTTGGGCTCCGGCGGAAAGCGGGTGATGACGGTCGGCAGCGGCTCGCCTTGCTTGTCCTGGCGGCCGGCGTAGGTGCCGGCGGCGAGGTCCTGGTCGATGATGCTGCGCAGGAAGTTGGAGGCGGCTGGGGTGCTGTCGGTAGGCTTGTTGTCGTGGCTCATGATGGCGCCGGTTGGCCGGCCGCTAGCGCCTGCAAGGCGGGGGGGCCGGGTCGTCAGATTGCGTGGCGGAATGCCAATAGCGGGATTTTACCGTGCCGGCGGCGCCGCACGCCGTGAGCATCGGCTCATTTGTGGTCCGCTTCGTTGCCGACACAAGTTGGCCGCACCGAAAATGATGTGTCGGAGTAGCATGGAGACCCGTGCCGGCCGCCACGGCCCGCACTCATCCATCGCAGCAGGAACGCTCATGAACGCCCCCACCGCTGCGGCACAAGTGCCGCCCATGCCCCTCGATGTCGTCGGCGCGCTGTGGCGCGATGCCGGCCTGCCTGACGCGGCACTGGCCCACCTGCGCCTGCACGGCGCCGAGCCGGTGCTGCCCTCGAGCTTTGCCGTGGGCACTGCGGCGCAGGCCAGCCTGGCCGCGGCGGCGCTGGCCGCCGCCACGCTGTGGCAAGGCCGCAGCGGTCGCTGGCAGGAGGTCAGCGTCGACATGCGCCATGCCATCACCGAGTTCCGCAGCGAGCGCTACCTGCGCGTCGATGGCGGCCCGGCGCCGGAATTGTGGGACCAGATCGCAGGCATCTACCGTTGCGGCGACGGCCGCTGGGTCCGCCTGCACACCAATTTCCCGCACCACCGCGACGGCGTGCTGCGGCTGCTGGGCTGTGCCTATGACAAGGCGGCGGTGCAGGCAGCGCTGGAAAAATGGGAGGCCGAGGCGTTCGAGACGGCTGCGTCCGACGCCGGCCTGGTGGTGGCCGCGCTGCGCAGCTTCGATGAATGGGACCGCCACCCGCAGGCCGCGGCGCTGCGCGGCCTGGCGCCGGTAACACTGGAGCGGATCGGCGACGCCCCGCCGCAGCCGCTGCCGGCGCCGGGCTGCGTGGACGCGCAGCCGCTGTCGGGCGTGCGCGTGCTCGACTTCACCCGCATCATCGCCGGCCCGGTGGCGGGTCGCACGCTGGCCGCGCATGGCGCCGACGTGCTGCTGGTCACCGCGCCGCACCTGCCGTCGATCGCGCCGCTGGTGATCGACACCGGCCGCGGCAAGCGCAGCTGCCAGCTGGACCTGCGCGATGCCGACGACAAGCGCACGCTGCACAAGCTGCTGCATGGCGCCGACGTGATGGTGCAGGGCTACCGCCCCGGCGGCCTGGCCGAGCTGGGCGCGGGCCCCGAGGCCGCGGCCCGCGCCCGGCCAGGCATGGTCTATGTGTCGCTGAGCGCGTATGGCCACGTCGGGCCGTGGGCGTCCAAGCGCGGCTTCGATTCGCTGGTGCAGACCGCCACCGGCTTCAACCACGCCGAGGCGCAAGCGGCCGGCAGCGACACGCCGCGCCCGTTGCCGGCCCAGGTGCTGGACCACGCCGCGGGCTACCTGCTGGCGTTCGGCGCGATGGCCGCGCTGCACCGGCGCGCGGTCGAGGGCGGCAGCTGGCACGTGCGCGTGTCGCTGGCGCAGGTGGGGCAGTGGCTGCGCGGGCTGGGGCGCGTCCCGGACGGGCTGAAGGCGCCCGAGCAGAAAATCGACGATGTTGCCGACCTGCTCGAAGCGGTGCCGTCGGGCTTCGGCATGCTGACCGCGGTGCGACACGCGGCGCACCTGTCCGAGACGCCGGCGCGCTGGACGCTGCCGTCCGAGCCGCTTGGCACCCACGCGCCGGAGTGGCTGCCGCGCTAGTAGAACGCGTAGAGCTAGTAGAGCGTGGCGCGCTGCCGTTCGGGCAGCTCGCGGTCATAGGCGGCGCCGTCGATGGCGTTTTCGCTCAGCGTGGCCAGGATCTCGCCGTTGCTCGGCAGCGTCTGGCGTGCCACCTGCGCGTCGGCGGCCCACAGGCGCGAGCGAATCAGCGCGCGCGCACACTGGAAGAACACCGCCTGCAGCGTGATCACCAGCACCGTGGTCGGCGCCTTGCCATCGACCACGCAGCGCGCGATCAGCCCCGGATCGACGCTGATCTGCGCGGTGCCGTTGACGCGGATGGTCTCGTTGATGCCGGGGATCACGAACAGCAGCCCCACGCGCGTATCGGCAACGATATTGCGCAGGCTGTCGATGCGGTTGTTGCCGCGCCGGTCCGGCAGCAGAAGGGTGCGCGGGTCCAGCACCTGCACGAAGCCGGGGGCGTCGCCGCGCGGCGAGCATTCGGCCCAGTCCTGGCCGACCGTCGACAGCAGGCAGAACGGCGCCGCCTCGATAAAGGCGCGGTAGTGCGGGTGCAGGTAATCGACTTGCTTGGCGAGAGAGGGCGCGGCCGGTTGCGCGTAGAGCGCTTCCAGTTCGGCCAGCGTGGTGATGGCGTGCGGGGTCATGGCGGCTGGGCGTTGGAGACGGGGGCGAAAGCGCCAATGTAACGCACCAGCGCGGTGGGGACGTTACACGGTCACGGTGCCCCGGCCGATCTCCAGCACGCGCCCGCCCACGCGGATCGCGCCCTCGGCATCGACCGCAAGGCGCAGCCGGCACGGGCGGCCGACGGCCTCGCCCTGGCTGATTGCATATTCCGCCGGCAAGGCCCGGCCGGTGGCCAGCAGCCAGCCGCCCAGGTTGGCGCAGGCCGAACCCGTGCCCGGATCCTCGGCCACGCCGCCGCCCTGCTTGGTGAAGAAGTAGCGCGCCAGCACGTGGCCGGGCTGTTCGGGGTCGAAAGCAAAGACGTAGGCGGTCTTGCGGCCCAGGCTGCTTTGCGGCCACAGGTCCAGCCGCGCGCTGTCGGGATGGGCGCGGCGCACCGCATCGGCGCTGCGCACCGGCACCAGCAGCTGGTCGGCGCCGGTATCGACCCACATCGGCGCCATCAGCAGGTCTTGTTCGCGCAGGCCGAGCAGGGAGGCCATGCCGGCGTCGGAGAGCCCGGACGGCGCGGTCCTGGGCTTGCCGCGATGGGGTGCGGTGAAGGTCCAGACGTCGCCCTGCGCGTTCACGGGCACCACGCCCGCGGCGAACTCCAGCGTCAGCGCAGCGCCGGTGCCCGCCAGTTCGCGCACCACGTGCGCGGTGCCCAGCGCCGGATGGCCGGCGAAGCGCATCTCATAGCCGGGGGTGAAGATGCGCACGCGCGCGCTGGCCTGTTCCGACGGCAGGATAAAGGTGGTTTCCGACAGGTTGAACTGCAGCGCCAGCGCCTGCATGTTGGCGTGGTCCATGCCGCGCGCGTCTTCGAACACGCACAGGGGATTGCCGCCGAAGGTCGATTCGGCAAAGACGTTGAGCAGGCGGAAGGCGTAAGTGGTCATGGCGCGAGGGCTCCGGAATTCTTCCGTTACAGTGTACGGAGACCGGGCCGGCGGGCCATGGACAATTGGAGGGCTTGCGAGCGGGCCAGTTGGATCAGCGGTGTTGTCGCGCTGTCGTTCGCAGCAAGCTCCCCTCGCCCGCTTGCGGGACAGGGAGTACGCAAATGTTGGTTGGCGCGGCGTTGGTGCTCCGCTAAACCTGCGTTCAGAACCCGACCGCCTGCCCGTCGCGCCGGCTGTCGCTGGCCGCGACGTAGCCCTGTTCCGGATCATCCGACAGGCGCCAGATAAACTGGCCCGAACCGAAGTCCATGTACGGGTCGTCCACCGACTTGAGCTGGTGGCCGCGCGCCTTCAGGCCCTCGACCGTGGCCGGGTCCATGGTGCCTTCGACGTCCAGCGTGAAGTCGCGGTTGACCTTCCAGCGCGGCGCGCAGCAGGCGGCCTGCGGCTGCTGGTTGTAGTCGAGCATCCGCACCACGGTCTGCAGGTGTCCCTGCGGCTGCATGTCGCCGCCCATCACGCCGAAGCTCATCACCGGCTGGCCGTTCTTGGTCAGGAAGGCCGGGATGATAGTGTGGAACGGACGCTTGCCGCCCGCTACCACGTTGGCGGATTTCGGATCCATCGAGAAGCCGACGCCGCGGTTCTGCAGGCTGATGCCGGTGCCCGGCACCACCACGCCCGAGCCGAAGCCCATGTAGTTCGACTGGATGAACGAGATCATCATGCCGTTCTCGTCCGCCGCGGTCAGGTAGATGGTGCCGCCGACCTTGGGCATGCCGAAGTTGAAATGCGTGGCGCGCTGCATGTCGATCAGTTTGGCGCGCGACTTCAGGTAGGCGTCGTCAAGCATCTGTTCGGGCGTGACTTCCATGCTGCGCGGATCGGCGACGTACTGGTACAGGTCGGCGAAGGCCAGCTTCATGGCCTCGATCTGCAGGTGCTGCGAATCGACCGAATCCACCGGGATCGAGGCCAGGTCGAACTGGTCGAGGATGCCCAGCGCGATCAGCGCGGCGATGCCCTGGCCATTGGGGGGGATCTCGTGCAGCTCGTAGCCGCGGTAGGACTTGCTGATCGGCTTTACCCAGTCAGGCCGGTAGTTGCGCAGGTCGTCGAGCGTCATCGCGCCGCCGCATTGCTTGCTGAAGGCGGCGATCTTCTCGGCGATCTCGCCTTCGTAGTAGGCACGGCCGCGGCTCGCGCCGATCTGGCGCAGGGTCTCGGCGGCGGCCTTCATGGTGAACTTCTCGCCCACCGCTGGGGCGCGGCCGTTGGGCATGAAGGTCTCGGCGTAGCCGGGCTGGTCTTTCAGTTCCGGCACCGCGGCTGCCCACTTGTGCGCCACCACCGGCGGCACGGCGTAGCCGCGCTCGGCGATCTCGATCGCGGGCTCCATCAGGTCGGCGAACGGCAGCTTGCCGAAGCGCTCGTGCAGCGCGGCCCAGCCGGCGACCACGCCGGGGACGGTGACCGAATCCCAGCCGCGGATCGGCCGCATGGCGAGGCCATTGGCGTCGGTGCCGTACTTTGCCTTGAAGTATTCCGGGCTCCACGCCGCTGGAGCCACGCCCGACGAGTTCAGGCCGTGCAGCGACTTGCCGTCCCACAGGATGGCGAAGGCATCGCTGCCCAGGCCGCACGACACCGGCTCGACGATGGTGATGGCGGCAGCCGCGGCGATGGCGGCATCGACGGCATTGCCGCCCTTGAGCAGCATGCGCAGGCCGGCCTGCGCGGCCAGCGGGTGCGAGGTCGAGACCACATTGCGCGCAAACAGCGGAATGCGCACGGACGGGTAGGGGTTGGTCCAGTTGAAGTTCTGCATGGGTAGTCCTTTGTGCTCGGTGCGCCGGAGTGCTCGGTGGCGTCTCGGTGGCGTGCTTATTCTGCCGTGATCTTGCGATCCCTGATCAGCTTGCCCCAGCGCGCGCTGTCCTGCTTCACCATGGCGGCGAACTGGGCGGGCGTGCCGCCGACCGGTTCGGCGCCCAGCTTGGCCAGCCGTTCCTTGACCTCGGGCGACTGGATGGCTTTGTTGAACTCGGCATTGAGGCGGTTGACGATATCGGCCGGCATGCCCTTGGGGCCATAGATGCCGAACCAGGTATCGGAGACGAAGCCGGGCAGGCCGGATTCGCTGACGGTGGGGATTTCCGGCGCCAGCGGCGAGCGCCTGGCGCTGGTCACCGCCAGTGCCTTGAGCTTGCCGTCCTTCACATGCGGCAGCCCCGACACGATGCTGTCGAACAGCACCTGCACCTTGCCCGAGATCAGGTCGGGCACCGCCAGCGCGGTGCCGCGGTAAGGGATGTGGGTGATGAACACGCCCGCCTGCGTCTTGAACGCCTCGGTGGTCAGGTGCACCACGGTGCCGTTGCCGCTCGAGGCGTAGTTCAGCTCGCCGGGATGCTTCTTGGCATAGTCGATCAGCTCGCGCACGTTCTTCACCGGCAGGCTGTTGGGCACCACCAGCACGTTGGTGGCGATCGCGACCTGGCCCACCGGCGTGAAGTCGGTCTCGGTCTGGTACGGCAGCCGGGGATTGATATGCGGCCCGATCGAATGCGTGCTGGTGGTGGCGATCAGCAGCGTATAGCCGTCGGGCGCGGCCTTGGCGGCCATGTCGGAGCCGATCGCGCCGCCGGCGCCGGGGCGGTTGTCGACCACGATCTGCTGGCCCATGTTGCTGCCCACCTTCTGCGCGATGGCGCGGGCCAGCAGGTCGGTGGCGCCGCTGGCGGGGAAGGGCACGAGCAGCCGGATGGGCTTGCTCGGGTAGCTGTCTGCCAGTGCGGGGGTGGTGGCCAGGCACAGGCCGATGCCGAGGCCGGTGCCGAGGCGGCGCAGCCAGGATGTCATGGGTGTCTCCGGAGATCGGGCGCGAGGAGGCCGATTGATGATCGGCCTTCATTATTCCGCGCCGCCAGTCACAAAGAAAGCTAATATTCCTTTTCGATGTCACAAGAAATTTTTAAGTATCGAACGCCCTGGCGACAAGGCGTTTTTTTGCCTGGGTGTGCACCATGAGCACTGTCCGTTTCCTTCGTACCTTTGTTGCCGTGGCCGAGCACGGCTCGTTCGCCGCCGCGGCGGCGCAGGTGGCGCTGACCCAGGCCGCGGTCAGCCTGCAGATGCGCGCGCTGGAAACCGAGCTGCGGCGTGAGCTGTTCGACCGCAACGGCCGCGTGGCGGTGCTCAATGCGGATGGCCGCGCGTTGCTGCCGCAGGCGCGCAGGCTGCTGGCGCTGTATGACGAGATGCGGCTGCCGCTGGCGTCGGCCGAAGCCATGGCGGGCGCGGTCGCGGTGGGCGCGGTGGTGTCGGTAATGGGCGGCCTGTCGCACGCGGTGGCGCGCATGAAGCGCACTTATCCGGCGCTCGAGGTGCGCCTGGTCGGTGCCAAGTCGATCGAGCTGGCGGCGCAGGTGGAGGCCGGCGAACTCGACGCCGCCATCCTGGTGGAAGGCGCCGCGCGCGTGCCGGGCTCGCTGCGCTGGACGCCGCTGTACCAGGAGCCGCTGGTGGCCATCGCCGCGCGCGGCAGCCCGGGCCGCGACGCGCGCGAGGCGCTGGCGGCCAACCCCTATCTGCGCTTCGACCGCAGCCAGCGCACCGGCGTGCTGGTGGAGCGCGCGCTGCGTCGCGCTCACCTGAAGGTCAATGAATTCCTGGAGCTGAACGCGATCGAGGCGCTGGTCGAACTGGTGCGCCAGGAAGTGGGAGTGACCGTGGTGCCGCTGCTGCGGCGCGCGCGCTGGCGCGACGACGACGCCTTGCGGGTGCTGGCGCTGCTGGTCAACGGCGAGCCGGTGATGCGCCAGATCGGCATGCTGGAGCGGCGCGACCACGGCCGCGGGCAGGTCACGGCGGCGGTGCGGGCGGCCTGCAGCGAACTGTTCGGGGCTTAGCGGCGACGGGCGACGGACGAAAAAAAGGGCACCTTGCGGTGCCCTTCAGGTTTGTTGCCACCAGCGCCAGGCCGGTGCTATTTCCTGCTTATTCTTCCTGGAACGCTTCTTCGCGCTTGGCCTTGATCGACGGCAGCGCCACGATCACGACCAGCACCGCGGCGGCGATCAGCAGGCCCATCGACAGCGGGCGCGTGACGAACACGCTGAAGTCACCACGCGACAGCAGCAGCGAACGGCGGAAGTTTTCTTCCATCATCGGCCCCAGCACGAAGCCGAGCAGCAGCGGTGCCGGTTCGCAGCGCAGCTTGATGAACAGGTAGCCGATCACGCCGAAGGCAGCGGTCTGGAACACGTCGAAGGTGGTGTTCTGGACCGAGTACACGCCGATGCAGCAGAACGTCAGGATGGCCGGGTACAGGTAACGGTAGGGCACCTTCAGCAGCTTGACCCAGATGCCGATCAGCGGCAGGTTCAGCACCACCAGCATCAGGTTGCCGATCCACATCGAGGCGATCAGGCCCCAGAACAGCGCCGGGTTGCTGGTCATCACCTGCGGGCCGGGCTGGATGTTGTGGATGGTCATCGCACCGACCATCAGCGCCATCACGGCGTTGGGCGGAATGCCCAGCGTCAGCAGCGGGATGAACGAGGTCTGCGAGGCCGCGTTGTTGGCCGACTCCGGACCCGCCACGCCTTCGATCGCGCCCTTGCCGAATTCACTGGCATGCTTGGAGGTCTTCTTCTCCAGCGAGTACGCGGCGAACGAGGCCAGCGAAGCACCGCCACCCGGCAGAATGCCCAACGCCGAGCCCAGCAAGGTGCCGCGCAGCACTGCAGGGATCATGCGCTTGAAGTCTTCCTTGGTCGGGAACAGGTTGGTGATGTGGTCGGTGAAGGTCTCGCGGTGCTCCTTCTGCTCCAGGTTGGCGATGATTTCGGCAAAGCCGAACACACCCATTGCCACCGAGACGAAGTTCAGGCCGTCGGTCAGTTCCGGCACGTCGAACGAGAAGCGCGCGGCGCCCGAGTTGACGTCGGTGCCGACCAGGCCCAGCAGCAGGCCCAGCACGATCATCGCAATGGCCTTGACCAGCGAACCCGAGGCCAGCACCACGGCGCCGATCAGGCCCAGCACCATCAGCGAGAAGTACTCGGCGGGGCCGAACTTGAACGCCAGTTCCGACAGCGGCGCGGCAAACGCGGCGAGGATCATGGTGGCGACGCAGCCGGCGAAGAACGAGCCCAGGCCCGCTGTCGCCAGCGCCACCCCCGCTCGCCCTCGCCTGGCCATCTGGTAGCCGTCGATGGTGGTCACCACCGACGACGATTCACCGGGCAGGTTCACCAGGATGGCGGTGGTCGAGCCACCATACTGCGCGCCGTAGTAGATGCCGGCCAGCATGATCAGCGCGGCCACCGGCGGCAGCGTGTAGGTCACCGGCAGCAGCATGGCGATGGTGGCCAGCGGCCCCAGGCCCGGCAGCACGCCGATCAGGGTGCCCAGCACGCAGCCGAGGAAGGCGTACGCGAGGTTCTGGAAGGTCAGGGCGGTGGAGAAGCCCAGGCCCAGGTTGGCGAGTAGTTCCATGTTGGCGGCCTCCTTAGCTTGCCAGGAAAGCCGGCCACACCGGCATCTGCAGGTTGATGCCGTACACGAACGCGCCCAGGCTGATCAGCACCAGGATGATCGAGTTAAGGATGGCACCCTTCCAGCTGAATTCATGGCTGGCCATCGACGACACCAGCACCAGCACCAGCACCGACAGCACCATGCCCAGCGGCTTGAGCAGCAGGCCGAACAGCACCACCGAACCGAGGATCCACAGCAGCGTCTTGATGTCCCAGCGGGCCAGGCTGTCTTCTTCCGACTTGGAAGACAACGACCCCCACAGCACCAGCGCGCCCAGCAGGGCGAGCACGATGCCGAGCCAGAACGGGAAGTATCCCGGTCCCATTTTTGCGGCAGTTCCCATGGAATAACCGCGTGCGACCCAGGAAAAGCCAAATCCGACCAGAATGAACATCAGGCCGGAGGCAAAGTCCTTTTGGCTACGTATGCGCAAAGTGAATCTCCTCGATAAGACGCTTGAAAATCTGCGGTCGACCCTTTGTTGCCCCGCATCAATGCGATCTGCAACGAAGGGCCCTCCTGCGGGCAGGGTGGAAGTTAAGGGGGCGACCTTTCAGCTACCTTTCAGATGTCTGCAAACAGCGTCATGGTTCGGGTATCCCCTAGTGAGATGGCGCTTAAAAGACCTCTGACCGGTCCGCAAATCCAGTCTGGAGGCGGGCTGGCGGGTGAGGCGGTGGAAGTGCTGCGCTATCATCCGGAGCAGTCCGCGTGTTGGTACCGCGGTCTCCGCGACAGCATCGGCCTGACAGCCCTGTAAGGTTGGAAAGGCTCCGGCGAGAACATATAGCTGAGGCAAGGAGCAGCTTGGAGAGCATCGACCACGTCATCCTGATCGGCGGCATCGTGATGTCCCTGGGCATCGTGCTGGGGGCGTTCTCGGCACGCTTCGGCGTGCCGTTCCTGCTGGTGTTCCTGGCCGTGGGCATGCTGGCCGGCGTGGACGGCCCCGGCGGCATTCGCTTCAACGACACCTGGCTCAGCTTCCTGGTGGGCAACCTGGCGCTGGCCGTCATCCTGCTCGACGGCGGGCTGCGCACGCGCTTTGCCACCTTCCGCGTGGCGCTCAGGCCGTCGCTGTCGCTGGCCACGGTCGGCGTGCTGGTGACGGCCGCGCTGGTGGGGATATTCGCCGCCTGGCTGCTCGGCATCGACTGGCGGCTGGGGCTGCTGCTGGGGGCCATCGTCGGCTCCACCGATGCCGCCGCGGTGTTCTCGACGCTCAATAGCAGCGGCATCCGGCTCAAGGAGCGGGTGGCGAGCGTGCTCGAGATCGAATCCGGCATCAATGACCCGATGGCGATCTTCCTGACGCTGACGCTGATCGAATGGCTGACCGCGCCCGGCGGCCTGACGCCGCTGGACCTGGTGCTGCGCCTGCTGGTGCAGTTCGGCGTGGGCGGCGTGCTGGGCCTTGGACTCGGCTATTGCCTGGCCAATGTGCTGGAGCGCACGCGCGTGGCCGAAGGCCTGCAGTCGATCCTGCTGTGCTCGGGCGGCGCGATGGTCTTTGCCATCGTGCAGAGCGCCGGCGGCAGCGGCTTCCTGGCGGTGTACCTGACCGGCATGCTGATCGGCAACCGCGAGCGCGCCGTCACCGCCGACACCATGCGCGCCATGGACGGCATGGCGTGGCTGGCACAGTCCGCCATGTTCCTGCTGCTGGGGCTGCTGGTGGCGCCGCACCGGATCTGGGAAGTCGCCGGCCCCGCTGTGGCGGTGGCGGCCTTCCTGATGCTGGTGGCGCGGCCGGTGGCGGTCTGGCTGGCGCTGCTGCCGTTCCGCTTCAATGCGCGCGAAACCGGCTTTATCGCCTGGATGGGCCTGCGCGGCGCGGTGCCGATCGTGCTGGCGCTGTTCCCGCTGTTGCGCGAAGTGCCGCAATCGGGCCTGCTGTTCCGCATTGCCTTTGCGGTGGTGCTGGCCAGCCTGCTGTTCCAGGGCACCACCGTGTCGGCGGCGGCGCGGCTGGCGCGCGTGCTGCGCCCCGGCTACCCCGAGCCGCTGGCGCGTTCGCGCCTGCGCGGCACGCGCGCGCCGATCCTGGAAGTGATGCAGTTCGAGGTCGGCCCCAACGCACCGGTCGAGAACGTGCGCGCCGACCAGCTGGAACTGCCGCCACGCTGCCGCCTGCTGACCGTGGCCCGCGACGACGCGCTCGCCGACCCGGGCCAGACGGTATTGCGCGCCGGCGACGCGGTCTGCGTGCTGGGGCCGACCGTCTCGTTGCCGCTGCTGTCGGCGTTGTTCCAGACGCCGGGGCGGGCGCCCACCTGGGAACAGGTCTCGCACGATTTCCTGCTGTCGGGCGACGCGCCGCTGCGCGACGTGGCCGCGCTCTACGGCACGCGCGCACTGACGCCCGACCAGGCATCGTTGACGCTGGAAAGCGCGATGCAGCGCGCGTTCACGTCGCCGCCGGTGGAGGGCGACAGCGTCGAGATCGCCGGGCTGCCGCTGACGGTGACGCGCATGGAAGGCGCGCAGATCGTGCAGGTGGGGTTGCTGCTGCCGCGGCTGGAAGGGGATTCGGCGGGGAAGCTGTGGGTGCAAAGGAAAAGGACGGACAGGCGCGAGCGTGCCGGATAGCGCTGGTTTTCTCCCCTCTTCCGCGCGCGGGAGAGGGGCGGGGGTGAGGGTGAGCGCTTGCCGCAGCCTGGGGGCTAAGAAACCGTTGGCTTCGCCTGGTTTGGTACCTCGCTAAACCACTCCTCACCCCGACCCTCTCCCCGTGAAGGGGAGAGGGAGAACACCTTGCCGAGGCCAGCTCGGGCGGCTTGGGAGCACCCAAAACCTTGGGGGCCGCGAACGCTTGTGGTCAGTCGACCTTCGCCCCCGACACCTTCACGATCTGCGCATACTTCTTCAGTTCCTTCTGGATCAGCGCCGCGAACTGCTCCGGCGTGGTCGGCGCCGGCTGGGCGCCGATGCGGGCCAGGCGGGCCTTCATGTCGTCGGTCTTCAGGATCGCCACGATCTCGTGGTTGAGCCGTTCGACGATCTCGCGCGGCGTGTTGGCCGGCGCGAACACGCCGAACCACGTCGAGATGTCGAAGCCTTCCAGCCCCAGTCCCTTGCCGGCCTCGGCAATGGTCGGCAGCTCCGGGACGGCCGCGGCGCGGCCGGCGGTGGTCACGGCGAAGGCCTTGAGCTTGCCCGCCTTGATATTGGCCGAGGCCGAGGCCAGGTTGTCGAAGATCAGGTCGGTCTGGCCCGACAGCACCGACAGCTGCGCCGGCGCCGCGCCGTTGTAGGGGATATGGACCATGCTGACCTTCGCCATGCTCTTGAACAGCTCGCCCGACAGGTGGCCGGCGCTGCCATTGCCGCCCGAGGCGTAGTCCAGCTTGCCCGGGTTCTTGCGCGCGTATGCGACCAGGTCGCGCACGTTGTTGATATGCAGCTCGGCGGCCTTGCCGGGGTGCATCACCAGCACGTTGGGCACGTCGGCAACCAGCGTGACCGGCGCGAAGTCTTTCACCGGGTCGTACGGCATCTTGCTGAACAGCGTCGGGTTGATCGCGTGCGTGGCCACCGCGCCCATGACGATGGTGTAGCCGTCGGCGGGCTGCTTGGCGACGTAGTCCGCACCGAGGTTGCCGCCGGCGCCGGGCTTGTTTTCCACGATCACGGGCTGGCCCAGGCTGTCGCGCAGCTTGTCGCCGATGGCGCGCGCCACGGTGTCGAGCGGGCCGCCGGCCGGGTAGGGCACGACGAAGCGGACCGGCTTGGAGGGATAGGCGTTGGTCGCCGCCACCGCGGCGGCGGGCATCAGTGCCGCGGTCAGCGCGGCGGCAAGCAGTTTCTTCAGCATGTTGCGGAGGACAGGGGGATTGGGAATTTCGGCGATGGTCAGCGGGCCCCGATGCCGCGCGCCATCATCACGGCGCACAGCGGCAGCAGGATCACCAGGTGCGATTCGATCATGACCCAGCGCCGCGCCGCCTTGATCTCGGACGGCGGCGGCACGTAATCGGGCAGCCTGCGCGCCTGCTTGCGCCAGCGCGCGATGGCAAGGGTGGGCGGCAGCGAGCACAGCGCGATCAGCACGAACACGCCCATCTTGGCGTGGAACCAGGGGTTGTGCAGGTAAAAGTCCGCGCCCTTGGCGCCGTAGAACAGGCGCAGCAGGCCGGTCCCCAGCGCCGCGATCGCCGACAGGAAGTAGAACAGGTCATACAGCGACAGGCGCCGCACGGTGGCGGGCGTAAGGTCCGGACGCAGCGCCACGGCCTCGGCGGCCATCAGCGTGATCAGGACGAAGATCGCCAGGAAATGCAGGAAGGCCAGGATGGCGTCGGTCAGCATGGGTTCTCCTTCGCTTTGCGCGGGCGCGCGCCCGGGAAAGTACTTCAGTGGGGACTGAACTTCCGGAAAGCGCCCGCGGCCGGATGGCCTGCCGCGGGCTGGAGGAGAATCTTACAGCACACCCTTTGCGCGAAGCGCGGCGATCTGCGCGGCGCTGTAGCCCAGGGTCCCGGCCAGCACGGTGTCGGTGTGCTCGCCCAGCAGCGGCGGGTGGCGCAGCGCCTGCGGCGGCGTCGCGCTCATCTTGATCGGGCTGCCGACCAGCTTGACCTCGCCCGCGCTCGGGTGCGGCAGGTCCACGCGCAGGCCGCGCGCCTTGACCTGGTCGTCCTCGAACACGTCGTCGAGCGTGTTGATCGGGCCGCACGGCACGCCCGCGGCCTCCAGGTCGCGGATCCATTGCGCGCGGGTGCGCGGGCGCACCATCCCGGCCAGGATCGGCACCAGCAGGTCGCGGTTGGCCACGCGCTGCGGGTTGGTGGCAAAGCGCGGGTCGTCGGCCAGCTCCGGCATGCCGCCGTCGGTGACGAACTTGCGGAACTGCCCGTCGTTGCCCACCGCGACGATGATCCAGCCGTCGGCGGCCTGGAAGGTCTGGTAGGGGACGATGTTCGGGTGCGCGTTGCCCCAGCGGCGCGGCGCCTCGCCGCTGGCCAGGTAGTTGGTGTTCATGTTGGCGAGCATGGCCACCTGCACGTCGAGCAGCGCCATGTCGATGTACTGGCCCTCGCCGGTGCGGTCGCGGTGCGCCAGCGCCGCCAGCACGGCGATGGTGGCGTACTGGCCGGTCATCAGGTCGGAAATCGCCACGCCGGCCTTCTGCGGGCCGCCGCCGGGCAGGTCGTCGCGCTCGCCGGTCAGGCTCATGAAGCCGCCCATGCCCTGGATGATGAAGTCATAGCCGGGGCGCGCCGCATACGGGCCGGTCTGGCCGAAGCCGGTGACCGAGCAGTAGATCAGGTCGGGCCTGACCTGCCGCAGCGAGTCGTAGTCCAGGCCATATTTCTTCAGCTGGCCGACCTTGTAGTTCTCCAGCACCACGTCGCTCTGCGCGGCCAGGTCGCGCACGATCCGCTGGCCTTCCGGGGTGCTGATGTCGCAGGTGACCGAACGCTTGTTGCGGTTGGCGGCCAGGTAGTAGGCGGCCTCGGCGGTGTCGCGGCCGTCCTCGTCCTTGAGCCAGGGCGGCCCCCAGGTGCGGGTGTCGTCGCCGGCGCCGGGGCGCTCGATCTTGATCACGTCAGCGCCGAAGTCGGCAAGGTTCTGGGCGCACCACGGCCCGGCGAGGACGCGGGTCAGGTCGAGGACGCGGAGATGGCTTAAGGCTCCCATGGCGGTATTCGAGGCAGAGGCAAGGGGGATCGGATGCGGAATGCGGGCGCTCGGCGCGCCCCGGAAACGGGGCGGCGCGGGTTGGCTGCACTGTACCACCGGCAAGTCGCCGGTGCCGCCGCAAGTGATGCATGCGTATCTCGTGGCTACTGGATTCCGGGCGATAGCCGGCCGCTTCCCGGGCGCCGGGGCCGACCTGCCCGGCGGCCTGCCTTGCCCGTATAATCAACGGTTTGCAAATCCCATACTGATTCGTCGCGCCCGGCCACGCCGGGGCAAGCGTCCGCCATCCCATGAAAGTCTCAGACATTCGCAGCAAGTTCCTGCAGTTCTTCGAATCGAAGGGCCATACCGTGGTCCGCTCGTCCAGCCTGGTGCCGGCGAACGACCCGACGCTGCTGTTCACCAATTCCGGCATGGTGCAGTTCAAGGACGTGTTCCTGGGCACCGACAAGCGCCCCTACAGCCGCGCCACCTCGGCGCAGCGCTCGGTGCGCGCGGGCGGCAAGCACAATGACCTCGAGAACGTCGGCTACACCGCGCGCCACCATACGTTCTTCGAGATGCTGGGCAACTTCTCGTTTGGCGACTACTTCAAGCGCGAGGCGATCCAGTACGCCTGGGAACTGCTGACCAAGACCTACCAGCTGCCGGCAGAGAAGCTGTGGGTGACGGTCTATGCCGAAGACGACGAGGCCTATGACATCTGGGCGAAGGAAGTGGGCGTGCCGGCCGGGCGCATCGTGCGCATCGGCGACAACAAGGGCGCGCGCTACGCCTCGGACAACTTCTGGCAGATGGCCGACACCGGCCCATGCGGCCCGTGCTCGGAAATCTTCTACGACCACGGCCCCGACGTGTGGGGCGGCCCGCCGGGATCGCCCGAGGAAGACGGCGATCGCTACATCGAGGTCTGGAACCTGGTGTTCATGCAGTTCAACCGCGACGAGCAGGGCAACATGACGCCGCTGCCCAAGCCGTGCGTCGACACCGGCATGGGCCTGGAGCGCATCGCCGCGGTGCTGCAGCACGTGCACAGCAACTACGAGATCGACCTGTTCCAGGCACTGATCAAGGCCGCCGCGCGCGAGACCCATATCGACAACCTGAACCAGAACTCGCTGAAGGTCATCGCCGACCATATCCGCGCGTGCTCGTTCCTGATCGTCGACGGCGTGATCCCCGGCAACGAAGGCCGCGGGTACGTGCTGCGCCGGATCATCCGCCGCGCCATCCGCCATGGCTACAAGCTGGGCCAGAAGACCCCGTTCTTCCACAAGCTGGTGCCGGACCTGGTCGAGCAGATGGGTCAGGCCTACCCCGAACTGGCCGAGGCGCAGTCGCGCGTGACCGAAGTGCTGAAGGCCGAGGAAGAGCGCTTCTTCGAGACCATCGAGAACGGCATGGCCATCCTGGACGCTGCGCTGGCCGAGCTCAAGCTCAAGGGCGGCAAGATGCTGGACGGCGAACTCGCCTTCAAGCTGCATGACACCTTCGGCTTCCCGCTGGACCTGACCCAGGACGTGTGCCGCGAGCAGGAAATCGGCGTGGACGAGGCCGCCTTCGACGCCGCCATGAATCGCCAGCGCGAGCAGGCACGCGCCGCCGGCAAGTTCAAGATGGCCGCCGGCCTGGAGTACACCGGCGACAAGACCGTGTTCCACGGCTACGAAAAGCTGGAACTGCCGCAGGCCAGGGTCACCGCGCTGTATGTGGAGGGCGCCTCGGTCGACACCATGCAGCCCGGCCAGACCGGCGTGGTGGTGCTCGACAACACCCCGTTCTACGCCGAGTCCGGCGGCCAGGCCGGCGACCAGGGCGTGCTGCGGGCCGGCAACGCGACCTTTGCCGTGGCCGACACCACCAAGATCCAGGCCGACGTGTTCGGCCACCAGGGCACGCTGCAGGGCGGTGCGCTCAAGCTCGGCGATGCCGTGTCGGCGCAGGTCGACGCGCTGCGCCGCGCGCGCACCGTGCGCAACCACTCGGCCACCCACCTGATGCACAAGGCGCTGCGCGAAGTGCTGGGCAGCCACGTGCAGCAGAAGGGCTCGCTGGTCGATGCGGACAAGACCCGCTTCGACTTCTCGCACAACGCCGCGCTGACCGACGCGCAGATCCGCCAGGTTGAAGAGATCGTCAACGCCGAGATCCTGCGCAACGAGGATACGCACGCCGAGATCATGCCGTTCGACGACGCGGTCAAGAGCGGCGCGATGGCGCTGTTCGGCGAGAAGTACGCCGACGACGTGCGCGTGCTGTCGATCGGCACTTCGAAGGAACTGTGCGGCGGCACCCACGTGCACCGCACCGGCGATATCGGCCTGTTCAAGATCGTGATGGAAGGGGGCGTCGCCGCCGGCATCCGCCGCGTCGAAGCCATCACCGGCGACAACGCGCTGCACTACCTGCAGGGCCTGGACGCCAAGCTGAACCAGGCCGCCGCCGTGCTCAAGGCGCAGCCTTCGGAACTGGTGCCGCGTATCGGCCAGGTGCAGGACCAGGTGCGCGCGCTGGAGAAGGAGCTGGAGCGCCTGAAGAGCAAGCTGGCCGCGTCGCAGGGCGACGAGCTGGCGGCGCAGGCGGTCGACGTCAAGGGCCTGAAGGTGCTGGCCGCGCAGCTGGACGGTGCCGACGTCAAGACCCTGCGCGAGACCATGGACAAGCTCAAGGACAAGCTGCAGAGTGCCGCCATCGTGCTGGGCGCGGTGGCCGACGGCAAGGTCAGCCTGATCGCCGGCGTCACCGCCGACGCCACCGGCAAGGTCAAGGCCGGCGAACTGGTCAACTTTGTCGCCCAGCAGGTGGGCGGCAAGGGCGGCGGCCGCCCGGACATGGCGCAGGCCGGCGGCACCGAGCCGGGCAAGCTGCCGCAGGCGCTGGCGGGTGTCAGCGAATGGGTGGCGGGCAAGGTTTGATCGCGTAACGATCATCGCGGATTTGCTCCCCTCTCCCATTTGTGGGAGAGGGGCGGGGAGAGGGCCGGAACTGCCACGAAGTGATTCGGCATCGTGCCTGGCAGGCGCCGGCCCTCCCCCCAACCCCTCTCCCGCGAGCGGGAGAGGGGGCCATCCGCCGCAGGCATTGCGGCAGTCTCCTTTCCTACTTCTCCGTGTTCCCCGTAGCGCTGCGCAGCGTCGTCAGCAAATCGATCGGCAGCGGAAACACGATGGTCGAACTCTTGTCGCCGGCGATCTGCGTCAGCGTCTGCATGTAGCGCAGCTGCATGGCCTGTGGCTGCCGCGCCAGCATCTGCGCCGCTTCCAGCAGCTTCTCCGACGCCTGCAGTTCGCCTTCGGCATGGATCACCTTGGCGCGCCGCTCGCGTTCGGCTTCGGCCTGGCGCGCGATGGCGCGGACCATGGTCTCGTTCAGGTCGACGTGCTTGATCTCGACGTTCGACACCTTGATGCCCCAGGCGTCGGTCTGCGCGTCGAGCGCCTGCTGGATGTCGAGGTTGAGCTTCTCGCGCTCGGCCAGCATCTCGTCCAGCTCGTGCTTGCCCAGCACCGAGCGCAGCGTGGTCTGTGCCAGCTGGCTGGTGGCTTCGAGGAAGTTCGCCACCTGGATGATGGCGCGTTCGGGATCGACCACGCGGAAGTACACCACCGCATTGACCTTGACCGAAACGTTGTCGCGCGAGATCACGTCCTGCGGCGGCACGTCCATCACCACCGTGCGCAGGTCGACCCTGACCATCTGCTGTACCGCCGGGATCAGCAGCACCAGTCCCGGGCCCTTGACCTTCCAGAAGCGCCCGAGCATGAACACCACGCCGCGTTCGTATTCGCGCAGCACGCGGAACGCCATGATGATCAGCAGTGCCAGCAGGAAAATCACACCGCCGAAGCTGAATCCGTAGGCCATGGTCAGGCTCCCGTGTCAGGGGTCGATGGGGAAGAGGAGGCCGGCGCGCTGCCCGCGGCGATCACTTCGAGCACCAGGCCACTGCGTCCGGTGACCAGCACCGGCGTGCCGCGCGCCAGCGGGGTGGCGCTGCGCACGCGCCAGGTCTCGCCGCGCACGCTGGCCCAGCCTTCCTCGCGCAGGTCGTCGAGCAGCTCCCCGCGGCTGCCGACCAGCGTGTCGGCGCCGCTGACCACCGGGCGCTTGCGCGAGCGCACCAGCAGCGCCGACATGCCGAACACGAACACCGCCGACAGCGCCGACAGCGCCGCCACCATCGGCAGCGGCACGCCAAAGCCCGGCACGTCGGTGTCGATCAGCATCACCGCGCCGAAGGCGAAGGCGACGATGCCGCCGACGCCAAGCGCGCCGAACGTCGGCAGGAACAGTTCCGCCACCATGCAGCCGATGCCCAACGCCACCAGCGCCAGCCCGGCGTAGTTCACCGGCAGCATGTGCAGCGCGAACAGCGCCAGCAGCAGGCAGATTGCGCCGACGATGCCCGGCACCACCATGCCCGGCGTCGAAAACTCGAAGATCAGCGCGTAAATGCCGATCATCATCAGCAACAGGGCCACGCTGGGCTCGGTGATCACGGCCAGGAAGCGGTTGCGCCAGTCCGGCTCCAGCGTCACCACCGGGGCATTGGCGGTGTGCAGCACGCTGGCCTTGCCGCCCGCCGCGGTGAGCTTGCGTCCCTCGGCCTGTCGCAGCAGCGCGGGCAGGTCGGCGGCTACCAGGTCGACCACGTGCTGGGCCAGCGCTTCGTCCGCCGACAGGCTGACCGACTCGCGTACCGCGCGCTCGGCCCACTCGGCGTTGCGTCCGCGCAGTTGCGCCAGCCCGCGGATATAGGCCGAGGCATCGTGCATCTGCTTGCGCGCCATGGTGTCGCCCGACGCGGGCTCGCTGGCGGGCGCCGAAGCGGGTCGGGCGCCGGGCAGGGACTCAGGCTTCTGCGGCCCGCCGATGCCGACCTGCACCGGCGTGGCCGCGCCCAGGTTGGTGCCCGGCGCCATCGCCGCGATATGGCTGGCGTAGAGGATGTAGGTGCCCGCGCTGGCCGCGCGCGCTCCGCCGGGATAGACATAGCTGGCCACGGGCACCGGCGAGGCCAGGATCGCCTGGATGATCTCGCGCATCGATGCATCCAGCCCGCCGGGCGTGTCCATTTCGAGCACCACCAGCTGCGCGCCGGCTTCGCGCGCGCGCGCCATGCCGCGCAGGATAAAGCTGGCACTGGCCGGGCTGACCGCGCCTTTCAACGGAATCACGTAGACCGGCGCGGTGGCCGTGGCCGTGGTGCCCGCCGGCGGGGCCGCGGCGCCGCTGCCGCCGAAGGCAAGGGCGCAGCATGCCAGCGCCAGGCTGGCCAGCAGCCGGAAGGCCCGCAGCAACGCGGTGGCAGGGTTCATGGCAGGAGCGGGGCAGGCAAGGTGCCGTGGTGACGCCACTTCAAGTGTAGGCCACCGGGCACATCTTGCACGCGGCCCCGCCGGTCAGGCCGCCGCCAGTTCGGGGCCGGCCGCGCCGGGCGGTGCCGGCGTGAGTTCGGGCAGGGCCTCGACCAGCGCATGCAGCGCGGCGCTGGCCATCGACGGCTGCCACGCCAGCAGCGTGCGCACCCGGCCCGCCGCGCCCAGGCTGTGCTGCCGGATGGCGGGCAGGTCGCGGTACAGGCCGAGCACGGAGCTCGGCACGATCGCCGCGCCAATGCCGGCCGCGACGCAGGCGACGATGGCATGGTAGGAGCTGAGTTGCAGCACGCGCGGCGTCGGCGCGGTGCCGGAGCCGTACCAGGTCTCGAGCCGCGCGCGGTAGTTGCAGCCCGGCTCGAACGCCAGCAGCGTCGGCACCTCCAGGTCGGCCGCGCCGCGTACCGGGCGATGGTGCTCGCGCGTGATCACCACCAGCTCTTCCTCGAACACCGGCACCGCGCGCAGCGCCGGATCGGCGAGCGGCTCGGCGACGAAGGCGCAGTCCACCTCGAAGCGCGCCAGCGCATCGAACGCCTGCCGCGTGGCCAGCGTCACCAGTTCCAGCTGCACCTCGGGCCAGGCCTGGTGATACGCGGCCAGCACCCCGGGCAGGCGGCTGGCGGCAGTGCTTTCCATCGAGGCGATGCGCAGCCGGCCATGCGGGCGGGCCGGCAATACCGCCTGGCGCGCTTCTTCGGTCAGGGTCAGGATCCGGCAGGCGTAGTCGAACAGGGTCTGGCCCGGCGGCGTCAGCACCATGCGCCGGCCGTCGCGCACGAACAGGTCGACGCCCAGCGACTGCTCCAGCTGGCGGATGCGGGTGGTGACATTGGACTGCACCCGGTGCAGCCGCTCGGCTGCGCGGGTGACGCCGCCAGCTTCGACGACGGCGCGGAAAATCTCCAGCGCGGCAAGATCCATGGTGCGGCTCCCGGGTAATCCATCAGATTTCAGAATGGCTGGCATCTTGAGAATTCATGTTTCAAGATGATGATGGCAGCGTAGCATACAGGGATCGCAATGCAACCGCTGTCCCCCGCAGCCGCCCCTCATGCCTACCCCGCACAGCCTGGACTCCGAACACCCTGCCGCGCGCGTCGCGGCCGCGGCCGCGCGGCGTCGCGCCGCCGGCCCGTTTGCGGTGGCGCTGGCCGGGCTGGTGTCGCTGGCGGTGGTGATGGGCATCGGCCGCTTCGCCTTTACGCCGCTGCTGCCGATGATGTTGCATGACGGCACGGTCACGCTTGACCAGGGCGGCTGGCTGGCGACGGTGAACTACATCGGGTACTTCGTCGGCGCCGCGGTGTGCCTGTTCATCCGGCCCGACGCGGTGCGCATGGTGCGCTTGGGCCTGGTGGCGACGGTGCTGCTGACGCTGGGCATGGCCTTGCCGGGCGGCATGCCGGCGTGGTCGCTGTGGCGCGCCGCCGCGGGCGTGGCCAGCGCCCTGGTGATGGTCTACACCGCCGCCTGGTGCCTGCAGCGGCTGGCCGAGCTGGGCCGGCCGGAACTGGGCGGGCTGATCTTCTGCGGCCCGGGCCTGGGCATCGTGGTCACCGGGCTGGGCGCGTCCGGCATGGTCGGCGCGGGCTGGCATGCGGACCATGGCTGGCTTGCCTTTACCGCGCTGGCGGTGGTGCTGGTGGCTGGTGTCTGGCGGATTTTCGCCGCCCCCGCCGCCCTGGCCGCAGCGGCGCCGGCAGCTTCGCCGGACCGTGCCGGTGCCGGCACGGTCCGGCTCGATGCCCAGACCTGGGCGCTGACCCTGGCCTACGGCCTGGCCGGCTTCGGCTACATCATCACCGCGACCTTCTTGCCCGTGATCGCGCGCGAAGCGCTGCCCGGCACGGTGTGGGCCGACCTGTTCTGGCCGATCTTCGGCGCGGGCGTGGCGGTGGGCGCGTTCGTGGCAACGCGGATCGGCATGGCGCACGACAACCGCAAGCTGCTAGCGCTGCTGTACGGCATGCAGGCGCTAGGCGTGGCGATCGCGGTGGTGTTCCCGAGCGTGGCCGGCTTTGCCGTCAGCAGCCTGCTGGCCGGCCTGCCCTTTACCGCGCTGGTGGCGTTTGCGATGCGCGAGGCGCGGCGGCTGTGGGGGCCGCACGCCCCACGGCTGATGGGCCTGATGACCGCGTCCTACGGCCTCGGCCAGATCGCCGGCCCGCCGCTGGCGACCGCGCTGGTGGCACGCAGCGGCGGCTTTGCCAGTTCGCTGGCGTGCGCCGCGGCGGCACTGGCGCTGGGCGCGCTGGTGTTCGCCTGGATGCGCCGCGCGTGGCCGTTGCCGGCCGCCGGCACCAGCCCGAGCCCGGACGCCAAGGTGCGCTAAAGTATCGCCTTTGCCGTCCGGCGCGCCGCGCGAGGGCTTGCGGCCGGGTCTGCCGGCATCGCGGTCCCGCGGCGCGGCACAGAAGGCCGGGCCGTACCCGGCACGCCAGACCGGGCGGCGCAGGAGCGACCCCATGTCTTTTGCCTTGCAGCCCGCGCGCGCCGCGGGCGCTTCCCATCCCGTCTCGGCCGAAGAGCAGCGCGTGCGCGTCGACCTCGCGGGCGCCTATCGCCTGGCCGCGCGCGCGGGCTGGGATGACCTGATCTACACCCATATCTCGGCCACGGTGCCGGGCGAGCCGGATCACTTCCTGATCAACCCGTTCGGCTTTGCCTTCGACGAGATTCGCGCCAGCGACCTGGTCAAGATCAACGGCCGCGGCGAAGTCGTCGGCGATACCGTGCATCCGGTCAACGTGACCGGCTTTGCGCTGCACGCCGCGGTGCATGCCGCGCGCGCCGACGCGATGTGCGTGATGCACCTGCATAACACCGCCGGCATTGCCGTGTCGGCGCAGGCGGCGGGGCTGCTGCCGCTGTCGCAGCATGCCATGCGTTTCCATGGACGCATCGGCTACCACGACTACGAGGGCCTGGCCTTCACCCCGGCCGAGGGCGCCCGGCTGACCGCATCGCTGGGCGCGCATCCGGCCCTGCTGTTGCGCAACCACGGCACGCTGACGGTGGGGCGCACCGTGGCCGAAGCCTATGTGCTGATGGCGACGCTGATCAAGGCCTGCGAAGTCCAGATCGCGGCGCAGGCGGGCGGCGCGCTGGTGCAGCCCGGCGCCGCCGTGGCGGACAAGACCTCCGCCCAGCTCTATGACAACGGCGCGGTCGAGGGCGTGATGGAGTGGCCCGCGCTGCTGCGCAAACTGGATAGAATCGATCCTTCCTACCGGGACTGAAGGGGAGAGCTTCCCCGCCCGGACCACAACAATCAATCAAGCACAGGAGCAATGTATGCCGACTTTCCACGTCGAAATGTTTGAAGGCCGCACCATCGAGCAGAAGCGCAAGTTTGTCGAGGAAGTCACCCGCGTCAGCTGCGAAACGCTGGGCTGCTCGCCGTCGGCGGTCGACATCATCATCACCGACATCAAGCGCGAGAACTGGTCCACCGGCGGCGAGCTGTGGGCCGACAAGAAGTAAGGCGCCAGGCCGCTCAACACTGAACACCATGCAGCACTTCGCCTCCGACAACTACGCCGGCTTCTGCCCGGAATCGCTCAAGTATTTCCTGGAAGCCAACGGCAGCGGCCATGAGCAGGCCTATGGCGACGATACCTGGACGCAGAAGGTCTGCGACCGGATCCGCGACCTGTTCCAGACCGATTGCGAAGTGTTCTTCGTGTTCAACGGCACGGCGGCCAATTCGCTGGCGCTGTCGGCGCTGTGCCAGTCGTACCACTCGGTGATCTGCCACGAGCTGGCGCATATCGAGACCGACGAATGCGGCGGGCCGGAGTTCTTCTCCAACGGCTCCAAGCTGCTGACCGCGCCGGGCGCGCACGGCAAGCTCACGCCCGATGCGGTCGAGGCGCTGGTCACGCGCCGCGCCGACATCCATTACCCCAAGCCCAAGGTGGTGTCGCTGACGCAGTCGACCGAAGTCGGCACCGTCTACAGCGTCGAAGAGGTGCGCGCCATCGCCGCCATCGCCAAGCGCCGGCAGTTGCGCGTGCACATGGACGGCGCGCGCTTCGCCAACGCGGTGGCGTCGCTGGGCGTGCATCCTTCCGAGATCACCTGGCGCGCGGGCGTCGACGTGCTGTGCTTCGGCGGCACCAAGAACGGGCTGCCGGTGGGCGAGGCGGTGGTGTTCTTCGACCGCCGCCTGGCCGAGGACTTTGCCTACCGCGTCAAGCAGGCCGGGCAGCTGGCGTCGAAGATGCGCTTTATCTCCGCGCCGTGGCTGGGTTTGCTCGAGAACGACGTGTGGCTCGCCAACGCGCGCCATGCCAATGCGATGGCGCAACTGCTGCAGCAGCGCATCCGCGAGATCCCGGGCGTGCGCATCATGTTCCCGACGCAATCCAATGCGGTCTTCGCCGAGCTGCCGCTGCCGGCGATCGAGGCGCTGCGCGCAAAGGGCTGGCGCTTCTACACCTTTATCGGCGCGGGCGGCTGCCGCTTCATGTGTTCGTGGGACCTGCAGCCGCAGACCGTGGAGGCGCTGGCCGCGGACATGCGCGTCGCCTGCGGCGCATAGCGGGACAATCCCGCCATACTCGTAACGACAAGACTCAGGAGCCCCCATGCCATACCGATTCTGCCCGCAGTGCGGCGCGCCGCTGGAACTGCTGCCGCTGTCCGGGCGCGAACGCCACGCCTGCGTGCAGCAGGACTGCGGCTTCGTGCACTGGAACAACCCGCTGCCGGTGCTGGCGGCGGTGGTGGAGTACCAGGACAAGCTGCTGCTGGCGCGCAACGCCGCGTGGCCGGAGACGATGTTTGCGCTGGTCACCGGCTTCCTGGAGCGCGACGAGCCGCCCGAACTCGGCGTGGCGCGCGAGCTGAAGGAGGAGACCAACCTCGATACCGAGTCGGTCGCGCTGATCGGCGTCTACGAGTTCATGCGCAAGAACGAGCTGATCATCGCCTATCACGTCAAGGCCACCGGTACCGTGGCACTGTCCGAGGAACTGGCCGAGTACAAGCTGGTGGCGCCCGAGGATGTGCGCGTGTGGTCAGCCGGAACCGGCTTCGCCGTGGCCGACTGGCTTGCCGCGCGGGGCTACCCGGTGCGCTTCTTCGATCGCCAGACCGGCGCCGACATTCCGGACCCGCGCCGCCCCCACGACTTCAGCCAGGTCGGGGCTTCGCTACAATACCGCTGGTAAGGCCGGTTTTTTCAGCCAGCCTCCAGCCCCCAAGCATCAGAGGAAGAGACGAATGGAGTTCCAGAAAGAAGTGGATGCGCGCGGCCTGAACTGCCCGCTGCCGATCCTGCGCACCAAGAAGGCCCTGGCCGACATGGCCAGCGGCGACGTGCTCAAGGTGCTGGCCACCGATCCCGGCGCCACGCGCGATTTCCAGGCCTTTGCCAAGCAGACCGGCAACGAGCTGCTGTCGCACTCGGAAGTGGACAAGGTGTTCGTGTTCTACATGCGCCGTCGCTGAGGGTTTGCTGACCGGTGCCGGCCGCGGGGCTGGCAGCGCTCGACCGTCCGATAGAGAAAAAGCCGCTCGAAAGCGGCTTTTTCTTGGTGCCCGCGACGGCGAACTCAGCGGCCCAGGCCGTTCAAGTGTTCGCGCGATTCCAGGTAGGCGCTGAAATCGGTGCCCACTTCGGGGTGCTTCAGCGCGAACTCGACGGTCGCCTTGAGGTAGCCCAGCTTGCTGCCGCAGTCGTAGCGGCGGCCCTGGTAGCGGTAGGCCAGCACCTGCTCCTGGCCCAGCAGCGACTGGATCGCGTCGGTGAGCTGCAGCTCGCCGCCGGCGCCGGGCTTGAGTTCGCGCAGGTGGTCGAAGATGCGCGGCGTCAGGATGTAGCGCCCGACCACGCCGAGGTTGGACGGCGCATCTTCCGGCGCCGGCTTCTCGACGATGCCCGAAACCTTGATCACGTCTTCGTCCCATTCGCGGCCATCGATCACGCCATAGGAGCGGCTCTGCTCCGGCGTGATCTCCTCGACGCCCAGCACCGAGCAGTTGTAGTGGTTGAAGGCATCCACCATCTGCTTCATCACCGGCGGCTTGCCGTCGATCAGGTCATCGGCCAGCATCACCGCGAACGGGGTGTCGCCCACCAGCTTGGCCGCGCACAGCACCGCGTGACCCAGCCCCAGCGCCTCGGGCTGGCGCACGTAATAGCACTCGACATTGGCCGGCTTGATCGAACGCACCACGTCCAGCAGCGCCTGCTTGTTCTTGGCCTCGAGCTCCACTTCCAGTTCGAAGGCCTTGTCGAAATGGTCCTCGATGGCGCGCTTGGAGCGGCCAGTCACAAAGATCATCTCAGTAATGCCGGCGGCCATGGCCTCTTCCACGGCGTACTGGATCAGCGGCTTGTCCACCACCGGAAGCATTTCCTTGGGGCTGGCCTTGGTGGCTGGCAGGAAGCGGGTGCCCAGGCCCGCAACCGGGAACACAGCCTTGGTGACGCGATTTTCCATATCAGGTGTACCTCTCAGATTCCAGTCCATAACCCTGCCAGCCGGCGTGGGCGCCGTCTGTCCGGTTCTGTCCGACGATGCCGTACAGAACCCCCGGCTGGCAGGGGCGTGATGCAGGCCGCCTGACTGACCGTTCGGTCAGGCCGGCAGCCGCTGCAGCTGGCCCTGCAGCTTGGCCAGCGTCTGCTCGAAATCGGACAGGCGCTGCGTCTCTTGCGCCACCACCGCGGGCGGTGCCTTGGCGACAAAGCTCTCGTTCGACAGCTTGGCGCGGCACTTGCCGATTTCGCCACCGATGCGTTCGACTTCCTTCGACAGGCGCGCGCGCTCGGCGGCGACATCGATCTCGATCTTCAGCAGCAGGTGGTTGCCCCCGGCAATGGCGACCGGCGCACCGGCGCCCTCCGCTTGCAGGGTGGCTTCATCTTCGAAGACGCGCACCTCCGAAAGTTTCGCCAGCGCCTGGATATGTGCGCTGGCCGCCTTCAGGAAGGCGCTGTCGCCCTGTGCGTACAGAGGGATGCGCTGTGCCGGCGAGATGTTCATTTCGCCGCGCAGGTTCCGGCAGGCGTCGATCACTTCCTTCAGGCGCGCGACCCACTGCTCGGCATTCTCGTCGATCTTGGCGACGGCGGGCAGCGGATACGGCTGCAATGCGATGGTTTCCGCACCATCGGCGCTGGCGCGGCCGGCCAGCGGGGCCACCTTTTGCCACAGTTCTTCGGTAATGAACGGGATGATCGGATGCGCCAGTCGCAGCACGGTCTCGAGCACCCGCAGCAGGGTGCGGCGGGTGGCGCGCTGCTGCGCCTCGGTGCCGTTCTGGATCTGCACCTTGGCCAGTTCCAGGTACCAGTCGCAGTACTCGTCCCAGACGAACTTGTAGATGGCGTTGGCGATATTGTCGAAGCGGTACTCGGCAAAGCCCTTTTCGACCTCCGCCTCCACGCGCTGCAGCAGCGACACGATCCAGCGGTCCGCCTGCGAGAAATCGAGGTAGCCGTCCGGGCCGCAGTCGTGATTGCACGGGCCCATGCCGCAGTCGTGACCCTCGGTGTTCATCAGCACGAAGCGGGTCGCGTTCCACAGCTTGTTGCAGAAGTTGCGGTAGCCCTCGCAGCGGCCGGTATCGAAGTTGATGTTGCGGCCCAGCGTCGCCAGCGAGGCAAAGGTGAAGCGCAGCGCATCGGCGCCGAAGGCGGGAATGCCCTCCGGGAATTCCTTCTTCGTCTTCTTCTCGATCTTGGGCGCGTCCTTGGGGCGGCGCAGGCCGGTGGTGCGCTTCTTCAGCAGCGTGTCGAGGTCGATGCCGTCGATCAGGTCCACCGGGTCGAGCGTGTTGCCCTCGGACTTGCTCATCTTCTTGCCTTCCGAATCGCGCACCAGGCCGTGCACGTAGACGGTATGGAAGGGCACCTTGCCGGTGAAGTGCTTGGTCATCATGACCATGCGCGCCACCCAGAAGAAGATGATGTCGTAGCCGGTGACCAGCACCGACGACGGCAGGAAGTGCTTCAGCTCGGGCGTTTCCGCGGGCCAGCCCAGCGAGGAGAACGGCACCAGCGCCGACGAGAACCAGGTGTCGAGCACGTCTTCCTCGCGCCGCAGCGCGCCGGTGCTGCCCGCGGCCTTCGCCTTGGCGAGCGCTTCCTCTTCGGTGCGGCCGACGAAGCAGTTGCCGGCATCGTCGTACCACGCCGGGATCTGGTGGCCCCACCACAGCTGGCGCGAGATGCACCAGTCCTGGATATTGCCCAGCCACTGGTTGTAGGTGCTGATCCAGTTTTCCGGCACCAGCTTGATCTCGCCGCTCTGCACGGCTTCGAGCGCCACCTCGGCGATCGAGCGGCCGGGGTAGAAAGTGCCTTCCGGCGCCGGCTTGCTCATCGCGACGAACCACTGGTCGGTCAGCATCGGCTCGATCGCACTGCCGGTGCGTTCGCTGCGCGGGGTCATCAGCTTGTGCTTCTTGACCTCGGCCAGCAGGCCACGCTTGTCCAGGTCTTCGACAATGGTCCGGCGCGCGTCGAAGCGGTCCAGGCCGGCGTAGGCGGCCGGCGCGTCGGCAACGATCTTCGCGTCCAGCGTCAGGATCGACAGCTGCGGCAGGTTGTGGCGCTGGCCGACGGCGTAGTCGTTGAAGTCGTGGCCCGGCGTCACCTTGACCACGCCGGTGCCGAACTCTCGGTCGACGTATTCGTCGGCGATCACCGGGATCTGGCGGCCGGTCAGCGGCAGGTGCACCGACTTGCCGATCAGGTGCGCGTAGCGCTCGTCTTCGGGGTGGACCATCACGGCCACGTCGCCCAGCATGGTTTCCGGGCGCGTAGTGGCGACGGTCAGGTGGGTCAGGCCGCCCTTGGCGTCAGCCTCGACCAGCGGATAGCGGATATGCCACAGCGAGCCTTCTTCCTCGACGCTGTCCACTTCCAGGTCCGACACCGCGGTGCCCAGCACCGGGTCCCAGTTGACCAGGCGCTTGCCGCGGTAGATCAGGCCCTGCTCGTACAGGCGCACGAACACCTCGGTGACCGCCGTCGACATCTCCGGCGACATGGTGAAGTACTCGCGGCTCCAGTCGATCGACGCGCCCATGCGCCGCACCTGGCGCGTGATGGTCGAGCCCGACTCTTCTTTCCAGGCCCACACCTTCTCGGTGAACTTCTCGCGGCCGAGGTCATGGCGCGACACGCCCTGGCCCTCGAGCTGGCGCTCCACCACGATCTGGGTGGCGATGCCGGCGTGGTCGGTGCCCGGCACCCACAGCGTGTTGGCGCCCAGCATGCGCGCGTGGCGTGCCAGGCCATCCATGATGGTCTGGTTGAAGGCATGGCCCATGTGCAGCGTGCCGGTCACATTGGGCGGCGGCAGCTGGATCGCGAAGTCCGGGCGGGCGGGATCGAAGGTCGGCTTGGCGATGCCGCGCTTCTCCCACTCGGGGCCCCATTTCGCCTCGATGGCGGCGGGTTCGAAGCTCTTGGCAAGCGATTGGTCTTGGGCGGTCATGCTGGGATGTCGAGGTTGGCGTCTGGATGCGTGGCAGGTGCGGTGGCCTGCGCCTGGCGGTCGCTGGCGGCCTGCGAGGGCCGGCCTGGCGCCAGTGAAACCACAAATTATACGGGGGCGGGCGGCCGGTGCCTATTTCGTGGCCAGCGCCGGCCGGCTTGCGCCCCGTGCGCGAGTCCCGGCGCCCGGCCGGATGTGATTTATGGAACAGGGCCCGCCGGTATAATTGCGGGCGATTCCATTAGGCCTTTCCGATGTCCGACCTGCTCGCCAACCTGAACGCCGAACAACTAGCCGCCGTCACCCTGCCTGACGAACCGGCGCTGATCCTGGCGGGCGCGGGCAGCGGCAAGACCCGCGTGCTGACCACGCGCATCGCCTGGCTGCTGCAGAACGGCCGGGTCTCGCCGGCGGGCATCCTGGCGGTGACCTTCACCAACAAGGCCTCGAAGGAAATGCAGACGCGGCTGCAGTCGATGCTGCCGATCAACACCCGCGGCATGTGGATCGGCACCTTCCACGGCCTGTGCAACCGCATGCTGCGCGCGCATTTCCGCGACGCCGGGCTGCCCCAGACCTTTGCCATCCTGGACAGCCAGGACCAGCTCTCGGCGCTGAAGCGGCTGCTCAAGTCGCTCAACGTCGACGACGAGAAGTATCCGGCCAAGAACCTGCAGTACTTCATCAACAACGCCAAGGAGCAGGGCCTGCGCCCGGCCGACGTCGAGGCCAACGACGACTTCAACAAGCGCTTCGTCGACCTCTACGCCGCCTATGACCAGCAGTGCCAGCGCGAGGGGGTGGTCGATTTCGCCGAGCTGCTGCTGCGCTGCCACGAGCTGCTGCGCTACAACGACGCGATCCGCCAGCACTACCAGCACCGCTTCCGCCACGTGCTGGTCGACGAGTTCCAGGACACCAACGTGCTGCAGTACCAGTGGCTCAAGCTGCTGGCCGGCCATGGCACGCAGAACCCGGCCGCGGTCTTCGCCGTGGGCGACGACGACCAGAGCATCTACGCCTTCCGCGGCGCCAACGTCGGCAACATGCGCGACTTCGAGCATGAGTTCCGCGTGCGCCGGCTGATCAAGCTGGAGCAGAACTACCGTTCGCACGGCCATATCCTGGATTCGGCCAACCACCTGATCTCGCACAACGCGCGCCGCCTGGGCAAGAACCTGCGCACCGATGCCGGCCACGGCGAGCCGGTGCGTGTGTTCCAGGGCGGCTCCGACGGCCAGGAAGCCGCCTGGATCATCGAGGAAATCCGCGACCAGATCGCGCAGGGCGCCAGCCGCGCCGAGATCGCCATCCTGTACCGCAGCAACGCGCAGTCGCGCGTGATCGAGCACGCGCTGTTCTCGGCCGGCATCCCGTATCGCGTCTATGGCGGCCTGCGCTTCTTCGAGCGCGCCGAAATCAAGCACGCGCTGGCCTACATGCAGCTGCTGGAGAACCCGCGCAACGACGCCGCCTTCGGCCGCGTGGTCAACTTCCCGGCGCGCGGCATCGGCGCGCGCTCGCTGGAGGTGCTGCAGGACATGGCGCGCCAGTACGACTGCGCCTTGTCCGAGGCGGTGGCCTACGTGCCCGGCGCGGCCGGCAGCAAGCTGGCGGCGTTCGCGCGGCTGATCGACGCGATGCGCGAGGAAACGCGCCGCCTGACGCTGCCCGAGACCGTCGAGTACGTCATCAACAACAGCGGCCTGATTACCTACTACCAGGGCGAGAAGGAAGGCCAGGACCGCATCGAGAACTTGCAGGAACTGGTGACCGCCGCGCAGGCCTTCGTGACGGAGGAGGGCTACGGGCTCGACGCGCTCGCCGCGGTGATTCCGGCCGACCGTACCCCCGCCGCGCCGGCGCTGGCCGTGGGCGACCAGGCCCAGCAACTGCTCGACCCCGAGGCGCTGCCGGTGGTGATGACGCCGCTGGTCGCGTTCCTGACCCACGCCTCGCTCGAGGCCGGCGACAACCAGGCCCAGGCCGGCCAGGACGCGGTGCAGATGATGACCGTGCACGCGGCCAAGGGGCTGGAGTTCGACGTGGTCTTCATCAGCGGGCTGGAAGAAGGGCTGTTCCCGCACGAGAACAGCATGATGGACCCCGATGGCCTGGAGGAAGAGCGCCGCCTGATGTACGTGGCGATCACGCGCGCGCGCAAGCGGCTCTACATGTCGTTCGCGCAAAGCCGCATGCTGCACGGCCAGACCCGCTACCATGTGCGTTCGCGCTTCTTCGAGGAACTGCCCGAGGCCTCGCTCAAATGGCTGACCCCGCCGGCGCAAAGCTACGGCGGCGTGCGCCGCCAGGAGCGCGACAATGCCTGGGGCCGCGACTGGTTCCGCAAGCCCGAGGACGTGCCCTATACCGGCACCAGGCCCACCGGCGGCATGGACAACGGCAACGGCTATGCCGACGCCAGGCGCGAGGCCGGCACCGGCTTCCGCGTCGGCCAGTCGGTGTTCCACAACAAGTTCGGCGAAGGCGTGATCACCGCGCTGGAAGGCGAGGGCGCCGATGCGCGCGCCAATATCAACTTCAAGCGGCATGGCGCCAAGTGGCTGGCGCTGGCGGTGGCGAAGCTGGACGCGATCGACTGAAGCGGTCCGGCTTCGCCTGGTGCGGCTCAAGACAGCGCGTGCAGCACCTCTTCTGGCTTGGGGTCCGGGCTGTCCACCGTCAGCAGCGGATTGATGAACAACGAGGCCAGCGCGCCAACCCCGAGCAGTGCCCCCGAGATCATGAACGGCAGGTCATAGCTCCCGGTCCGCTCGATCAGGTAGCCGAACACCACCGGCGACACCATGCCGGCCAGGCCGAAGCCGGTGTTCATCATGCCGCCCGCGGTGCCGGCGTACTTGCCGGCGATGTCGAGCGGCAGGCTCCACAGCACGGCGTTGGTCAGCTCCAGGAAGAAGAACGACAGCGACAGCAGGATCACCGCGTTGACGGCATCGGCCGTGAAGGTCATCGGCGCGATGAACATCAGCGAGCCGGCCAGCCCGACGAACAGGATCGCGCCGCGCGCCAGGCGCAGGTTGCCGGTGCGCCGGTAGATGCGGTCCGACAGCACGCCGCCGAGCGTATCGCCGACCACGCCCGCCATCAGCGGAAGCGCGGTGAACAGCGCCAGCTGCTTCAGGTCGAAACCGCGCGCTTCCTTCAGGTACGACGGCAGCCACGTCAGGTAGACCCACAACAACCAGCCGTAGCAGAAGTCGACGAAGGTCACCAGCCACATGCGACGGAACAGCCGCCGCCACGGCGTGGGCGCCCTGGCGGCGTGCTGCGAATCGCCGCGCCGGTAGCCGATTTCCTGCAGTTCTTCCGGGGTGACGCGCTTGTGCTTGTCGGGCGAGTCCTTGAACATCATCGCGTAAAGCACGGTCCAGCCCAGGCTCACCACACCCAGCACGACAAAGGCCTCGCGCCATCCCGCCGTGGCGACGATAGCCAGCACGATCGGCGGCGTGATCGCACCACCCAGCCGCGCGAAGCTGTGCGTAATGCCCTGCGCGAAGCCGCGCTCCGCCACCGGCATCCAGTAGGTGAAGGCGCGGGTCGCGGTCGGGAACGCGCCGCCTTCGCCGACCCCCAGCGCGAAGCGCAATACCACCAGCATCAGCACGCTGCCGGCAAAGCCGGTCAGCACCGTGGCCACGCCCCAGATCAGCGACAGCACGATCAGCACCTTCTTGGGCCCGAACTTGTCGGACATCCAGCCGCCCAGGATCTGCATGGCGGCATAGGGATAGGCAAAGGCCGAGAACACCAGCCCGAGTTGCGATGACGTCAACCCCATCTCTTCGCGGATCAGCGGGGCGGCGACCGAGATGTTGACGCGGTCGATATAGGCGATGAAATACATCAGGCACATGACGCCGAGGATCATGTGACGGGTCTTGATGCGTTGCTGCATAACCACCTCCTATGCGCGGCGGGCGCGCGTGGTGTTGACGGGGCGGCGGCCGGCGCATGGTCCATTGCCATGCGCTTGCGGCTCGTCAGGGGCGCGCCAGTGGTAAGTCCTGGCCGCGCTGCCCCGTCCTTGAGCAAACAGCTGTGTGTCTCCGTGTGTGTCTCCGGAAATCGTAGTGGCAGGTGATTGGGCTCCTTGGCGAGGGTTGGGGGAAGGGAAGGGCGGTCAGGTCAGGCAGGGTCCAGCAGCTTCAGCCGCTGCACCTTGCCGGAGGGCCCGCGCGGCAATTCCGCGATGAAGCGGAATTCCCTGGGCGTCTTGTAGCGGCCCAGCTCGCGCAGGCAGTGCGCGCGCAGCGCCGCGTCGTCGCAGGCCACGGCCTCGCGCCTGACGATGAAGGCGACGATCTCCTGCCCGTAGGCGGGGTCGGGCACGCCCACCGCCGCCGCTTCCAGCACGCCCGGATGGCGCAGCAGCGCTTCGTCGATCTCGCGCGGCGCGATGTTCTCGCCGCCCTTGATGATCAGTTCCTTGGCGCGGCCGGTGATGTAGAAGTAGCCTTCCGCATCGCGGTAGCCGAGGTCGCCGGTGCGCAGCCAGCCGTCAGGCGTGAAGGCGGCGCGCGTGACCTCGGGGGCCTTGTAGTAGCCCGCCATCACGCTCTCGCCTTGCAGCACGATTTCGCCGATCTCGCCGTCGGGCAGCGCTTGCCCGTCGCGCCCCAGCACGCGGGCTTGCGTACCGGATGGGCGGCCGATGCTGCCGATGCGCCGCTGTCCGGGATCGAGCGGATTGCTGAAGGCCGGCGCCGCGGTTTCGGTCATGCCCATGGTCTCGATCACGCCGATGCCGAAGCGTTGCTCGAACGCGCGGTGATGCTCCGGCGGCAGCGCGGCGGAAGCGGAGCGGCAGAAGCGCACGCCGGCCGGCGCCTGGCCACCGGGATCGTTGAGCAGGTAGGCGATGATGGTCGGCACCACGTTGAGCCAGGTGCAGCCATGGCGGGCAATGTCGTGCCAGAACGCGCTGGCCGAGAAGCGCATCGGCATCACCACCGAACCGCCATGCACCAGCGGCGCGATCGCGGTCACGACCAGTCCGTTGATGTGGTAGAGCGGCAGCGTGGCCAGCACGCGATCCCCGGCGCCGAGCGCATGCTCGCGGCTGACGCTGGCGCCATTGGCCGCGAGGTTGCGGTGGGTCAGCAGCACGCCCTTGGGCGTGCCGGTGGTGCCGGAGGTATACATCAGCAGCGCCGGGTGGTGCGGCTGCGGTGGCGGAAGGGGCGCTGCGCCGGGCTGCATCGCCGGCAGCGCGGGCAAAGCGCTGCCATCCGGCGCGGTGACCACCACTGGCACCTCGACGCCGGCTTCGGCCAGCGCCGTGCGGATCGCGGCTTCGCCTCCGGGCGAGGTGAAGACCAGCCGCGTGTCGGCGTGCCCGAGGATGTAGCGCAGCTGCGCGGGCTGGCACAGCAGGTTGATCGGATTGGCCACCAGCCCGCACGCCATGGTGCCAAGCAGCAGCCGCGCGGTCTGTTCGCCGTTGGGCAGGTACACCGAAACCGTCTGTCCGCTGGCGAGGCCAGCCTCGGCATAGCGGCGCCCGAGCGCATCGGCGTCGGCAGCCAGGGCGCCGAAGCTGAGCGCGCGGCCGCTGTCGGGAGACAGCAGGTAGGGTTTGTCGGGGGCCTGCGCGGCACGGGCGGCCAGCAGCGTGGCCACGGTGTCGACCACTTCGGGGCGGATGCGCGCGTTCATTGGCCGACCCTCGCGAAGTAGTCGCCCAGCAGCTCGCGCTCGTCGGGCACGCGCTCGGCGATCGGTTCGGCGATGCGGGTGATGTTGAGGTATTGCCGCCAGCCGAGGTTGTCCGAAAAGTTGTTGCCGCCCCAGGTGCCGCAGCCCATCGACAGCGAGAACGGCAGGCCGTTGTCGAAATTGCCGCCGGTGGCGAAGCAGTGCGCCTGGTTCACGATCACACGCGCCACCGGCAGTTCCTGCCCGAGTTGCAGCGCCTGCTGTGGATCGGCCGTATGCAGCCCGACCGAGTGGCCCGCGCCCATGTAGTCGTAGAGGCTCGCCACGCGCGCCACGGCGGCCGTGAAGTCGGCGGCGCGATAGAGCGTGAGCACCGGCGAGAGCTTTTCGCCGGAGAAGGGATAGTCGCCGCCGACGCCGGTCTCCGGCACCAGCAGCATGGTCGGCTGCAGCGCGCGCACGCGTGCCAGGCCCGCCAGTTCGGCAATGCGCGGCGCGCTCTGGCCGGTCATGTCGCCGGCGAGCTTGCCGTGCCGCCACATCAGCGCCTGCAGCCGCGCCTTTTCCTCGGCCGTCAGCAGCACGCCGCCGACGGCGGCAAGCGCTTCGAGCATGGGCTGGTAGACCGCGTCGAGGATCACCAGGCTGTTCTCCGACGAGCAGCTGGTGGCGTTGTCGAAGGTCTTTGAGCGGACGATCTTTGCCGCCGCATCGGCCAGTGCCGCGCTGGCATCGACGATGGCGGCCACATTGCCCGCGCCGACTCCAAACGCTGGCGTGCCGCACGTATAGGCCATGCGCACGTTCGCCTGCGAGCCGGTGGCCACCACCAGGTCGGCCTGGCGCATCAGCTCGGCAGTCGATGCCTTCGACACCGGCGCGGGCAGCATCTGCACCAGGTCCGCGGGCAGGCCGGCGCGCGCGAACTCGGCGTGGATGAACGACAGCAGCAGCTCGCACGTGCCCTGTCCCTTGGGCGAGGGTGCCACCACCACGCTGTTGCCGCACTTGAGCGCGTTGATGATCTTGTTGGCCGGCGTCGCCCCGGGGTTGGTCGACGGCGTGATCGCGGCGACCACGCCGACCGGCCGCGCGATCTCGGTGATGCCGGTGGCCGGGTCGCGCGCGATCACGCCGACGGTCTTGCGTTCGTGCAGGTCGCGCAGCAGGCCCAGGGTCTTGCGATGGTTCTTGCGGATCTTGTCGTCGACGTTGCCCAGGCCGGTGTCGGCCACGGCCCGCTCGGCCAGCCGGCGGTTGCGTGCGGGCTCCATGATGGCCCACGCGGCGGCGGCCGCGGCGGTGTCGACGGTGGCCTGGCCCGCGCGCGCGAACGCGCGCTGCGCCTGCCGGGCGCGCGCCACGATCGCTTCGACCTGGTCTTCCTGTACGGGCACATCGGTGGAATGGGACTGCTGGCGCTGCAGTATCTGCACACTCATGGATCGGCTCCGTGATTGGGTCGCGGGGTTGGTTGGTAGGTCCGCCGCGGCGGCCCCGGATCGAATCTAGTGAACCCGGACAGGCATGCCGTCCCAATTTGTGCGCATTCGCGAGCACCGCTGCGAGCCGCAACCGGTAATGCAGTTTTCGGGACGCCAGGGCGTCCCGGAATCCGCTAAATTGCATCCATGAGCAACCACTCGAACGCCGCCGCGGTGCGCGCCTTCCGCATCCTCGAGATCCTGTCCGCTGCCGACGGGCCCATGCCGCTGTCGGCCATCGTGCAGGAGATCGGCCTGCCCAAGCAGACCGTGCACCGCATCCTCAAGCAGCTGGAAAGCACCTGGCTGGTATCGCGCACCGCGGGCAGCCCCGGCTATGAATGTTCGTCACGCGTGCGCCAGCTTGCCGTCAACGTGCTGATGCAGGCGGGGCCGGCGGCGGCGCGCCACGCGATCCTGCAGCAGCTGGTCGACAAGGTCGGCGAGACCTGCAACCTGACCATGCTGTCGGGCGACGACGTGGTCTACCTGGACCGGGTCGAAACGCAATGGCCGCTGCGCATGCACCTGCAGCCGGGCTCGCGCGTGCCGCTGCATTGCACCGCCAGCGGCAAGCTGTTGCTAGCGTTCCTGCCATGCGCGCAGCGCGAGCGTCTGGTGGCAAGCCTGCCGCTGCGCGCGCATTCGGCTCGTACCATCACCGACGCTGCCGCACTGCACGCTGAGCTGGCGGAGACGCGGCGGCGGCGCCTGGGCATCAACAACCAGGAAAACCTCGAGGGGATGATTGCGGTGGCGGTGCCGGTGATGCGCAACCGCAGCCGCGCGTGCGCTGCGATCGCGGTGCAGGCGCCGCTGGCGCGGATGACGATGGACCGGCTGATGGGAGTCGTGCCCGACCTGCGCATGGCGGCGGACGCGATGGTGAAGACGTTCGGGGAGTAGTTGTGGGCGTGTTTGCCGCCGGTGTCTCTTCCGCTTGCGGGAGAGGGCGGGCGGGTCCGGCTGCTGAAGCCTGTGGGTAAGACAGTTGGCCTTGCTTGATGTGGTCTTTTGCTAGCCCACCCCTCACCCCAACCCTCTCCCCCTGAGGGGAGAGGGGGAACACCTTGCTTGGGCTAGCTCGGGCGGCCTGGGAGCACCCAAAACCGCGCTTGCCTCAGGCGCTTCAAACCACCGGCGCCGCCGGCTCCACGCCCGGCGGCGTCACGTTGAAGCAGCCGCGGTACGTCGCATAAAACGAGCAATACAGAATCGCCAGCATCAGCAGCGAATACGGCGTCACCAGGAACGACAGCACCGTCTCGGCGCCGAAGGCGCTGAATACGGCCTCCAGGAAGAACGGGATCGCCACCAGCAGCATCGCGAACAGCACCGCGTAGGTGAAGAACGCGCCGCGGTTGCGCCAGCATGCGGTCCAGCTGAAGAACAGCGCCTTGACCGGCGGCACGCCGTGCCAGGCGGCCAGCAGCGGTGCGAACCAGAACATCATCGCGATCGGCGTGTACAGCAGCGCGCCGATCAGCATGGCGTAGTAGAGCTGGCGCACCGCCTCGGCGGTCGGCGCCTCTTCCTTCAGCACGATCGGCACCAGCGCGCTCATGTCGACCACCGCGCCGGCGATCAGCCCGAGAACGAACACCAGCCCGGCGTAGATGCCGCCCAGCACGAGCAGGTTGCGCGTGGCTTCCTTGCCGTTGGCGCGGAAGCCAGCCAGCAGCACGGTGGGCAGCACCCGCTTGTTCTGGATGACGTCGCGGCACGCGGTCATCACGCCGACCGACAGGCCCGGCGTGACCACCAGCAGCGCGATGATGCCGATCAGCGGCACCACGATGGCCAGTTGCGCGGCAATCAGGTAGACGAACAGCAGCATCAGGAAGGTCAGCGGATTCTTGCGGAACAGCCAGATGCCCTGGCGGAACCAGGTGTAGCCTTCCTTGGCAGGGACTTCCAGTAGTTGCATACGGGTCAGATCCAGGGGAGCGGGGCGCTCGCAGGGTTCGCGGGTCGTGCGTCCAGGCGCCGGCGCAGGATGCGTTCGAAATGGGTCGGATCGTGCGGCTGCAGCATGTCGGCCTCGCGCGGCAGGTAGAAGTCCCACAGCCGCGACACCCAGAAGCGCAGCGCGCCCGCGCGCAGCATGTCCTGCCAGTGCGCGGCCTCGGTCTCGGTCAGCGGCCTGACCGCATGATAAGCCCGCAGCAACGCCTGCGCGCGCACGGGGTCGAGTTCGCCGCTGGCCAGGTCGATGCACCAGTCGTTGACGGTGACCGCCACGTCGAACAGCCACTTGTCCTGGCCGGCGAAGTAGAAATCGAAGAAGCCGCCCAACCGGTGGCGGCCGCTGGCGTCTTCCTCGAACAGCGCGTTGTCGCGGAACAGGTCGCAGTGGCACGGGCCTTCGCCCAGGCTGGCGTACGCCGCGCTGGCGAAGAACGCCGCCTGGTGGGCGATTTCGCGTTGCAGCAGCGTGCGCTGGCCGGCATCGAGGAAGGGCAGGATCTCGCGCTCGGTCTGCTGCCACCAGGGCAGGCTGCGCAGGTTGGGCTGGCGGCGCGGGTAGTCGGCGCCGGCCAGGTGCATGCGCGCCAGCATGTCGCCGACCTCGGCGCAGTGCTGCGCGTCGGGCGCCAGCTGCGACGCGCCGGGCAGGCGCGTGACGATGGTGGCGGGCTTGCCCTTGAGCGGGCGCAGGATCTCGCCGTCGCGCGCCGGGATCGGCGCCGGCACGCGGATGCCGCGCCCGGCCAGGTGCGCCATCAGGTGCAGGTAATAGGGCAGCTGCGCGAACGAGAGCCGCTCGAAGATGGTGAGCACGTACTGGCGCGTCTGGCCCTCGTGCTCCATGGTGAGGAAGAAATTGCTGTTCTCGATGCCCGAGGCGATGCCGCGCAGCTCGCGCACTTCGCCAAGGTCGAAATCCAGCAGCCAGCGTGCGATCTCGTCCTGCGAGACCGTGGTGAATACGGCCATACTCGTTGTGTGAAGCGAATCGGAAAGCGGCGGGAGGCGGTTGCGGACAAAGTCCGGCCCGCCGCCGCGGCATGACTGCCGGAGGGCCGGCGCGGCCTGGCGTTCAGGCCAGGCCGTGGGCAAGCGGGTTCAGAACTTCAGGTTGACCGAAGGCACGCGGTTGACGTCATGCTCGCGGATCTTGGGCGAGCTGTCTTCCGGCTTGCTCATCTCGTACCTGGTGCCGAAGCCCGACCTGACCTGGATGTCGGTGGCGCGTCCCTTGTCGCGGTACTCGCGCACCTGGGTGCCATCGCGTTCGTTCAGCTGGAAGCTCGGCTGGCGCGGCTGGTTCAGCTGCGACCTGGCGGCCGGGGCGATCGGCTGGTTGTTGATCTGGTTCAGCTCCTGCTGGGTCAGCGCATTGCTTTCCTGCGCGCCGGCCCAGCCGGACGCCAGCACCAGCGCGGCAGCCACTGCCACGCCCAGGCCGGGCACGGGCCGCCTGGCAGGCGATTCAGGCTCGCCGGCCACGGCGGCTGCGGTGGCTGCGCGCGTGGACCGGACCGGGCGGACGGGGGAAGGGGAGGTCATCGGGTGCTCCTGTGCGGGCTGCGGCGCAAGCGGCACGCAGCGCCGTGGCATGCGGCGGTTGGACTGCAACCCGGCGGCGCCGGGCTTGGCAGACGGACAGGTTCCATTCTAGCAATTCCTGTCCCGCACAGGCCGCCGCCGTGCCCCGGGGGGCACCTGCGCCACGATGCCGGGTGGCGCATGCGTGGCTGCGGCGCGCCGGCGACCCCGTGGCCACCGATCCCGGCCTTACAGGTAGAACATCTCTTCCTTCGGCGGGATCGGCTTGTCGCCGCCGCGCTGCTCGTAGTAGTCGTAGACCGCTTCCAGCACTTCGTGCGGCTCGTCGACGATCTTCATCAGGTCCAGGTCGTGCTCGGCGATCAGGCCCATCGGCAGCAGCGTGAAGCGGAACCAGTCCAGCAGGCCCTTCCAGAAGCGGCTGCCGAACATGATCACCGGCACCGAGCGCGACTTGCCGGTCTGCACCAGCGTCAGCACCTCGGCCAGTTCATCGAGCGTGCCGAAGCCGCCCGGCATCACGATAAAGGCGTCCGAATTCTTGACGAAGGTGACCTTGCGGGTGAAGAAGTGGCGAAAGCGCATGGCAATGTCCTGGTACGGATTGCCCTGCTGCTCGTGCGGCAGTTCGATGTTCAGGCCGACGCTGGCCGACTTGCCGGCATGCGCGCCCTTGTTGGCCGCTTCCATGATGCCGGGGCCGCCGCCGGAGATCACGGCAAAGCCGGCGTCCGAGAACAGGCGCGCGATCTCGATGGTGCGCTGGTAGTAGGGCGAGTCCTCGCGCAGGCGCGCGCTGCCGTAGATCGAGACCGCCGGCCGGATCTCGGACAGGTACTCGGTGGCCTCGATGAACTCTGCCATAATCGTGAACATTTGCCACGAGGCGCGCGCCTTCTTCGCGGTCGCGCGGTCTTCGTCGGCCAGCGCACGCAGGCTGGGGATCATCTTGCGCGGATTGGCGCGCGCCGCCGCAGCAGCCTTTTCAGCAACAACTTCCGGCGGGTTGCCCGCGGCGGCGGCATCGGCCGCCGCGGCAACGGCCGCGGCGTGCTCGGCGGCAGCCTCCGGCGGGGGTTGTACGGTATCGCCGGAGATATCAGCAACGTCCGGGTCAGCAAGGGGGGCGGTCGAGGCACCGCCTGCAGCGGCACCAGTCAATTTTGAGTCCATGGGAATGTCGGATAGTCCAAAAACACTCTTGCTCGTCGATGGATCGAGCTATCTGTATCGCGCTTATCACGCTTTGCCGGACCTGAGGAATGGGGAGGGTCTGCCCACAGGGGCAATCTACGGCATGATCAACATGCTGCGCAAGTTGCGCAACGACTACCCGGCAGAGTATAGCGCCTGCGTGTTCGATGCGAAGGGCAAGACCTTCCGCGACGACCTGTACCCGGCCTACAAGGAGCACCGCCCGTCGATGCCCGAGGACCTGGCGCGCCAGATCGAGCCGATCCACGAGGCCGTGCGCGCGCTGGGCTGGCCGATCGTGGTGGTCGACGGCGTCGAGGCCGACGACGTGATCGGCACCTTGTCGCGCCAGGCCATGGAACAGGGCGTGCGCACGGTGGTGTCCACCGGCGACAAGGACCTGGCGCAACTGGTCAACCAGCAGGTCACGCTGGTCAACACCATGAGCGGCGAGGTGCTCGACCCTGCCGGCGTGGTGGCCAAGTTCGGCGTGCCGCCCGAGCGCATCATCGACTATCTGTCGCTGATCGGTGATGCCGTCGACAACGTGCCGGGCGTGCCCAAGGTCGGCCCCAAGACCGCGGTCAAATGGCTGGCCGAACATGGCTCGCTCGACGGCGTGATCGCGGCCGCGCCGGGGATCAAGGGCGTGGTCGGCGAGAACCTGCGCAACACGCTGGAATGGCTGCCGATGGCGCGCCGGCTGGTGACGGTCAAGACCGACTGCGACCTGAGCAAGTCGGTCGCCGATTTCCACGCGCTGCGCGAGACCGGCGAGGACAAGGAGCTGCTGGTGGCGTTCTTCCAGCGCTATGGCTTCAAGACCTGGCTGCGCGAGGCTACCGGCGAAAGCCTGCCCGATGCGCGCGCCCAGGCCCGCGCCCGTGCCGCGGCCAGCGCGCCCGCGCAGGGCGGCCTGTTCGATGCGCCGGCGCCGTCGGCCGATGCCGGCGCGGCCCCGGCCGAGGACACGGCGCCCACCGAGATCCGCTACGAGACCGTCACCACCGCGGGCATGCTGGAAGACTGGCTGCGGCGCATCGAGTCCGCGCCGCTGGTGGCGATCGATACCGAGACCACCTCGCTCGATCCGATGCAGGCGCAACTGGTCGGCATCTCGCTGTCGGCGGCGCCGGGCGAGGCCTGCTATATCCCGGTGGCGCACCGTGGCCCCGACGTGGCCGGCCTGCCCGAGCACGGCCAGCTTGCGCGCGAGTTCGTGCTGGAACGCATGCGTGCCTGGCTGGAAGATGCCAGCCGCCCCAAGCTCGGCCAGAACCTGAAGTACGACGTCCATGTGTTCGCCAACCATGGCATCAAGCTGCGCGGCATTGCCCACGACACCATGCTGCAGAGCTACGTGCTGGCGTCGCACCGCAACCACGGCATGGACAGCCTGGCCGAGCGCCTGCTGAGCCTGAAGACCATCACCTATGAAGAGGTGTGCGGCAAGGGCGCGAGCCAGATCGGCTTCGACCAGATCGACCTGGCGCGCGCCACCGAGTACGCCGCCGAGGACGCCGACGTGACACTGCGCCTGCATCGCAGGATGTTTCCGCAGGTCGAGGCCGCGGCGGGACTGCGCCGCGTCTATGAAGAGATCGAGATGCCGGTCTCGGTAGTGCTGCAGAAGGTCGAGCGCAACGGCGTGCTGATCGACGCCGGACGCCTGGCCGCGCAAAGCGCCGAGCTGGGCCAGCGCATGCTGGCGCTGGAGCAGTCGGCCTACGCGGCCGCGGGCCAGCCGTTCAACCTGGGCTCGCCCAAGCAGATCGGCGAGATCCTGTTCAGCCAGATGAAGCTGCCGGTGGTGAAGAAGACCGCCAGCGGGGCGCCGTCGACCGACGAAGAGGTGCTGCAGAAGCTGGCCGAGGACTACCCGCTGCCCAAGCTGCTGCTGGACTACCGCGGCCTGTCCAAGCTCAAGTCCACCTACACCGACAAGCTGCCGAAGATGGTCAACCCGCAGACCGGGCGCGTGCACACCAGCTACGGCCAGGCCACCGCGGTGACCGGGCGGCTGGCGTCGACCGAGCCCAACCTGCAGAATATCCCGGTGCGCACCGAGGAAGGCCGCCGCATCCGCGAGGCCTTTATCGCCGAGCCGGGCAGCGTGATCGTGTCGGCCGACTATTCACAGATCGAGCTGCGCATCATGGCCCATATCTCGGGCGACGAGAACCTGCTGCGCGCCTTTGCCAACGGCGAGGACATCCACCGCGCCACCGCCGCCGAGATCTTCGGCGTCGAACGCGACGCCGTCAGCAGCGAGCAGCGCCGCTACGCCAAGGTGATCAACTTCGGCCTGATCTACGGCATGAGCGCGTTCGGGCTGGCCAGCAACCTGGGCATCGAGCGCGAGGCCGCCAAGCACTACATCGACCGCTACTTCATGCGCTATCCGGGCGTGGCCCACTACATGGAAGAGACCCGCCAGACCGCGCGCGAGCAGGGCTATGTCGAGACCGTGTTCGGCCGGCGGCTGTGGCTGCCCGATATCAACGGCGGCAGCGGCCCGCGCCGCCAGGCCGCCGAGCGCGCCGCCATCAACGCGCCGATGCAGGGCACCGCGGCCGACCTGATCAAGCTGTCGATGATCGCGGTGCAGGACTGGCTGGAGCGCGACGGCCTGCAGACCCGCCAGATCATGCAGGTGCACGACGAACTGGTGCTGGAAGTGCCCGAGCACGAGCTGGAGCTGGTCAAGGCGCGGCTGCCGGAGCTGATGTGCACGGTGGCAGCGTTGCGCGTGCCGCTGGTGGCAGAAGTCGGCAGCGGCGCCAACTGGGAAGAGGCGCACTGAGGCTTTCCCCCTTGCGAGCCGGCGCCCAATCGGCCCGCTGCCCCTGCGTGGTGGTATCGAATGAAGCGACTGCTGAGTCAGCGTGCGGCGCTTGCCAGGTATGCTGCAATGCAGCAGACTGTGGCAAACGCCTCAGGTAAAGCCTTTATAAAAACGCAGCAGGTAGACCATGACAGAAACAAGGACGCACCGCATCGTCGTTGTCGGCGGCGGAGCAGGGGGGCTGGAACTGGTAACGAAGCTGGGCGACAAGCTCGGCCGCAAGGGCGCGGCGCAGGTGGTGCTGGTGGACCGCCTGCCCACGCATATCTGGAAACCGCTGCTGCATGAAGTCGCCGCCGGCAGCATGGATCCCAATACCCACCAGCTCGAATATGCGGCGCAGGCGCGCTGGCATCATTTCGAGTTCCAGCAGGGCGAGCTGACCGGCATCGATCGCGCCCGCAAGACCATCTCGGTCTCGGCCTGCGTCGACCAGGACGGCGCCGAGCTGCTGCCCGCGCGCGAGCTGGCGTACGACACGCTGGTGCTGGCGATCGGCTGCGTCACGCATTTCTTCGGCGTGCCGGGCGCCGCGGAGCATGCCATTGCGCTCGACACCGTGGCGCAGGCCGAGCGCTTCCGCAAGCGACTGATCGCGGCCTGCGTGCGTGCCCAGAACGGGCGCGGCCGGGTTGGCGAGGATGGCCGGCCGCGCGTGGACGTGGCCATCATCGGCGCCGGCGCCACCGGCGTCGAGCTCTCGGCGGAGCTGCGCAACACCGCGCATGTGCTCAGCGCCTATGGCCTGCACCGCCTCGATCCGCGCCGCGATGTGCGCATCCATGTGATCGAGGCCGGTCCGCGCATCCTGCCGGCGCTGTCCGAGCGGGTCTCGGCCGAGACCGCCAAGCTGCTCAGGAAGCTGGATGTCGACGTCTTCACCAGCGAGCGCGTGACCGAAGTCACGCCGCAGGCGGTGCTGACCGCCAGCGGCAAGACCATCGATGCCGACCTGACGGTGTGGGCCGCCGGCATTACCGCGCCCGGGGTGCTGGCCGGCCTGGGCCTGCCGGTCAGCCGCCAGGGCCAGATCGTGGTCGGCCCGACGCTGCAGAGCGAGGGCGACCCGGACATCTTTGCCTTTGGCGATTGCGCCAGCTGTCCTTGGCCGGAGAAGCAGAGCTCGGTGCCGCCGCGCGCCCAGGCCGCGCACCAGCAGGCCACCTTCCTCTACGAGGCGCTGTGCGCGCGGCTGGCGGGGCGGCCGCTGCCGCGGTTCGCCTTCAAGGACTTCGGCTCGCTGGTGTCGCTGGGGCACTTCAGCGCGGTGGGCAGCCTGATGGGCGGGCTGATCGGCGGCTCGATGTTTATCGAGGGGCTGATGGCGCGCTTCATGTACACCTCGCTGTACCGGATGCACGTGATGGCGCTGCACGGCGCGGTCGGGATGGCGCTGGACACCGTCTCGCACTGGCTGCGCAGCAAGACCAGTCCGCGCGTCAAGCTGCACTGACGCAGGGGCCCGGGCCCCCCGCTTGCGGGTGGGATGCGCCGGCGGCCATGCGCCGCCATGTTTTCTCCATGTCTGCTTAAAATCGGGCGCTGGCGCCGCGTGGCGGCCCAGCCACCAACGATCCTGGAGACAAGCATGCTCAAACCAGAAGTGGACAGCCTGGTCCCCGGCCAGACCTTCGACCGCCGCGGCTTCGTCAAGACCGCGCTGGGTTCCGCCTTTGCCGCCGCGGTCCTGCCGGTGATGGCCCAGCAGGCGATCAAGACCGATTTTGCCGGCCTGAACGCGGGCGAGGTCACGATCCCGTCGGGCGGCTTCAGCATGCCGGCCTACCGGGCCCAGCCGGAAGGCAAGAAGAACCTGCCGGTGGTGCTGGTGGTCAGCGAGATCTTCGGCGTGCACGAGCATATCGCCGATGTGTGCCGGCGCTTTGCCAAGCTCGGATACCTCGCGATCGCGCCCGAGCTGTTCGCGCGCCAGGGCGATCCGCAGAGCTTCGGCACCATCCAGGAACTGCAGCGCGAGGTGATCGCCAAGGTGCCCGACGCGCAGGTGATGGGCGATCTCGATGCCGCCGTGGCGTGGGCCGGCGCCAACGGCGGCGATGTCTCGCGCGTGGCCATCACCGGTTTCTGCTGGGGCGGCCGCATGACCTGGCTCTACGCCGCGCACAGCCAGCGCCTGAAGGCCGGCGTGGCCTGGTACGGCCAGCTGGCGCCCGAGCCGACACCGATCAAGCCGAAAAATCCCATTGACCTGGTCGGCCAGCTGCATGCGCCGGTGCTGGGCCTGTACGGCGGCAAGGACACCGGCATCCCGCTGGAGCAGGTGGACCGGATGAAGGCCGCGCTGTCATCGTCGTCCGATCCGGACGCCAGGCGCTCGCGCTTTATCGTCTATCCCGAGTCCGGCCACGCCTTCCATGCGGACTACCGGCCCAGCTATCGCGAGGCCGATGCCCGGGACGGCTGGCAGAAGTGCCTGGACTGGTTCCGGCAGCACGGCGTCGCGTGAGCCGGCAGCCGGCCCCGCTCCGGGGTGGTTCGGGCCGGCCGACGACAGGATTGCAAAGTCCCGGCGGATACGTACAATGCGGCCTTTGAGTTATTGCAACATTGTTGCGTTTGCCGCCCGGCGCGATGCGGGCGGAACGGCGGGGCCGCCCGGCACCGCCACCCCGGGAGCCCATCATCCATTCGACGCTTTTGTATATCCTGCTCGCCGCCACGATCTCGGGGGTGGGCAGCATCTTCGGGGCGGCGCTGCTGTCGCTGACGGTGGCGTCCCGCGTGGTCGAGCGCATGGTGAGCTTCTCGGTGGGCGTGCTGCTGGCCACCGCGCTGCTGCATTCGCTGCCCGAGGCGTTCGAGTCCGGCGCCGATGCGCGCGCGTTGTTCGGCACCTTGCTGGCCGGGCTGCTGGGTTTCTTCCTGCTGGAAAAACTCTCGCTGCTGCGCCATTCGCACCATCACGAGGGCGACGGGCACCACCACCACCACGGCCATGACCGCGAGGAGGCGGGCCGCAGCGGCCTGACCATCCTGGTCGGCGACACCTTCCACAACTTTGCCGACGGCATCGTGATCGCGGCGGCGTTTCTGGCGGACCCGCATATCGGCGTGGTCACCGCGCTGGCGATCGCCGCGCACGAGATCCCGCAGGAGGTGGGCGACTTTATCGTGCTGCTCAACGCCGGCTTCTCCAAGGCGCGCGCCTTCGCCTTCAACCTGTTGTCGAGCCTGGCGGCGATTGCCGGCGGGGTGGTCGGGTATTTCCTGCTCGACCAGCTGAGCGGATGGATTCCCTACGTGCTGGTGATCGCGGCCAGCAGCTTTATCTATATCGCCGTCAGCGACCTGATGCCGCAGATGCAGCGCAAGCCGCGCTGGCGCGAGTCGGCGATCCAGGTGGTGCTGGTGGCCGCGGGGATCTCGGCCATCGTCTTCATCACCAATGGCGTGCACGAGCGGCACAGCCACGGCGGGCACGGCCATGCCGCGCCCGTTGCCGCGTCACACTAGCCGGCTCAGGCCGCTCCGGTGGCAACCGGGCGCGCCGGGTCGGCGCACCACTCGCTCCACGACCCCGGGTACAGCGCCGCGCCGCCCAGGCCCGCCGCTTCCAGCGCCAGCAGGTTGTGGCACGCGGTGACGCCCGAGCCGCACTGCATCACCGCCTGCGCGGCGGCGTGCGTGCCCAGCACCGCGCCGAATTCCGCGCGCAGGGTCTCGGCCGGCTTGAAGCGGCCTTCCGCGTCCAGGTTGTGCTTGAAGAAGCGGTTGACCGCGCCCGGGATATGGCCGCCCACCGGGTCCAGCGTTTCGTTTTCGCCGCGGAAGCGATCGGGCGCGCGCGCATCGACCACCAGCAGCCGGCCCCGGGCGAGATTGTCGACCAGTGCGTCCGCATCGACGGTCGGCACCAGCGACTTGCCGCGGCGGATCTTGCCCGGAAACTCTGGCTCTGCCGCGGCATCGTGCTCCAGCGGCAGGCCGGCCTTGACCCAGGCGTCCTTGCCGCCATCGAGCACGGCCACGGCATCGTGGCCGATCCAGCGCAGCAGCCACCACAGCCGCGCGGCGAACATGCCGCCCTGGGCGTCGTAGGCGACCACCGGGGTGTCGTCGTCGATGCCTAGCGCCTGCAGGCGCGCGACCAGGTCGTCGGCATCCGGCAGCGGGTGACGGCCGTTGCGGCCGTTCCTGGGGCCGGACAGCTCGTTGTCCAGGTGCAGGTAGAACGCGCCGGGCAGGTGGCCGGTGCGGTAGGCCTCGCGGCCGGCGGCGGGGTCGGTCAGGTCGAAGCTGCAGTCGATGACGACGCAGCGGCCGGGGCCGGCCAGCAGGGACTGCAGCGCGGTGACGGAAATCAGCGGTTTCTGCATGGGAATCCTGTAGCGGTCGAAGGGAGAAATCTGACGCGGTCGGGCTTACCGGATGCTACACCTCGGGGTGCACTTCCGCCTCCGGCGACTTGACCGGCGTGGCGGGCGTGGGCTTGGCGTCGGTGCCCTGGCGCGCGCGCATCAGCGTGGTCGCGATGCCGCTGGCGATGATCAGCGCCATGCCCAGCCAAGACAGCCAGTTCAGGCGGTCGGACCAGATCAGCATGCCCCACACGCTGGAGAAGACGATGCCGGCGTATTGCAGGTTGGCGGTCAGCAAGGTGTTGCCGCGCTTGTACGCGCGCGTCATCGCGGTCTGGCCCAGCGTGGCCAGGATGCCGATCGCCAGCAGCAGGCCGGCGCCGTACCAGCTGTGCGGGCTGGTGCCGCCCAGCAGCATCCACACCAGGCCGGCGATCATGCCGACCAGCGAGAAATAGAACACGATGCGGCCTTCGGGCTCGCCCAGCTGGCCCAGCTGGCGCACCTCGACATAGGCCAGCGCGGTGAACATGCCCGAGATCAGCCCGACCAGGCCGCCGGTGAGCTGGTCCTTGCCCACCGACGGCTGCAGCAGGCAGATCACGCCGGCAAACGACAGCAGGATAGCCAGCACCAGCCGGCGGTCAGCGTTGCCGCCGGTGCCCGCCAGCGCCGCGCTGGCGCCCAGGATCAGCGCGATCCATACCGGCGACATGTAGTTCAGCGTCATCGCGGTCGCCAGCGGCAGCAGCGAGATCGAGGTGAACCACAGCATCAGCGAGGTCACGCCGAACACGCTGCGCTTGATATGCGAGAGCATGTACGGGGTGCGCACCGAGACCCCGCGCGAGGACAGCAGCACCCACATGATCACCACGCTGATCAGGCCGCGGTAGAACACGATCTCGCCGGTGGTGTAGAGGTCGGACGCCAGCTTGACGCCAACCCCCATCAGCGAAAAGGCGAAGGCGGCGAACAGCATCCAGAGCGATTGCATGGCGAGGGCGCGGTGAAGCGGGCAGGAGCGAAGGAGACAGGGAAAGCAGGCCGGCGCGCGAGCGGGGCTCTGCGGCCCCGCGTCCGTCGCGCCGGACAATGATTCTAGCAGCGCACATCGCCTGCCAAAGCAAAACGGACCGCCGTGGCGGTCCGTTGCAGGTTGCTCGATGCAGTGATTTGTGCGCTGATCGCACGGGCCAGCCCTAGCCGGCGTAGGCCATGGCGCGGCGGTACCACTCGTGGAAGTGCTGCATGCCGTCTTCCATCGGCGACTGGTACGGGCCGACCTCGCTGGTGCCGCGCTTGAGCAGCGCCAGGCGGCCGGCATCCATGCGCTCGGCGATCTCGTCGTCCTCGATGCAGGTTTCCATGTAGGCGGCGCGCTCGGCCTCGACGAACTCGCGCTCGAACAGCGCGATTTCCTCGGGATAGTAGAACTCGACCACATTGCGGGTCTTGCGCGGGCCCACCGGATGCAGCGTCGAGATCACCAGCACGTTCGGGTACCACTCCACCATGATGTTGGGGTAGTAGGTCAGCCAGATCGCGCCGTGCTTGGGCAGCACGCCGTTATTGAAGCGCAGCACCGCGTCGTGCCATTTCTGGTACGTCGGGCTGCCGGGGTGCTTCAGGCCGGCGTGCAGGCCCACGGTCTGCACGCTGTGCCATTCGCCGAATTCCCACTTGAGGTCGTCGCACGAGACGAAGCTGCCCAGCCCCGGGTGGAACGGCACCACATGGTAGTCCTCGAGGTATACCTCGATGAAGGTCTTCCAGTTGTAGTCGCACTCGTGCACCTCGACGTGGTCGAGCATGTAGCCGTCGAAGTCCAGGTCCTGCGCCACGCCCAGCCGCGCCAGGTCGGCGCGGACGTCACGCGGGCCCTCGAACAGCAGGCCGTTCCAGTTCTGCAGCGGCGAGCGCTTCAGGTGCAGGCAGGGCTGCTGCTCGAAATGCGGCGCGCCGAGCAGTTCGCCCTTGAGGTCGTAGGTCCAGCGGTGCAGGGGGCAGACGATGTTCTGCTTGTTGCCGCGGCCGTTCAGCATGATGGCCTGGCGGTGGCGGCAGACATTGGACATCAGTTCGACGCCGGCGGCGTTGCGCACCAGCATGCGGCCTTCGTCCTCGGCCTTGAGCGTGTGGTAGTCGCCGGTCTCCGGGACCATCAATTCATGGCCGACATAGCCCGGGCCATTCCTGAACAGCAGTTCTAGTTCTTGTTGATGCAGCGCTTCGTCGAAGTAGGCGCCGACGGGCAGTTGCGAATCAGCCGGCGCCAGCTTGAGCGCGGTGCTGAGATTGGACATTATCCCCACTCCCAGATGAACAGGTGAAAGCAGTGAACAACCCAACCATCGAAAATGGAATCGATTTGGGAAACACTGCCGCCCGGCGTGGACGCTCTCGCGACCCCTGGCGGCGAACGAAAGATTGTACCCGACCCAAAAAGTTAAGGGACTGATTTTTTTGCCTTTTTAGCGAAAAAGTCGACCCGGGTCGTCATCTGGGTGCCGTAGCGGGCGCATTCGGAAAGACGACCCGAGCGCACAAGTCACTTCTGCGTCGGACGCACCCGATCGGGGCACGGTATCCCCCTGCAAGATGGGGGCAGGCGCGCGCTTTGGCGTAAAATCCGGGCTTCCCCATCCGGGTTTCCCCCGGTTCCAGCTTCCAGGGCCTGATATGCCAAAAACGACGACCGCTCCGGTCCAGACCGACAACACCGCCGACGCCGCCTCGGCGCCGCCCGCCTCCTACGAGGCGGCGATGGCCGAACTGGAAACGCTGGTGGCCAGCATGGAAAGCGGCGAACTGCCGCTCGAGGCCTCGCTGGCGGCGTACCGCCGCGGCGCCGAGCTGGTGCGCTATTGCCAGCAGAAGCTGGAGCGGGTCGAGCAGCAGGTGCGGGTGCTGGAGGGCGACGCGCTGAGGCCGCTCGCGGGCGAGGGCAACGGTGCCAATGGAGCACAGGGGACGGACGAGGCATGAGCGACTTCGCACAATGGATGCAGGCGCAGGGCGTGCGCACCGAGGCCGCCCTGCAGGCCGCGCTGCCCGACGCCGGCACGGTGCCGCATACGCTGCATGAGGCGATGCGCTATGCTGCGCTGGGCGGTGGCAAGCGCGTGCGCCCGCTGCTGGTCCATGCCGCCGGCGAAGTCAGCGGCGCGGCCCCGGCGGCCTGCGACGCGGCCGCCTGCGCGGTGGAGATGATCCACGCCTACTCGCTGGTCCACGACGACATGCCGTGCATGGACGACGACGACCTGCGCCGCGGCCGGCCGACCGTGCACAAGGCCTATGACGAGGCCACCGCGCTGCTGGTCGGCGATGCGCTGCAGACCCAGGCCTTCATCGTGCTGGCGGAAGCCGGGCCGGTCGCGCCCGCGGTGCGGCTGCAACTGGTGGCGGAGCTGGCGCGGGCCTCGGGATCCGCCGGCATGGCCGGCGGCCAGGCGATCGACCTGCAGAACGTGGGCCGCGCCATGACGCGCGACGCGCTCGAGGCCATGCACCGCATGAAGACCGGCGCGCTGCTGCGCGCCAGCGTGCGCATGGGCGCGTTGTGTGGCGAGATCGATGCTCCCGGCCTGGCGGCGCTGGACCGCTACGCGGCGGCGGTGGGATTGGCGTTCCAGGTCGTAGACGATATTCTGGACGTCACTGCCGATACCGCGACGCTGGGCAAGACCGCCGGCAAGGACGCCGCCCACGACAAGCCGACCTACGTGTCGCTGCTGGGGCTGGAGCCGGCCCGCGAACTGGCCGGGTCGCTGCGCGCCGAGGCGTACCAGGCGCTGGCCGGCTTCGGCGAGCGCGCCGCGCGCCTGCGCGACCTGGCGGACCTGATCGTGCTGCGCACGCATTAAACTAGAGCCGGCCGAACGGACATCATGACCTACGCACTCCTCAACAAGATTGACGCCCCCGCGGACCTGCGCAAGCTCGACCGGCGCGAGCTCCAGACCCTGGCCGACGAACTGCGCGCCTACGTGCTGGAGTCGGTCTCGCAGACCGGCGGCCACCTGTCGTCCAACCTGGGCACGGTCGAACTGACCATCGCGCTGCACTACGTCTTCAACACCCCCGATGACCGGCTGGTGTGGGACGTGGGCCACCAGAGCTATCCGCACAAGATCCTGACCGGGCGCCGCGAACGCATGGGCACGCTGCGCCAGTGGGGCGGCATCTCGGGCTTCCCGCGCCGCAGCGAAAGCGAATACGACACCTTCGGCACCGCCCACTCGTCGACCTCGATCTCGGCCGCGCTGGGCATGGCGCTGGGCGCGCGCACGCTGGGCCAGAAGCGGGTCTCGGTGGCGGTGATCGGCGACGGCGCGATGACCGCGGGCATGGCCTTCGAGGCGCTCAACAACGCCGGTGTCTACAAGGACCTGCCGCTGCTGGTGGTGCTCAACGACAACGACATGTCGATCTCGCCGCCGGTGGGCGCGCTCAACCGCCACCTGGCGCGGCTGCTGAGCGGGCAGTTCTACGCCGCCACCAAGAAGGGCATCGAAAAGGTGCTGTCGGTGGCGCCGCCGGTGCTGGAGTTCGCCAAGCGCTTCGAGGAACATGCCAAGGGCATGATGGTGCCGGCCACGCTGTTCGAGGAATTCGGCTTCAACTACATCGGCCCGATCGACGGCCACGACTTGAATTCGCTGGTGCCGACGCTGCAGAACATCCGCGAGCGCGCGCTCGAAGGCGGCGGCCCGCAGTTCCTGCACGTGGTCACCAAGAAAGGCCAGGGCTACAAGCTGGCCGAGGCCGACCCGATCCTGTACCACGGCCCGGGCAAGTTCAATCCGGCCGAAGGCATCCGCCCTGCAGCCAAGCCTGCGCGCAAGACCTACACCCAGGTGTTCGGCGACTGGCTGTGCGATATGGCCGCGGCCGACAAGCGCCTGGTCGGCATCACCCCGGCGATGCGCGAGGGCTCGGGCATGGTCGAGTTCGAGCAGCGCTTCCCCGACCGCTACTACGACGTCGGCATCGCCGAGCAGCATGCGGTGACCTTCGCCGGCGGCCTGGCGTGCGAGGGCCTGAAGCCGGTGGTGGCGATCTACTCCACGTTCCTGCAGCGCGGCTACGACCAGTTGATCCACGACGTCGCGCTGCAGAACCTGCCGGTGGTGTTCGCGCTCGACCGCGCCGGCCTGGTCGGCGCCGACGGCGCGACCCACGCGGGCGCCTACGATATCGCCTATCTGCGCTGCATCCCCAACATGATGGTGATGACGCCGTCCGACGAGAACGAGTGCCGCCAGTTGCTGACCACGGCATTCCAGCAGGACTGCCCGACCGCGGTGCGCTATCCGCGCGGCTCCGGCCCGGGCGCGGCGATCGCGGCCGACCTGGCCCCGGTGCCGGTGGGCAAGGGCGTGGTGCGCCGCGAGGGCGGCACGCGCGCCGGGCACCGCGTCGGCTTCCTGGCGTTCGGCTCGATGGTGCAGCCGGCGCTGGGCGCGGCCGAGGCGCTCGACGCCACGGTGGCGGACATGCGCTTCGTCAAGCCGCTCGACCTGGCGCTGGTCAAGCGCCTGGCCGCCGACCACGACTACCTGGTGACGGTGGAAGAGGGCAGCGTGATGGGCGGCGCCGGCAGCGCCGTGCTCGAGGCCCTGGCCGAGGCCGGCATCGACAAGCCGGTGCTGACGCTGGGCCTGCCCGACCGCTTCGTCGACCATGGCGACCCGGCCTACCTGCTGCAGCAATGCGGCCTCGACGCGGCCGGCATCGAGCGCTCCGTGCGCGCGCGTTTCGGGCTGGATCAGCCCAAGGTCACGGTCGCCTCGCGCGTGGCCTGATCACCTGCCAAGCCAAGGGGATTCGGGCGCTCGCACTACGAGTGCGTCGGAATTCCCTTAAACTCCGTTTTTTTGTGTTCGCAGCTGCGGGTCGGCACGCCAGTGCCGGGTCCCGTGGTTTCACACTCGTTGCGCGGCATGGAGGGACTGCGAAAATGCCGCGACCGTAAGGGCTTGCGCTTTGCCTGCGCAACCCTGGAGGAAACCGTAGATGAATGACATCAACCCCGCCTTCGTCATGCCCGACGTCCAGTCGAGCCCCGACACCCGCCAGATCCCGATCCAGCGTGTCGGCGTGAAGGGCGTGCGCTATCCCGTGACCCTGAAGACCCCGGCCGGCATCGTGCCGACCGTCGGCACCTTCAACCTCGACGTGCACCTGCCCGCCGAGCAGAAGGGCACGCATATGTCGCGCTTCGTCGCGCTGCTGGAAGAAGAGCGCGCGCCGCTGGAGCTGGCCAGCTTCCGGCTGATGCTCGACAAGATGCTGGAAAAGCTCGAAGCCGACGCCGGCCGCATCGAGGTCACGTTCCCGTACTTCATCAGCAAGATCGCGCCGGTATCGGGCGTGGAGTCGCTGTTGGACTACGAGGTCACGCTGGCCGGCGAAGTGCGCGACGGCGCCACGCGGGTGTTCCTGAAGGCGCTGGTGCCGGTGACCAGCCTGTGCCCGTGCTCGAAGAAGATTTCGCAATACGGCGCCCACAACCAGCGCTCGCATATCACCATGAACGTCGAGCTGGCGGGCGAGCTGCCGGTCGAGGCGCTGGTGCGCATGGCCGAGGAAGAGGCGTCGTGCGAACTATGGGGCTTGCTCAAGCGGCCCGACGAAAAGTTTGTCACCGAGCGTGCCTATGAGAACCCCAAGTTCGTCGAGGACCTGGTGCGCGACATCGCCATGCGGCTCAATGCGGACGACCGCATCGTGGCCTATGTGCTGGAGGCGGAGAACTTCGAGTCGATCCACAATCACAGCGCGTATGCGGTGATCGAGCGCGACAAGCGCGTCGGTTGATCGGGTTGCCGCTGCCAAAGAAAAAGCCACCGCATGCGGTGGCTTTTTCTTTGGCGCTTGGTATGTCGACGGTCAGGCAGCCGACGGCAACCGGATATCCGCCAGATCCCAGCGCGGCGTCACGCCATAACCGTATTCACGCCGTGCCAGCTCCGGCGCGGCCTGCAAGCGCATCGCGCCCGCAAACGCGATCATCGCGCCGTTATCCGTGCAGAAGGCGAGGTCGGGGTAATACACCTCGAGCTTGCGCTGCTTGCCCAACTGGTCCAGCCGCTCGCGCAACTGCCGGTTCGCGCCCACCCCGCCGGCCACCACCAGCCGCTTGTGCCCGGTCTGCTTCAGCGCGGCCATCGACTTGGCCGCCAGCACATCGACGATCGCATCGACAAAGGCGCGCGCGAGGTTGGCGCGGTCCGGCTCGCAGGTATTGGCCAGCTTGCGGGTTTGCGTCAGCACCGCGGTCTTCAGGCCGGCGAAGGAAAAATCCAGGTTGCCCGAATGCAGCATCGGGCGCGGCAGCTCGAACGCGCCGGGCACGCCGAACTCGGCCAGGCGCGATACTTCCGGCCCGCCCGGATAGCCCAGGCCCAGCAGCTTGGCGGTCTTGTCGAACGCTTCGCCGGCGGCATCGTCCAGGGTTTCGCCAAGCAGGGTGTAATCGCCGATGCCGCGCACTTCCATCAGTTGCGTATGGCCGCCCGATACCAGCAGCGCCACGAACGGGAACGGCGGCGGCTCGCGCGTCAGCAGCGGCGACAGCAGGTGGCCCTCTAGGTGGTGCACGCCCACCATCGGCACGTTCAGCGCAAAGCCCAGCGCGTTGGCCACCGAGGCGCCGACCAGCAGCGCACCGGCCAGCCCGGGGCCCTGGGTGAAGGCAATGGCGTCGAGGTCCTGGCGGCTGCGGCCGGCGTCGGCCAGCACCTGCTCCAGCAGCGGCAGCACGCGGCGGATATGGTCGCGCGAGGCCAGCTCGGGGACCACGCCGCCGTAGTCGCGGTGCATGGCGATCTGCGAGTGCAGCGCATGCGCGAGCAGGCCGGCATCGGTGTCATAGAGGGCGAGGCCGGTTTCGTCGCAGGAAGATTCGATGCCGAGGACGAGCATGGGAGCATGACGCCGTCTCCCGTCGGGGGAAACAGCCATCGGAACAAGGGTTTGCGGGAAGCGCGCAGGGTAGCACAGCGGCGCGCTGCGCGCTTTTCGCTACAATCTGCCCTTTCTCAGGCGGTGGCAAGACACATGGATTCGCGAGGCGTGCAATGAGCGGGGCAGCCCAGGCCCGGAGCGGCCGGTATGACGTGGCCGTACTGGGCGCCGGCGCCGCGGGCATGATGTGCGCCGCGGTGGCGGGGCAGCAGGGCGCGCGCGTGGTGCTGATCGACCATGCCACCCGGCTCGCCGAGAAGATCCGCATCTCGGGCGGCGGCCGCTGCAATTTCACCAACCTGCAGGCCGGGCCGGCCAATTACCTGTCGTCCAATCCGCACTTCTGCCGCTCGGCGCTGGCGCGCTACACGCCGCAGGATTTCCTCGCGCTGATGCGCCGCCATGGCATCGCCTGGCACGAGAAGCACCGCGGCCAGCTGTTCTGCAATGACAGCGCCGAAGACTTGATCGCCATGCTGCGCGCGGAATGCGACGCCGGGCAGGTGCGCTGGCAGACCGGCTGCGCGGTGACGGAAGTCCGGCGCGAGGGGGACGACTTCCTGCTGCTCACCGCCGCGGGCACGGTGCGGGCCGGGGCGCTGGTGGTGGCCACCGGCGGCCTGTCGATCCCCAAGATCGGTGCCACCGACTTCGGCTACCGCATTGCCCGGCAGTTCGGGCTGGGCATCGTCGAGACCCGGCCGGCGCTGGTGCCGCTGACCTTCGACGGCAGGGACTGGGCGCCGTTCGTGCCGCTGGCGGGGGTCTCGCTGGAAGTCGATATCGCCACCGGCAGCGGCAAGGCCGCGGGCGCGTTCCGCGAAGACCTGCTGTGGACGCATCGCGGCCTGTCGGGCCCGGCGGTGCTGCAGATCTCCAGCTACTGGCGTCCCGGCACCCCGGTGGCGATCGACCTGTTCGATGGCGAGGACGCCGCCGAGTGGCTGCTGGAGCAGAAGGCAGGCAGCCGCAAGCACCTGGGTAACCTGCTGGCGCAGCGGCTGCCGTCGCGGCTGGCCGAGGCGTGGTGCGCGGCCGCTGGCGTCGCGGCGACGATGCCGCTGCATGACGTGACCGACAAGGCCCTGCGCAAGCTCGGCGCCGCGCTCAACGACTGGCGCATCGTGCCGTCCGGCACCGAGGGTTACCGCAAGGCCGAGGTCACGCTGGGCGGGGTCGATACCCGTGGGCTGTCGTCGACCACGATGATGGCGCGCGAGGTGCCGGGCCTGTATTTCATTGGCGAAGTGGTCGACGTGACTGGCTGGCTCGGCGGCTACAACTTCCAGTGGGCCTGGGCCTCGGCAGTGGCGGCGGGGCAGGCGGCGGCCGAGGTCGCGCGGCAGGTCCGGGCCGGGCAATCGGCGGCCTGAGCGCCGGCCCGGGCGACGGCCCCCGCCTGCTGAATGCGGCGTATCGATCGCATGGACTGTGCAGTTGCACGCCACTTCCGCGCCGCATTGTTGGTGCTACAATCCAGAACTTCGTAACGCCGCCATCCCGAAAATACTTACATTTTCCGGCCAAATGACTACGATCCGCCTCAAGGAAAACGAGCCTTTTGAAGTTGCCCTGCGTCGTTTCAAGCGCATCATCGAGAAGAACGGCCTGCTCCCGGAACTGCGGGCCCGCGAGTTTTACGAAAAGCCCACCGCCGCGCGCAAGCGCAAGAAGGCTGCCGCCGAGAAGCGCCATTACAAGCGCATCCGCAGCCAGATGCTGCCGAAGAAGCTGTACTGACACCGGCTTCGCGCTTGCCCACGACCCGCTGTGGCGTATGCTCGGCGGGTTTTTGCGTTATGGGCCTTGCAGCGACGGCAATGCGCCGCCATGTGTAAGTGCCCGCCCACTTTCTGGAAGATCACGATGTCCCTCAAAGCCCGTATCAGCGAAGACATGAAGACCGCCATGCGCGCCCGCGAAACGGAGCGCCTTGGCACCATCCGCTTGCTGCTGGCGGCGATCAAGCAGCGCGAAGTCGACGAGCGCGTGGAACTGGACGACACCGCGGTGCTGGCCGTGGTTGAAAAGCTGATCAAGCAGCGCAAGGACTCGATCGCGCAATTCCAGCAGGCGGGCCGCAATGACCTTGCCGACAAGGAACTGGCCGAGGTCGAAGTGCTGAAGGTCTACATGCCCGCCGCGCTGTCCGACGCGGAAGTGGCCGCCGAGGTGCAGCAGGCCGTCGCCGCCACCGGCGCCGCCGGCCCACAGGACATGGGCAAGGTCATGGGCGTGCTAAAGGGCAAGCTGGCCGGCCGTGCCGACATGACCGCGGTATCGGCCCTGGTCAAGGCCGCGCTGGCACCAAAGTAAATACTGATTTAATCGCTTGCAAGCGCGATGCGCGCAATATCCCTCTGATTCGCTGGAGTTGCGCGCAAATGTGAAGCAATCCGGGTAGCCGTTCCGCGCTGCACTACAATATTCCGATAGCAGCCGGGCGTCGCGCCGGCCACGCATTCCAAAAAAGGGGCCGTCCGCCGTGGGACGGCCAAGCCTCAGGACGGTCAGTCGGGTGATTCCGCAATCCTTTATTCAGGACCTGCTCAACCGTGTCGACATTGTCGATGTGGTGGGCAAGTATGTGCAGCTGAAGAAGGGCGGCGCCAATTTCATGGGACTGTGCCCGTTCCATAACGAGAAGTCCCCGTCGTTCACGGTGTCGCCGACCAAGCAGTTCTACCACTGCTTCGGCTGCGGCGCCCATGGCTCGGCGATCGGCTTTCTGATGGAGTTTTCCGGCCAGTCCTACCCGGAGGCGGTGCGGGAGCTGGCCCAGTCGGTTGGCATGACCGTGCCCGAGGAACGCGACCGCCTGCCTCCCGGCCAGCGTGCCGAGCAGCAGGCGCGCTCGGTGGCGCTGTCCGACGCCATGACCCGCGCCACCGATTTCTACCGCCGCCAGCTGCGCGGCGCCCCGCAGGCGATCCAGTACCTGAAGGGGCGGGGGCTCACCGGCGAGATCGCCGGCCAGTTCGGCCTGGGCTATGCGCCGGACGACTGGCAGGGCCTGGAAGCGGTGTTTGGCAGCTATCGCGACGACAATGTGGCGGCGCCGCTGGTCGAGGCCGGCCTGCTGATCGAAAGCGACAAGCGCGATGCGGACGGCAAGCCGCGCCGCTACGACCGCTTCCGCGACCGCATCATGTTCCCGATCCGCAACACCAAGGGCGCCGTGATCGGCTTCGGTGGGCGCGTCATGGGGCAGGGCGAGCCCAAGTACCTGAACTCGCCGGAGACCCCGCTGTTCAGCAAGGGCACCGAACTGTATGGCTTGTTCGAGGCCCGTCATGCGATCCGGGAAACCGGCTATGTGCTGGTGGTCGAAGGGTATATGGACGTCGTGGCACTGGCCCAGCTCGGTTTTGCCAACGCCGTCGCCACCCTGGGCACGGCGTGCACGCCCGTGCACGTGCAGAAGCTGCTGCGCCAGACCGACGCGGTGGTGTTCTCGTTCGACGGCGACTCGGCGGGCCGGCGCGCCGCCAGGCGGGCGCTGGAAGCCTGCCTGCCGCATGTGGCCGACAACAAGACCATCCGCTTCCTGTTCCTGCCGGCCGAGCACGACCCCGACAGCTATGTGCGCGAAGAAGGCACCGAAGCCTTCGCCGCGCAGGTGCGCAATGCCATGCCGCTGTCGCGCTTCCTGCTTCAGTCGGTGACCGAGGAACTGGACCTGCGCCAGCCCGAGGGCCGTGCCCGCGCCCAGTACGAGGCCAAGCCGCTGCTGCAGGCGATGCCGGCAGGCGGGCTGCGGCTTCAGATTGTGCGCGAACTTGCCGATGCCACCGGTACGACGCCCGCGGAGATCGAGGCGATCTGCGGCCTGCGCAGCGATCCGGCGCGGGTCGGCCGTTTCGCCCAGCCGCGCCCGCGCGCGCGCCGCCAGGCCCCGACCGGACTGGAGCAGCGGGTGATCCAGTTGCTGATGTGCTACCCGGCATTGTCGGCGCGGCTCGACGAGGACGCGCGCGCATTGCTGCTGGAGGGCGAGGGCGGGAACAGCGAAGTGTTGGCGCACCTGGTCGGCGCATGCGATGGCGTCCAGGGCGAGGTGAACTTCGCGGCCTTCAGCGAGCACCTGGCCCAGACCCCGTACGCCGAGGTCTATGCCGCGGCGCGCACGGCGGTGTTGCGCGAGGAGATTGAAGAGGCACCTGCTACACAGGAATTCGATGCGGCCATCACCAAGCTGCTGGCCGAGCCGCTGCGGCGTGAGCTCGACAGCCTGCAGGCGGAAGTGGTCGCCGGCACGGCCGACGAGGCCGCCAAGCAGCGCATGCGCTGGCTGGTGGGTGAAATCCACCGGCGGCGCCAACTGGGCTGAGGCGCCGGCGGGCGCCCCGGCCTTCAACCGGGAGGCGGCAGCAAGCGTTGGACAAGCAGTGGATCAGGGTCCGGGCCCGGTTGCGCCGAGCTTAAGCCTTGATTTTTCAGGTGAAAACCTCACCTGACAGGGAGCCGGCTAGTTGTGGCGTGCTACAATAGCGGGTTTGGATTGCGAAATCTTTCTCTCCAGTTCTGGTGAAAGTGAGCGTGCCAATGGCAAAGGCCAAAGCAACCGAAAGGGTTACCTCTAAAGCTCCCCAGTCAGGGAGCGGCAAGGCGTCTGTGAAAACCACGGCGGCGAAGACATCGACCGCGACCGTCAAGACGCCAGCCCGGTCTGCGCCATCAAAGTCCGTGCGCCGCGCGCAAGCGCCCGCCGTGACGACTCCCACCAGAACCCGCACATCCGAAAAGACAAAGGCCTCGACTTCGGCACGCGAGAGCGGCAAGAGCCCCAGTACCAGCGGCAAGGTCGCCGCATCTGCAGCAGCATCTGCACCAGTGAAAGGCAAGAGTATCACCGTGGCGAAACAGCAGAATACCGAAGTCGAGAGCAAGCGAGCGGCAGCCGCCGGCGCCAAGAGCGGGGGCGCCAAGCAAGGCGCGGCCGCGACGGCCGCCAAGGCGCGTGCCGCGACACCTGCATCCGTTGCATCCGAGCGTCCCGCTGCGCCGGCAATCAAGCCGGAGCCGAAAAAGCGTGGCCGCAAGCCCAAGGCCGAGATGCAGCACGACGACAGCACAACAGACGACGTGACTGAAGAGTTTTACGAGAACGATACGCGCGCGGCGGCAACACCGGCGGCGCCGAAGACCGAAAAGCAGAAAGCCAAGGACCGCAAGGCCAAGGAAAAGGCGCTGCTCAAGGAGTTCGCCTCGACCCAGCAAGGCACCGAGGAAGAGCTCGAGCTGCGTCGCCAGAAGCTCAAGGCGCTGATCAAGCTGGGCAAGTCGCGCGGCTACCTGACCTATGCGGAAATCAACGATCACCTGCCGGACGACATGGTCGATTCGGAAACGATCGACACGCTGGTCGCCACGCTGAACGACATCGGCATCGCCGTCTATGAACAGGCGCCGGATGCCGAGACGCTGCTGCTCAACGACAACGCCCCGTCCGCTACCAGCGAGGAAGAAGCCGAGGAAGAGGCCGAGGCGGCCCTGTCCACGGTGGACTCCGAGTTCGGCCGCACCACCGACCCGGTGCGCATGTACATGCGCGAGATGGGCACGGTCGAGCTGCTGACGCGCGAAGGCGAAATCGAGATCGCCAAGCGCATCGAGGCGGGCCTGAAGGACATGGTGATGGCGATCTCGGCGTGCCCGGTCACCATCTCCGAGATCCTGGCCCATGCCGAGCGCGTCGCCAACGACGAGATCAAGATCGACGAGTTCGTCGACGGCCTGATCGACCCGAACGCCGAGGAAACCCCAGAAGCCCCGTCGGCCCCGGCCGCGGCGGCCGACGACGAGGACCTCGAGTCCGACGAAGACGAGGAAGGCGACGAGGACGATGACGACGAAGGCGGCGCCGGCGCCGGTGCCTCCGCGCGACAGCTGGAAGAGCTGAAGCAGAACGCGCTGGAGAAATTCCGCGTGATCGCCGAGCAGTTCGACAAGATGCGCCGTGCCTTCGAGAAGGAAGGCTACAAGTCCAAGCCCTACGTCAAGGCGCAGGAAGCGATCCAGGCCGAGCTGATGGGCATCCGCTTCACCGCCCGCAACGTCGAGCGCCTGTGCGACACGCTGCGCGGCCAGGTCGACGAAGTGCGCAAGCTCGAGCGTGCCATCCTGAACATCGTGGTCGACAAGTGCGGCATGCCGCGCGCGGATTTCGTCGCCCGCTTCCCGGGCAACGAGACCAACCTCGAGTGGATCCACACCGTGGTGGCCGACGGCAAGGGCTACAGCATCATCGTCGAGCGCAACGTGCCGGCGGTGCATGAGCTGCAGCAGAAGCTGATCGACCTGCAGGCGCGCGTGGTGCTGCCGCTGAAGGAGCTGAAGGACGTCAACCGCAAGATGTCGGAAGGCGAGCGGCGCGCGCGCGAAGCCAAGCGCGAGATGACCGAGGCCAACCTGCGCCTGGTGATTTCGATCGCCAAGAAGTACACCAACCGCGGCCTGCAGTTCCTCGACCTGATCCAGGAAGGCAACATCGGCCTGATGAAGGCGGTCGACAAGTTCGAATACCGCCGCGGCTACAAGTTCTCGACGTACGCCACGTGGTGGATCCGCCAGGCCATCACGCGCTCGATCGCCGACCAGGCGCGCACCATCCGCATCCCGGTGCACATGATCGAGACCATCAACAAGATGAACCGCATCTCGCGCCAGATCCTGCAGGAAACCGGCAACGAGCCGGATCCGGCAACGCTGGCCGAGAAGATGGAGATGCCGGAAGACAAGATCCGCAAGATCATGAAGATCGCCAAGGAACCGATCTCCATGGAAACGCCGATCGGTGACGACGACGACTCCCATCTGGGCGACTTTATCGAGGACACCAACACGCTGGCCCCGGCCGAAGCGGCGCTGCACGGCTCCATGCGCGACGTCGTCAAGGACGTGCTGGACTCGCTGACGCCGCGCGAAGCCAAGGTGCTGCGCATGCGCTTCGGCATCGAAATGAGCACCGACCACACGCTGGAAGAGGTCGGCAAGCAGTTCGACGTCACGCGTGAGCGGATCCGCCAGATCGAGGCCAAGGCACTGCGCAAGCTGCGCCACCCGAGCCGCTCCGACAAGCTGAAGAGTTTCCTGGAAGGCAACTAAACGCTTCCAAGGGCCTCTAGCTCATGCCTGGTTAGAGCAGCGGACTCATAATAGTTTGTGCTGAACCGGGGCGCTCATCTGAAATGCCTTGTGCATCAATGGGTTGCCCGGTTTCGTATAAGCCAGTGGACAGTCACTTTTCCATCATTTTTCCACTTTCCGTGGCGGGCTATAGAAGTGCAGTTGTGGAAAACGCTCCGCAAGACGTCTCCTTCGGGTAACATCACGCGCTTCACGTTTTAAGGGCCGGACGCCGTGCTGGTTGCAGGCAGCGGACTCATAATCCGCCTCCGAAAGGACACCGTGGGTTCGAATCCCACCCGGCCCACCAAGATGTAACAAAGCCACGCTCAGCGATGAGGGTGGCTTTTTCTTTTGAGGCGTCCTTCGCGGCGTACATGCCTTGTGAGAGACTCGGGCAAGCGTTCTGTGGAGAGAAAGATGCTCAAAAGATTTTGGCAGCGTATTACTCGGCGGCAAGACCCGCAAGACCAGCAGAGCGCGGCCATAGCGCAGTTAGTGGCCCTTCACATCATGACGAATGTGGAAGTGCTCCACTTCGACGTATCGAAGCTTGCGCCTGCCTCGCCATTGCCTTTGCTTGGCTACATCTACGGTACCTGCAAAGGGGCTGCTTACGCTGCAGAGTTCAAAGAGCCAGAAGTCTTCTTCATGGCAATGATTCTGACGCTTCGTGACGTTTTCGGTCGCGATGCCGCAGAGCTAATAGCAGTGGTGCGAGAGTCCTGGGACACGATGACAGAGGAGCCCGAGTTTGTCGCTGGCTACGGGCCAGGTATTGATGTCGGCGTGTCCCTGATTGTCGAGCAAGAGCTGAAGACGAAGGACATCTCTGCGTTACTGTTCAAGTACTACCGCCACTGCATCGGCAATGAGGATATCGTGGCACGTATGGACGAAATGTATCGCACACCTCAGGCCTGACGAGAGGTAGCGCTCTAATAGTCCCATCCTGCCGACCAAGATGTAACAATGCCACGCTCATCACTGGGTCATGGCTTTTTCTTCTTTGCGTGCTCTCGCGTGGCCGCGCTTAGCCTTCTTTGAAGACCCTATTGAGGTTGTCAATGAGCAGCATGCCCTGCCCAGTGAGATGCAGCGTCGGCAAGTCCCCTTCCTTTTTGGCCGGACGTAGTTCGGCAAATCCTGCCTTCACTGCTTTCTCGAAGCCAGCTTCGACGATGCGGTCCGCTTCCTCGCGGTCGAAAGCGAAGCGCAGACCGAGCCGCGCGTGGAACTCGGTGAGCCCATCCTTTCCAGCTTGTTCTACAAGGCACAGGATAGCCGCGGCCGCAGGCGAGAGCGGGGAGCTGATGCTCTTCGCAACGGAGCGCTGGGTAAAAAACATACAGACGACTGCATCCAGTGCGGTCGCTGAAGGCGTGTACTTCGGTTTCATTTCCTTGGCCACAAACAATCTCCCAAAAGACCTCTATATCGGCTGCGAGCTGCACGGTCTTGAGTTCTGTAATAGACGCGCTGGTCGACATGCCCCGTGAGATACTCGGCGAACGAATCTGAGGAGGGCAGGCGTGCTAATAGCGAGAATTCTGGGGGACTGTCCGGGCTGTGGTGGCGTGCGGACGTATGGAAACGCCTGGGTTCGCGATGACATTCTGCAGCGCGGCTGCACCGCATGCCGGTACAAGAATGAAATCTGGCTGCCAGAAGTGCACAAGAAGACTGTCTACCTCGACCAGTCGTTCTTCAGCGGTGCTTTCCGGGAGCGAGACCCGCGCTTCGTGAGAGCTGCTGCCAAGGTTCGCGACGCGACCCAGCAGCAGCTACTTGTCGCGCCGTATTCGTCCCTGCATGAAGATGAAACTCACCAATGGCGTGGGCATGACGGAAAGCTGCCCGCGGACTTGATGGACTTCATCAAACGCACGAGTAGCGGGCACGAGTTCGAGCCCGACTACGACATCGAACGCGTGCAGATACTAAAAGCATTTCAGGCATTCCTAAGCGGCGGACCCTCGGAATATGTGCTGGAAGAAGACGATGTCCTGAACGAGAACGTCCACACGTGGCAAGACTACATCTTCATCGATGTGCCGGGCTACTTCAAAGATGTTGAGCAGATTCGCGAACTAAAGGCCGATGCTGTTGCGCAGTTAGTGTCTCTGTTTGATGGCTGGCAGCGCGCCGATACCACGTTCGAAGAGGACGTCGCCGCGGAACTGCGGGCAGCCCCCAAAGTCTACATAGAGCCGTACGTTGAAATGCTGACTGAGATGGCGAAAGGCAACTTTATGGTGTACATGAATGCGCCCATCGTGACCACGGTAGTAGAGTCGATGCGGCACTGCCTTCCGAAAGTCATGCCACTCCGGGAGCAGCTACAGCGATGTGCGCAGTTCTTCCAGTCGGAGCACTTCGCTCAGATACCCTATCAATACATGTCTGCGCGCATGTTCGCCGCGCTCAAGCATCAAGTAAAACACGGGGCTTACGCTAACCGTGAAGACGCGAAGCGGCGCCTGAGCGGGGTGTTCTACGACGTAAAGCACATCTCACTGTTTGGTCCCTACTGCGACGCAATAACCGTCGACGGGCCGATGGCTGGCCTCGTGCGGCAGCCAACAGTGGGGCTTGAGGCGCGCTATGGCACGAAAGTTTTCAGTGTGGGAACGTTCGATGCCCTTGAGGCGTGGTGCGACGAACTGTCTGAAGGGGTGTCGGATGACCATCGCCGCGGTCTGGCAGACGCATATGGCAAGACTGCATAAGAAAGCCCCGGCAGGGCCGGGGCTGTGTACAACAGATGACCAGGTTAGGCTTGGCCAAAGCCCCGGACAGGAGCGGGAGCCTGGCCGTAGCTTGTGGGGGCCGGCGTCGCCTTTGCTTCCTCAGGCTTGTCCTCTTTGGCGTCCTTGACGACGGCCCTCTTGATGTCATCCAGCTCAGCCGCCTTAAGTCCCTTGACGTACCTTTGATAGTCACCGTCCTGGTCGAACCACGCCACGAGGATTTGGTCCACAATTTCGCTCGCTGCGTACGGCACTTCATGAGCCTTCTCGGCGAACCGGCGGTACTGCTCGAGGGCGATGCGCGTGGATTCTCTCAGCGACAAATTCACGCGTTCGTTTGGGTCGACGATTTTGACTTTCTTCAGGGATGCCATTTGTCTTACTCCTTGCGCGAGAGAGCGCGCATTTTGTTGTTGGTACTGCGTATAGCACCCTCAAAAAAACAGGTCCTCCAATCGAGTTCGCCAAGGTTCGGTGCAAGGGCACCGCAAGGGGTATGGACTACATCTGTGGGAGCACTCCGCGCTTCCGCGGTGTCACCAGAGGTATGGACTACGTTTGTGGGAGGTCGGTGCGCCAGGGGGGGGCGATACGTGGCACAAAAGGCGCTCAAGTCGATGGTCCATGGGATGTATGGGCGACTTTTCAATGTGCGGGGTCCCTCGTTCCCCATATCTGTAGTCCATAGCCCCAGAGATGTAGTCCATAGCGCGGCTTCTTGGTACGCGCTTCACGGCGCACGGAGTTCCTCACTTTAGGGACTGGAGGTAAGCCTCGTAGTCGAACGTTGCTCTGTCGAAAGCGTGGAGCTGCTCCATTTCCGCCGGACCAATGGCGCTCTCACGGCAGGCACAGGTGGTACGCCTGCCCCCACGATGAGCCGCTCGAACGCGTCATTGTCAGCTCCCGCAAGTGTGGACAGGTCCACGAGCGTCCATCGCTTAGTCAGCTTCATAATTCCACTCACGCAAGGTTGCTCCCTGTGACACTGTACGCCATGGGCGGCTCGTCGGCATGGCGCGGCGTCTCGGTACGCGCTTCACCGCGCAAACAAGCCAGGCTCCGGGAAGATGAGGACAAACCCCTTGCCCTCAAACAAACCCCAGCCTCTCCCGGGAACGTAGCGCCAAGCCTCCACCACGAGCATCGCCTGTAGTCCTCCGGCGCAGGTACAGTGCTCCGCTCGTTGCGTGCAAACCCCCAACCCTTCCCGCACAGGATGGAGTGAAGTCTTCCGGCGCAGGCACCGCTCGCTCGACGCTCGCTGCGTGAAGCGTCTGCATATCCAAGCTTCGGCTCCTGGGCGCAGGCTGGGCTTCCCCTTTGATTGCAAAGAATGCGTTCTCTCGACGTAGGGGCTTCGGGACTCTTGCCTGCGCAGGTGCAGTACCGCTTCGAGTTCCTGGCGAGGGGCTGGACTCTATCCCGCAGGGGTGCGGATATTGGGGAGGGCTCAGGGAGTGTCGCTGCCCATGCAGCGGGACTGCCCGATTGACCAGGATTGGGCTGGCGCAACCCCGGAGGACTTGCAGGGCTTAGCGAGCGAGGAGGGGACGCAGCCCGCCGACCGGGTGCCGCGGTGAGCGGCCGGAGGGAGGGAGTACGGGCGGGGATGGTGGGGCACGCGATATTCGCAGCGAGCGGTAGTTGAGCGACCGTCGGGAGCGGGTCCTGCGCGGGGAGGCGTAGCGAGCGGACCGAAGGGGAGGGAGCGGTTGCTTCGTGCTCCAACATCCGAGACGACAAAGGGCCCCCGAGAAGGGGGCCCTCTGCGAACAGTGCAAGGCAATATCAGTGCACTGTAGCTGATGCCTCATCTGCGGCACGCCGCGCCAGTACGGCGTTCGCTGCGCGGGTCAGGTCGGCGGCGATTTGCATCGCGCCTTCAGGGGTCAGGGGCATGAGCACACGCTCGCCCTTGACCTCGCCCTCAAGATACACGCCGGCGCGCTTGCCAGCTTTCACGACTAGGGAGTCCAGATACGTCGGTTTTGTCATCGCGAAGGGTCCTTGTTTGTCATTTGTCGAAAATCTCGTCGATAGCCTGCGGGCGTACACCCAACTGCTGCTCGAGGTACATGCGCACGCACTGTGAGCGCGAGTAGCCCGGGACGGGCTCCACTTGCCGACAAGCTGCATTCAGGTACACGCGAAAATCCTCGCGACCGCCGCACTTCTTTACAAAAGCTTCGAACAGGGAGCGGGGGATGGAGACAGAAGTCTTGTGACCGTCTTTTGTCCGCACGGGAAACCGCACGTAGTCGCTTGCCAGTTCCACTCCAGGTACAGGTGCTGTCATCGTTGTTGTTCTCATGGCGTTACTCGATATGGGTTCAGGTGTGCACGCGGTGTGTGTCATCACGCGTACTCACGCGGAGGGAGTAGTGCGTATAGCGTGTCCTCAAAAACTGCCTTGCACGATAAGTCTAGGGATATGGGTTTTATCGCGTTCTGGCGCCGTCAGTTTTGGGCATCTGCGTAGCCAAAGAAGAGGGTATTGGCGGACCGTTCGAGTCGCGCTTTTTAAAGTCGACTCCAAAGCCCCGCGCGGGCTGGCGGCCGATTGCCTGTCCCGATGGGGACCGTTCGGCGCGTGATAGGGGGTCCGACAGGGGTGCCTGCTTTGATGGGGGCCGTCGGGCGCAGGGCCGTTTGCGTGCCAGCGCTATACGAAGTACTCCATTTTCCCTTTCGGAGACAGCATCCATGCACAACAAAACTCTTCGCGACGGTCGTGAAATCGCTCGCGACAATGAAGAAGAAGTCCTCCTCTCGCTAGCTCAATTTGGCTGGCTGGTGACACGTCAAATCAATGCTTTTGTCTGGCCGACCAGTGCGAACCCCGGCGCGGCTCATCGCACCTTGAAGCGTCTGCGCGAGCAGGGTGAGGTGACTTGGGGGCGCGGTCCCGACGGCTCCACGGTCTACGCCTTGACGCTGAAAGGCGCACGTCGCTTCGAAGACATCTACGGGGCTGACCCGGGGCCGACCAAAGACTTGCTGCGTTACCTCGACCGAACTTTCGAGCACCGTGCCCTGGCAAATGACATATGCATCTGGTGGAAGCACCATGGCAGTGGGTCGGGGAGGTTCTTTGATAGCGAGCACGACGTCGCGACAAAGCGTGGCATCGTGACTAAAAAAGACCCGCACTTCTGCTCGAAGGTCGGAAAGATTCCCGATAGCATGCTGTACTGCGACGCCCCGCACGGGACCGAGCTGCACGGCTGCCGACAGGCGAAATTGGCAACGTGGGTGGAGGTCGAGTTCGCGCATAAAAACAAGGACAAGCAGCGCCACCTTGTCGAAGAGCTGTCTTATATTCTCGGGCAGACTGGCACGCAGATGAGCAAGGCAGCGGCGAACCACCAGGGCATCATGACGCGCTTTGTCGTCCACGAGGCGATAGTAGTGTGTCCCACGGACACCTTGGAGACCCGCTTCGTCAACACATTGTCGGGCTACCTGATGTCCCCCTCCGCTCGCGACATCGGCAAGGAATACGTGCTGAACCACTTGAAAATCTGGCGCCCCGAACCAGCGGCAGGGCAGCCCAAAGTGGAGTCGATTGCCCAGCTCATCTGGCGGCGGGAAGACTGGAAGGAGAACGCGAAGAAGATTGGCCTGATGTGGCGCGCCCCAACGACCTAAACGAGAAAGCCCCCGACAAGGGGGCTATTTTCATGGGCGCTGCTTCAGCTGAAGGTGTGGCATCTCTTTGAACGAGGGCCATCGGGCAGCCCACTCGAGGCCCAGCGCCTCCCCGATTTCTCCGGCCTTTTGCCAGTGCGAATGCTTGCCGTCCCACATGGCCTTGCTATTGGCGTCGAGCGGCACAAAGTCGAACGCCGTGGACGCCGGCTTACCGTTCAGCGTATCGTTGTGACGGCTCTGTCCGGCTCGCGCGTTAGTCACTTTCAAGCCAGGCTTGGTGCGACCTTGAGCATACAGTGCATCTTGCTCAGCGCCGCACCGGTACGTACAGGTCACCAGGATGCTCATGCCAGCAGCCTGGCAGTGAGTCAGAAACTCCCGCAGGAGGGGCTGCAGGGTGGGGTGACAGCCCTCAATTTTTCGGCTGGGCATCGGGTCTCCGAAGCAGGTGTTCTTTCGTTCAGAGACCCATCGCCGCGGCCCATTATGGTCGAATCCAGCCGTACGTGAAGAACGCTTGCCCCCCGCTTGGCGAGGTCACAAGCAGGTTCACTTGCATCACGAGGCGCCCCGCGGGCAGCGTGTCCGTGATGGTGACTTTGCCCCCCGGTGGCGTTGTACTGCGTCGGCAAGTCCGGCGCGGCGGCCGGCTTGCGTTTTTTGGTTACGCGCTCGGTGCCTCGGCCTTCTTGCCGCTGAGCCCGAGCAGCTCCGGCAGCCGAGTGCGCGTGTCTGACACGTGAAGCGCACCGTCGCCGCGGCTTTTTAGGCTGGGGCGGGTATAAACCAGCGGGCTACACTGGAGGTAGTAGCTGTCCTCCTGCGAAGAGACCAGCGAGCCCCTGGCAGCCGAAAGGCCCCGGGGGCTCAATCTTTTGGGGCGCCAGACCGCACCGGGAAGGACACGGTTCCCGGGGCTCAGAGCGCCGACAGGGCCTTGCGCCCGCCTTGGCAAGGGGATGGGAGCCCCAAGGCCCCTATGGGGCCGTATGGGCCACGGAGCAGCTGCGCTGCCTCAGAGCCCCGGTGCCGGACTCCAGAGCCTGATGCTTGAGCTGGACGCTCTCGCGCTCTCCCTCTTGCCCACCACTTCAGAACGCGCAGCGTTCCGTGGCCGACCCGCCCGTCAGGGCGACGCACCCGAAAGGGTGCCCAATTCCGCTCTAGGTGTGGGCTTTCTTGTCAAACCTTGAACTCTCGGGGACTGAAAGAATATCCTCGAGCCTGACGGGCTCTCGGTATTTGCCAAGGAAAGGCTTGCAGCGCGTTGTGCAAGAACTGGAGCGCAGCGACGGCCGCGAGGCCTCGGCCGAGCGCGTGAGGCTCTTAAATACTCAGATACTTAGATACAGAAACCGGAAACCCGTGCCAGTATTGGCTTTCCGGGGAGGTAAGGGGGACCGTCGGGCGCACCTTCGGGCGCACCTTCGGGCGCACTCCCGGGGACCGTCCGGCGCACGCAAGGGGACCGTCGGGCGCACGCAAGGGGACCGTCGGGCGCATTGCTGCGGACCTATCGGCGGCCCAAAAGACAACACCCCGGTGGTTGCCGGGGTGGGTGGGGTGGGTGGGAGGTGGGGGAGGGTTACTCGCCGCAGTACTCGCGCTGCTCGATTTTCGCTAGCATCCGCGCGGTCAGCGGCTTGTCCCGCTTGACCTTCTTCGCGCCCTTCATTTTGACGACATAGAACAATCCCTTCAGCTTCCGGACCTCGCTCGTTTTGTAAGTCCAGTCGAGGATGATGCCTTTCGCCTTCAGCTCGGCGAAGCCTGCATCAAACAAGGCACGGGCGTCCTGCGCACGGCTCATCGATGTGCCGGTGTACTCCATCAACTCCGGCACTGAGTAGTCCCAGCAGCTTGCATGCATGCCGTAGAGCAAGTACAGGCGTCGGGCGATTTGAGTACACAGGTTGTAGTACGTTTCCTTGCTGAATACCGACGACAACCGGTCACCAAACAGCGCGCGAATCTTACGTGGCACCTCAAAAGTGTACGTCTCCCCGTCGTATGTCATGCTGCCCAGCAGCGGCACGGAGATTTCCACGTAACCCGTCGTCTTCGCGTTTCGAACCGACGGGTCGTTCGGGAAAAGGGTCGAAAACGTTTGGATAAGGTCCTTGCTCGCGGTCTTGATGTGCAGTCGACCGGCGCCGAGGCGCGTGACTTGTTTGAGGATGTTGGGATACGTGTTGCCACCGGTGCCACGACCCAGCGCCTTGCGCAGGGCTTGCTTTGTCATATGAACGTCGGTGCCGAGTGGCTGCGTCGAGGCACGCAGCAGCAGCTCTGCATACGTCTCGATATCCTCGGGATGCAGCTCTTCCCCGGAGTAGCTGACAATCACCTCATCGCGCTTGTAGCCTGACACGCGACCAATGACGAGGGGTGCAGTTTCGAGCCAACGCTGGCGCGTCGCGTTGCGCGCGCCGATGCGTACAGCTGCACTACCGAGCAGCAGATTCGGCAGGTGCATCTGGCCTTCGACGAAGCGTGTCAGATATAAGTCACGGTCTTCAGCGAGCACGCCAGTGACCTGTGCGAGGCACGACTCAGCGTCATCGACGAGATGCTCGTCATCTTCCAGTTCGAAGCCACCTGACATCAACTCTATGAAATCAGGGGCGGCCAGCGCGGTCAGCGGCTGTGCCGAGGCCTTGCGGATGGCTTCAGCCGTAATGGCTTGTGCGGCCAAGGCTTCCTCTGTCTTCGCCTGCTCGGCGGCTTGGCGAGCGATACGCCCTTGCTCGCGTGCAGCCATTCGCGCTGCGCGCTTGCGCTTCTTCTTTTCTTGCTCGGCTTGCCACGCAGCGAAGCCAGCTTCATCTTCAGAGAGAGTGACAGGCCACTGCTTGAAGCCAGCGTGGGCGATATGCAGCATCTCCTCGAGCCACTCCGCGTCCGTCATGGCGCGGGTCCAGCCCTCGCGTGCGTACAGCGTCGTCGTGTCTGCCGTGGCTTGCATGCCGCCGATGTAGTCAACGAGGTAGTCGGCGATGCGGCTGCTCTCGTAAGCAGCGTCTCGCAGCGTGTTAGGCGTGTACGAGTAGATGGCATCTTCATCGAGCGAGAGTGCAGCTTTCAGGAAGCTAAGGTCTAGGTCGATGAGGTCACTTGTATTTAGAGCAAGCGGGCGGAATGGGATGGCGTTCGTGTTCATTCGTGTGTCTCTCTGCGAAGAGTAGTGCGTCGTGTAGCGCTGTCGGTTATACGCAGTACGCTTTGGGCTTCTGCGTCTCTTGCTAGATATAGGCACATCGAAAAAAACCGCATCACCACATCCCCATGCCCTGTGTCAATGAGGCAAAAGAGGGGGCACTATAAGAGAGGAGGATTTAGCCTGGAGACAACGAATGGGTATGGATGTGTATAAAGTGGCGCCTTCCGGACGGCCAAATCAAGAAGGGGACGGTGTTGGCCGCGTGCGCGAAGGAGTAGGCGCAGGCGGCTAGCCACTCTTGGACAATGTCATTCGGGGAGTTGTGCGGCCTGAAGGGCGTGCTTGTGCAGGAAACATACCCGTCGGACATGCGGTCGGCGTTGGACTTGACGCGCTGAATGCCCAACCGGCAATCACGTGCTCCGTTTGCGCGCGACGATTAAGGGCCTCTACAACACAAAGCTGCTGCCCTGCTAGCGCTGCAGCAAGGCTAAACTGGCGTCTTCCGGGTAACATTTCGTATCAACGAAGAATCAACGTCGGATTCGCGAGTAAGTGCTCACTACTTAGCGGGAATGGCTGACGGCTGTTGTCGACCGGGCGACGAGGCGAAGGACGGCGTGTGCCGTTCCGCAATCAACTTTTGGTCTTGCAGGTAGTGAAGTTGTTGAGTTCAGGTGATTCGCTCGGCACGTGCAGCCGCTGGCCAGCTACATTTTTCAGGGAAACGGTCAAATGGATGTCTTTGAGTTCCGGGGAAAACTCGTCTCCGACTACGCGACCTTCACGCGTAGCTTCACCCGCATCAGAGCGAAGGATATCAAGTCGTTCGTCGATGCGGCCTACGACTCCGAACGCTACTGGCCTGCACCGTTAATCCAAGTCAATCCCAATTTCAAGGTGGGCTCCAACGTCGAGACCCTGGTTAAGGCTGGAGGCCTACATGCCGAGTGCGCTCGGATTTTCCGCGCCGGCAAGTCAGCCTCAAGTCCGGGCGCTCCATTGACATTGTTCAAGCATCAGGAAGAAGCCATCAGCTTTGCCCAGAGTGGGGAGAGCTACGTCCTGACGACCGGTACCGGTTCGGGCAAGTCCCTCGCATATTTCATCCCGGTCATCGATGCCATTCTGAAAGCCAAGGAATCCGACAATACTCCCCGCACCCGGGCCATCGTCATCTACCCGATGAACGCATTGGCCAACAGCCAGTTGGAGGAACTTGGCAAGTTCCTGGCTGATTACGGTGACCATGCTCCCGTGACCTATGGGCGCTACACCGGACAGGAGGATGACGGCGAGCGCCAGCGCCTGGCGTCGAATCCCCCCGATATCCTGCTGACGAATTTCATGATGCTCGAGCTCCTGATGACCCGTCAGGACGATACGGACAAGGCCGTGATACGCAATGCCAATGGGTTGCGCTTCCTGGTCCTTGATGAATTGCATACCTATCGCGGCCGCCAGGGTGCCGATGTGGCACTGCTTGTGCGTCGTGTTCGTGAAGCACTTGCGGACAAGCTGCAGTGCATCGGGACGTCGGCAACCATGGCTACCGAAGGTAGTGAGCAAGAGAAGAACGAAAAGGTGGCAGAGGTTGCGAGCCGCTTGTTCGGCACGACCATCGGTGCTGCCAATGTCATCACCGAAACGCTCCAGCGGGTAACGCCTGAACACTTGCTTGTCGACCACGTGCGGCCAGCGCTTAAGCAGGCGATTCTGGCAGGCTTGCCTTCGGCACCGTCATTTGCGGCGTTGGCGGAGCATCCGCTAGCCGTCTGGGTCGAGTTGAACCTTGGCTTGATGCGCAATGAGGGCAAGTGGCGACGGGCACGCCCCATTAAGCTATCTGACGCGGGCGAACGCCTAGCAATCGACGCTGGCGTCGAAGAGGACTTGGCACGCAGCACGCTCGCCGACTTCCTGCTTCTCGCATACCGAACCACCGACAAGCCAACCAGCGAAGGCGGTCGCAGCCTCTTTGCCTTCAAACTTCACCAATTCATTTCGGGCGGCAGCAAGGTCTATGGCACGCTGGAGCCGGAGAGCCAACGTTTCCTAACCCTCGAGGGTAGTCAGTATGTCCCCGGCGAGCGCGAGCGCCGGTTGTTTGCCTTTCATTTCTGCCGTGAGTGCGGGCAGGAGTATGCCCCCGTCTGGGATGAGAGCGCCTCTGGTAGCCGAATCTTCAATCCGAGAGGCATTGAAGAGCGTACGCATGAAGACGAAGACATCAAAAGCGGCTACTTCATGCCTGACACTACTGGTATCTGGGACGATACGCTAGACCGGTATCCCGAGACGTGGCTTGAGCAAAAGAAAGATGGCGACCTGAAGCTCAAGTCAAACTATCGGAAGCGTCAGCCTCATTCCGTTCGCGTGGATGCAGCTGGGCGGCATGCGCCAGGTGGTACACCCGGTTGGTACATTCCTGGGAGCTTTGGGTTCTGCCTCAACTGCGGCGTTGTACATCAGACGGCTGGTAAGGAGTCGCTAAGGCTTACCGGTCTGTCCGGGGAGGGGCGGAGTTCGGCAACGACGATGCTTACCCTGTCTGCCCTGCGCTACCTTTATGAAGAGGATGCGCAGCTCAAGGACGAGGCCAAGAAGGTTCTCGGCTTCACCGACAATCGACAGGACGCCGCGCTGCAGGTGGGGCACTTCAACGATTTTCTGCAAGTCCTTCTCCAGCGCGCCGCACTGCTCGCGGCGGTCCAACAATCCGGTGGACAACTCAGCGAAGGTGAGGTGTCACACGCTGTGTTCAGTGCACTCGGATTCGACCGGGATGACCCGGGCGTGCGCGCCGAGTATATGCAGGAGCCGGAGGTCAAGGGTAACGCGCGCCGGCAGGTCCAGGACATCATGCGAGCCATTTTCGGCTATCGGGTGTACTTCGACCTGCGTCGGGGGTGGCGCTTTAACAATCCCAATCTGGAGCAGCTCGGGCTCGTGCGCATCGAGTACCAAGATATCGATGAGCTGGCTGCGGACGCGAGCGAATGGGCAGAAGCCCCACTGATACTGCAGGCCGCGTCTGCCGCTGTGCGCAGACGCCTTCTCGTGCTGCTCTTTGACGCGATGCGGCAGGGGCTTTGCCTTGCCTCGCGGTTTCTGGACCGTACCGAACTCGACAAACTCAAGACTGCAAGCTTCGCAAACCTTCGGGAGCCGTGGGGATTTACCGAGGATGAGACTCCCATCGCTGCGAACTGGTTTATCACCACGGGCAGGCCAAGGGATGAGGACCGACGAAATGTCGAATACCTGATGTCGGGCAGCGCGCGCTCCAAGCTGGGTAGGACGCTGAAGCGAGCTAGCACCTGGCAGGAAGTGGACCAGAATGGCGCCAAGCGAGACAACCCGCACGCAGCCAAAATCAAGGACGACGACTATCAGGAAATCGTCACCGCACTGCTCAAGGCGGCGAAGTCATACGGATTGATTGTGTCCGAAGAGACCGAATTTGGGATGACGGGCTACCAGCTCAATGGTACCGGCCTGGTCTGGGTCCATGGGGACGGGCAAAGCAAGCGAGGTGCAGACGACAACGCGTTCTTCCGTAATCTTTATGCGAACATTGCGGGCATGCTTGGCAATCCGGTACACCGCTTGTTCGATTTCGAGGCCAGAGAGCATACGGCACAAGTTGAGCAGGAAGACCGCCTGGAGCGCGAAGCGCGCTTTCGTTTCACCCCAAAAGACCGCGACGACTGGCTCAAAGCGAAAGGCAAGCTGCTCGAGTGGCTTCCCGTGTTGTTTTGTTCCCCGACGATGGAGCTGGGCGTCGATATCTCCTCGCTCAATACAGTCTATTTGCGCAACGTTCCTCCGACGCCAGCGAACTATGCGCAACGCAGCGGACGCGCGGGTCGCGCGGGTCAACCGGCTCTGGTTATTACGTACTGCGCTGCCCAGTCGCCGCACGACCAATACTTCTTCCGCGACCCAGTCCGCATGGTGCACGGTCAAGTAAATCCGCCCACTCTCGACCTGGCCAACCGGGAGCTTATCCAGAGCCACCTGCACGCCATCTGGCTGTCCGAGACCGGTAAAAAACTCGACAAGAGCGTGCGTGGCCTGTTGGATATGAACGACCTGACGGCACCACTAACTGAAGAGTACCGGCAAACTATGGATGCTGATGCACCGCAAAAGCGAGCGCATGTTCGCGGGCTGCGGGTGCTTGATATGCTTTCCTCGGAGCTAACTACTGATAAGGCACCTTGGTACAACGACGCGTTTGCGGAATACGTCTATCGTCGTGCGTTCCACTCCTTCGACCAGGCGCTTGACCGCTGGCGCGACCTTTTCGCTGCGACCAAGCGACAGATGGAAATCAACCAGAAGGTAATGAACAACCCGGCTGCAAGTGAGCGGGAACGTCGGGACGCCAAGCAACGGCACGATGAAGCCTTCCGTCAGCAATCGCTCTTGCTGCAGGAATCCGGCTCGGCAAACTCAGACTTCTATACCTACCGGTATCTCGCCAGTCAGGGGTTCCTGCCCGGCTACAACTTTCCGCGCCTACCCCTGATGGCCTATATCCCGGCGCGCAAGGGAAAAATCGGGCGTGAGAATTTCCTCTCGCGCCCGCGCTTCCTGGCACTCTCTGAGTTCGGCCCGTACAGCCTTATCTATCATGAGGGCAGTCAATATCGGGTCACACGCGCGATGCTGTCCGTGGGTGCCGACGACCAAGTGTCTGTTGGCGCCAAGCTCGCGACCGAGGTGGCACGCATGTGTCCAGCCTGTGGTTATGGACACTTTCGCGGTCAACGTGATGCCGACCGCTGCATGTCGTGCGAGGCGTCGCTTGCCGACGCGGTCGCTGTCCAGAACCTCTACCGCATCGAGAACGTATCAACGCGACGCGCCGAACGTATCACGGCCAACGAGGAGGAGCGCGTCCGTCAAGGTTATGAGATGCAGACGACCGTTCAGTTTGGCGAGCAAGATGGCGACTTACAGGTCCTACATGCAGCGCTGAAAGACGAGGTGGGACCCGTCCTTGAACTCCAGTACGGGTCGGCTGCCACGGTTTGGCGTATGAATCTTGGCTGGCGACGCCGGAAGGAGAAGACTACCCTCGGCTTCATGATTAACCCAGTGACAGGACATTGGATGGGGGGGGCTGATGAGGCGGGCGAGCTAGAAGGTGATGCTCCGCCGGACAAGACGCCGCCCCAGCGCATTGTCCCTTATGTCGAAGACCGCAGGAACGTCCTCATTGTCCGTCCTGTGGAGGAGCTTGGCCTGCATACGATGGCAACCCTGCAATACGCTCTGAAGCGTGGCATCGAGGCGGTGTATCAGCTGGAGGAGAGCGAATTGATGGCTGAGCCTCTGCCTAAAGCGGACTTGCGCCACTCGATTCTGTTTTACGAATCAGCGGAGGGAGGCGCCGGGGTGCTCACACGGATTGCGACTGAGCCCGGGGCGCTGGCCATTGTGGCGGCCGAAGCGTTGGCGATTATGCATTTCATCCCCTTACCCGATGGCAAGTGGAACGCGGAGGGGCTGGACCAAGAGAAGGATGCCGATGGCAGGCCAATCTGCGAAGCAGGTTGTTACAAGTGCCTGCTCTCGTACTACAACCAGCCCGACCATTCCAATATTGACCGTCAGGACATTGATAACGAGGGCAAGGTACTCGAGGTGCTTTGCCGGCTTACCCGTGCGGAGGGCGTGGTGGGGACTTTTGGTCGCACGCCGGAGGCCCAGGGAGATGAGTTGGAGCGGCTCGCAGGAAGTTCGCTGGAACATGCATGGCTCAAGCACGTCAAGGCACATGGCTATCGCATGCCTGACCGTGGTCAGGAGAGCATTGCACGCTGCAACACGAAGGCTGACTTTTTCTACGAGGATTGGAAGGCCGCCATCTTTATAGATGGTCCCCATCACGATTCTCCGCAGCAGGCGGAGGCAGATTCCATTATTACGCAATGCCTGGAGGGCGCTGGCTACTACGTAGTGCGCTTTCCGAAAGACGCTGCCGGCTGGCCGGAAGTCTTTGCCAACCATGGTGCACTCTTTGGAACTGGGAAGTAAGTAACAATCATGTCGGGTCAAACATCATTTCAGCCGGGTAGTCTCGTTTCCGCCCGTGGTCGTGATTGGATTGTTCTTCCGCAGTCCTTCGCCGATACATTGTACCTTCGCCCGCTTGGTGCTACTGAAGACGACGCCACACTTATCTATTTGCCAATCGAACCCCATCCGGTTGGCCCCGCCACATTCCCGTGGCCCAGGGTTGAGCAAGCTTCGAATTTTGCAGCAGGTCAGTTGCTGCGCGACGCGCTCCAGCTAAAACTCCGCACGGGCGCTGGACCTTTCCGCAGTTTTGGCAACATCGCCGTTGAACCACGTGCTTACCAGCTGGTTCCGCTTCTGATGGCCCTCAAGCAAGACGTGGTTCGACTGCTAGTTGCCGACGACGTCGGTATTGGCAAGACTATCGAGGCCGCGCTCATCGTCCGCGAACTCCTAGACCGTGGAGAGGTTTCTCGCCTTGCGGTGCTATGTCCACCGCATCTGTGCGAGCAGTGGCAGCGCGAACTGAAGGAGCGCTTTCACATTAACGCTGTTGTGGTACGCAACACCACTGCGGGCCGTTTGGAGCGCGGGCTACCCGCCAACCAGTCCGTTTTCGAGGCCTATCCCTTTACAGTGGTGAGTCTGGATTACATCAAGTCAGACCGCCGTCGGGACGAATTCCAGCGCGCGTGCCCGGAGTGCGTTATCGTCGATGAGGCGCACACTTGCACGTACAGTGGTCAAGGTCGTCAACAGCGATACACCTTGTTGAAAGGGCTCGCCGAGAATCCTGAGCGGCATATGGTCTTGCTCACTGCGACGCCGCACTCCGGTGACGAAGAGGCGTTCTACAACTTGCTCGGCCTCCTTAAACCGGAATTCCGCGAGCTAAAGGACCTCCCGCCGGATAGCCGCAGGCCGCTGCGCGAGCAACTGGCCAACCACTTCGTCCAGCGTCGTCGACCGGATATCGAAGAGTGGCAGGACCGCCAAGTGTTCCCCGAGCGGCTGACCACCGAGATTACGTACAAGCTGACCGGAGAGTGGGGCAAGCTTTTTGATGACGTGCTTGACTACGCTCGCGAGCTCGTGATGCGCACCGAAGACCAGAGCTTGATGCAGCAACGCATGAGCTGGTGGGCAGCATTGGCGCTGCTACGCTGCATCTCATCATCCCCACAAGCAGCCGTGAATGCTTTGCGGACTCGTCTACAGGGGCAGGCGCTGGCGGAGCAGGATGAGATTGCGGAAGCCGTGACGCTCGAAGAAGCGGATGAACAGGGCATGGAGCGCGTCCTGGATGGCACCGAGGATGACCTGACGACCCAAGATATCGAGCCGGCGGCCAATACGGAAGACAGCACGCTCCTGAAGGCCCTTGTTACACGTGCAGAAGGCCTAGCGGGCGCGGCCAAGGACCCTAAGCTCAAGCGCCTTATCGACCATCTCAAGGAACTCACCGATGACGGCTTCCAGCCAGTGGTGTTCTGTCGCTATATCGCCACCGCCCATTACGTGGCCGAACAGTTGCGTCGCGTATTTTCGGACCACCAGGTCACGGCCGTCACTGGCGAGTTTGCACCGGCCGAGCGTGAGGCTGCCGTGGAAGCGATGGGTGAGGCGGAGCAGCGTATTCTAGTTGCGACCGACTGCCTCTCGGAGGGTATCAACCTTCAGAACCTATTTACGGCCGTTGTCCATTACGACCTTTCCTGGAACCCCACCCGTCATGAACAACGGGAGGGCCGCGTCGACCGCTTCGGCCAGAAGGCCCGTGAGGTTCGTACTACCTTGCTTTACGGGCAGGACAACCCAGTGGATGGCGCGGTGTTGCAGGTCATTCTGCGCAAGGCGGAAAGCATCCGCAAGGAGCTTGGGGTGCTCGTCCCCATGCCGGACGACCAAGGCAAGTTAACTCAGGCGCTCGTCGGCGCCGTGTTGCTAAGAAAGGGAACTTCCAAAGCGAAGATACCGCAACTCGGCCTGGACTTTGGGGCCCCAGAAGAGGCCATTGATACAGCGTGGCAGTCGGCGCGGGACAAGGCTGCAAAAAACCGCACTCTTTTTGCACAACGCCGCCTCAAGCCCGAGGATGTGCTGCCGGAATGGCAAAAGACCATGGCTGTACTGGGTGGCGAATCGGATGTTGAACGCTTCGTCAAACGGGCGACTATGCAACTTGGGGCTCCGCTGGAGCACAGCACCAAAAGCGGCGCAACCCATTGGAAGCTCCATGCGAATAGCTTGCCATCTGTGGTAGGTGAGCGGCTGGAGGGCGAGGGACTCGCAGGTACGCTGCATATCGATTTTCACCAGCCTCCTGCGCCGGCTGCACAGTTCATTCATCGTACCCATCCACTTGTCTCTGTCTTGGCTGACTATCTGCTCGAAGCAGCCTTGGACGAGGGGCGTGGGGCGGCCGAACTAGTTGCAGAGGCCGTGGCACGTGCGGGGGCCATTTTCACTGAGGCGGTTTCGAGTCGCACCACGGTACTGCTGGTTCGCCTGCGCCACCAACTAACGGTAACCATCCGGGGCAATTCGAGCTTGTTACTTTGTGAAGAAACGCTGGCTGTCGGCGTGCCGGCAGGTGATGAATCCACGCTGCTCGACGATGACGTGGCACGTGCCCTGATGGCTGCAGTGCCCAGTCGTAACATGCCGCCTCCGCTGCGCGACCAGCACATCCAGCGAGCGCTCGACCAGCTCCCCGGCTGGCAATCCATGCTGGAAGCCGTCGCTCGCACCCGCGCCCAACTACTGCTTGAAGACCATCGACGCGTTCGCGCGGCTTCGGATGCGCGAGGGGAATACCGGGTTACCCCTAGCTTGCCAATCGATGTCGTAGGGGTTTTTGTCCTCATTCCGGCCTGACGCCAGCTCACAAATAGGATTTCAAAAGAATATGGCTCGCCGCTCAACACACGAACTCGCTTTTTCCGCTCTAGCCATCGAAGGAAGCCTGCTCGCCCCAGACTTCCTCAACAAGGTCGCCCATTTGGAAGCGGCGGAGCAATCCGAGGCCGACTACGATATCCCGCGCGGCCTCAAACTGCGTGATGAAATCGGTCGCTATTGGAAAATCGCCCAGAACCTCTGGCAGGACTTCGATGCCAAGCGCAAGCGTTCAGACGTCGATACGCACGCCGTTACTGTGCGAGATTTTCTGGAGCCATTCTGCCGCCAGGTTCTCGGCTTTGCAGACCTGCGGTCAGTTGGCCAGCTTGTGCTTGATGAGCGTGTCTTCCCAATAGGCTTCAGCGCAGGGGATGGTCGGGTCCCGCTGGTCTTTGCCGCCTATGACCAAGGGCTGGACAAGCCAGGTAGGCGTTACGGTGATGGCCTGCGCAGTCGCTCGCCATTTCTCCTCACACAGGAGTGCCTGAATGCGAGTCAGCAGATGCTTTGGGGCATCGTTAGCAATGGGCTGAGGTTTCGCATTCTGCGTGACAATGCCAGTCTGACTCGCCCGGCCTACATTGAAGCTGACCTAGAGGCCGTCTTCACCGAAGGACTGTATCCGGACTTCACGGCGCTGTGGCTGCTCGCTCACGGTACCCGTTTTAGCAGGGTTGGCGCAGAGCTGGCGGATAGTCCACTGGAGCGTTGGCGGAATACCGCTCAAGAAGACGGTATTCGCGCTCGTGACCGCTTGCGGGATGGAGTTACCGAGGCATTGCGGGCACTCGGCACAGGATTTATTGCACACTCGGACAATGCTGGGCTGCGTGAGCGCATCCAAGAAGGGGAACTTTCAACACAGGCTTTCTTCGAGCAGTTGTTGCGCTTGGTCTATCGTTTCATCTTCCTCGCCACTATTGAGGACCGTGAACTCATGTTCGCGCCCGACGCGACGGCCGAAGCCAAGGCTCGCTACCAGGCGGGCTACAGCCTCCAGCGACTGCGTCAGCTCGCAGCGCGTCGACGAAGCTATGACCGGTATGGCGACCTGTGGAAGGTATTGACCATCACGGTTGCCGGCCTTAGCCAAGGCCAATCCGCGCTTGGCTTGCCCGCCTTGGGCGGTCTGTTCGATGCGAATCAATGCCCAGACCTCGACGGGGCCGCACTGGAAAACCAGTCGCTGCTCACCGCGCTGTTCAGCTTATGCTTCTTCCGCGACGGGGCGGCACTTTCGCGGGTGAACTATCGCGACATGGATTCCGAAGAGCTTGGAAGCGTCTATGAGAGCCTGCTCGAATTGGTACCGATGGTTACGCTGAGTGGCGGGGCGCGGACTTTCGGTTTCGTTGGTGATGGCGAAGAAGGCAGTACAAAGGGTAATGTCCGCAAGCTTACCGGCTCGTATTACACCCCTGACAGCTTAGTGCAGGAGCTGATTAAGAGTGCGCTTGAGCCGGTTATTGACCAGACGTTAAAGGCGAACCCGCAGGAGCCTGTCAAAGCGTTGCTTTGTCTAACCGTCTGCGACCCTGCCTGTGGTTCTGGCCATTTCCTGTTAGCCGCCGCACGCCGTATTGCAGAGGAAGTTGCAATACTCAACGCCAAAGATGGCAATCCTCTTCCCGAGGACTTCCGCCGCGCTCTCCGCGATGTTGTGGCCCATTGCATTTATGGTGTTGACAAGAATCCGATGGCGGTTGAGTTGGCACGAACCGCGCTTTGGCTAGAAGCCTATACGCCTGACCGGCCCTTAACTTTTCTTGACCACCATCTTCGATGCGGTGATGCGCTGCTCGGCATTCTCGCCCCAGAGATTTTGGAGAATGGTGTCCCTGATGGCGCATTTGATGCAATGTCGGGTGATGATAAAGACGTAGCTAAGGAGCTAAAGAAGGCTAACCGTCAAGCACTTAAAGCTATTCGAACGGCAAAGGAGAAATCGCGCCGAATTATGCCCCTTGGGCTAGAATCGGCAGCCAAATCCGATGCCATCGAGTCCTTGGTAGACGATACTCTCGAAGCACTCGAAGCAAAGCGAGCGGCATATCGAGAACTCGAGATGAACATCGCTACATCGAATGAGCGACTCGCTGCAGACCTGCTCGTCGCCTCATTTTTCGTTCCAAAGACGCTAAAAGCCGAAAAGCAAGTGCCGACTAGTCAGGACCTTTGGTTGGTACTAAACGGTGATGAGCCTCGGCCGGGTGTTGCAGCAGCGGCAACTGAATTTGCGCATATTTCGCAGGCTTTTCATTGGTGGCAGGAGTTCCCACATGTATATAAAGCTGGCGGATTTAGCGTCATTCTTGGCAATCCGCCTTGGGACCAACTTGTCTTTCGGGACCAAGAGTTCTTTGCAGCATCAGCTCCAAGTATAGCCAACGCCCCAAGTTCCGATGACAGGGCAAAGCTTGTTGCTGAACTTCAATTTGAGAACCCGAGTTTGTATGCTTCCTATCTGAAGGCCGCGCGTAATTCCGAGGCGCAAAGGTCTTTTGTGCAGGATAGTGGCCGATTCCCTCTTACAGGCAGGGGGCGGAGTAATACATTCTCCTTGTTCTCTGAGTTGGCTTGGAGACTTATCCATCCAGCGGGAAGGGTAGGCTTGGTTGTGCCGTCAGGTATTGCAACCGATGATACGACAAAGACATTTTTTGAAGCCCTCGTTACGTCGAGTTCATTAATCAGTCTTTTTGACTTCGAAAATCGGTTGCCAATTTTCCCGGGTATTGATTCGAGAACAAAATTCTCCCTCGTTACTCTTGCCTCAGAGGACGCAGGATTAAGTGATGAGCCGATGTTCGTATTCTACGCACACTCGGTGCGGGATATCCATGATGGACGGAGAATGTTTAGGATGGGCAGGGAGGATTTCGCCATGCTTAATCCAAATACGAAAACTGCTTCGGCATTCAGGAGTAAGTACGACGCTGAAGTGACCAAGCGTATTTATCGGGGTGGCACAGTCTTTCTTAACGAGGGTTCCGACACCGGAAACCCATGGAAAATTAGCACCCGGCCGGGGCTGTTTAATATGGCTGGGCACTCTAAATTGTTCCGCAATAAAGAGAAATTGGAGAGGGCTGGATTCCTTCAGGATGGGAACACATTCGTGGCCGGCGATGAAAGATGGTTGCCTCTTTACGAAGGAAAGATGGTTTCTCTGTATGACCATCGGGCCGCTGACGTGGTCATCAGTGACACAGCGATTCTTCGGCAGGGTCAATCAGAGGCGCTGACGGATGTCGAACATCAAAATCCAAATCGACAACCCATGCCACGCTACTGGGTGGCAGAATCAGAGGTCGAGAAGCAAGCGGGAAGTCGATGGAATAGAAAATGGGTTATTGGGTGGAAGGAGATTACTAGCCCTACAAATGAAAGAACATTGATACCAGCCGTCCTCCCATTGGTTGGTATTGGTCACAAGTTCCCGATAATTATTATCGCTGAAGAATATGCATCAATGGCCGGCTATCTTCTTGGGTGTCTGTCGTCAATGGTTTGTGACTTTGTAGCCCGTCAGAAATTGGGGACTACAAGTCTAACTCCATTCACAGTTAAGCAGCTCCCGGTATTGTCTCCGGATAGTTTTGATGCCGAGGATGGGTTGTTTATTCTTCCTCGTGTGCTTGAGCTAACCTATACGGCCCACGACCTTAGTTCATGGGCAGAGGATTTAGGCTATAAGGGTGACCCTTTTCCTTGGAATCCAGAGCGTCGCGCTATTTTGCGGGCTGAGCTGGATGCTTACTACGCGCGTCTCTACGGCTTGACTCGCGATGAGCTGCGCTACATTCTTGACCCGGCTGACGTGATGGGAGATGACTATCCATCCGAAACGTTCAGGGGCTTAAAGAATAATGAGATTCGCGAGTTCGGTGAATTCAGAACTCGGCGGTTGGTACTCGACGCATGGGACCGTTTAGAGTCGCGTGCCTTGGGCACAGATATGCTCTTGACGAGCCAAGGTTCAGTCGTCTACTCGGAACTCGGCGTTATCAGTAGTGAAGCTGAAGCGGAGCTCGCTGGATTGATTGCCGAGCTGATTGCGCAATATGAGAGTGGCATCTCCATCTCCGAACTGCAGACCATCGTCAGTCGGGCAACAGCCCCAGGATACCCTGAGTTGTATCTTGAACCCAAGGACTCGGAGCGGTTGCGAGCGCTCGTCGCAAGTACCAGCGAACTTGCTTTGCCTACGTGCCTGACAAAGATTCCCCCGTTTGTTGAACGCCTCGAGGTGGGTCAGTCGGTTCGACGCGAGCGTAGGGGGACGACGACTGTTTTCATTCGCGGAAACAATCAGCTCCCAAAAGATGTGCGAAGCGTGCCAGAGCATGCGGAGTTGGCCAAGCTGATGTGGACGCTCGACTCGAAGGCGGGAGTCGCTCGCCAGGATGGTACTCGTTTGACAGAGAGAGGCGAACTCAGCAAGTCTACCGGTACTAGTGCAGATTAAGGAGGAACGATGGCAAGCTGGCTTCAAGGTTACTCGCCGGCCAGAGAACTACCTCGGCTTTGGATTGAGCGGTTGTGGCTACTGGAGTCAAGGGAGCCCTTAGCCATTGTCCGAGAAATAGGCCTACGTCCCGGTCTGAACGTTATCTGGGCAAGGGAGCCGGAATCGAACGACGCATCAGGGCTCGCTAGCGCAGGCCATGGCGTTGGAAAGACCTCACTGTGCTTGTTGCTCCGTTATTGTCTTGGGGACGACGCGCCCTCAATTTCTGCGTTGCGTGAAAAGGCGGCTGGTGCGTTTCCAAAAGGGGGAGTTGCCGCGCAAGTTCATGTCGATGGGACCGCCTGGATGGTCTATCGGCCATACGGCCAAGGAACATCCTTCGCGGGCTTGGGGCGCGAGCTTGAACCCTTGATTTCAGGGTCGCCGCATGGTGACTTCTCAGATTTTTCGCAAGCGCTGCATGAGTCGTTTATTGCAAAGCTGCCAGCCCAGTCATTGCCTGGCAGCAACCAGACTTTGGAATGGAGGCACCTGCTTGCTTGGTGTATCCGAGACCAAAGGACGCGCTTTGACGGCTTCTTCCATTGGCGCGATGGAGATGGATTGGGATTCCGACGGCCCCGTCAGGACCCGCCGCTCTTTGTTCAGTCGGTTCTGGGGCTATTGGATGCTGAGGGCGACAGGTTAATTCGGGATGCGGACGCCGCTCAGGTTACGCTGAAGAGTCTCGAAGAACGACTGTCGGAGTTGGAGCGTGAACCCGCAATGAGTCTGGCTCATGCCGAGAAACAGCTTAGACGTCAGCTAGAGGTTGATAAGAGCGTACCTGTCTTTGATACAACCTTAGGGCCATCGTTGCAGTCGTTGGTGACTGATGCCGTGTCGCGGGCGGAGGCTGACGAGACTCAGCTGGATGAGGAAACTACAATCGCTGAGGACGAGTTAGCTCCGCTATTGTCTGAGCTCCAGCCGCTTCGGCGCGAACTCGTTCTGCGAACGAAGGAAAAGGAAATCGCCAAAGCCTTGCTTGATGCCAATCAGGCGGAGTACACGCGACTTGTAGGCGAGCTGCAGGAGTTGCGCAATCTAGCTGGATTGTGTCGACACGGAAATGTCGACTTCTCGGCCTGCGACTATGTTGTCAACCGTCAGCGCTCCCAAAGCCTGCATGGTCTCATTGGCCAGCGCGAAGTAAAAGCTGACGAACAGAGATTACTAGCCGAACTGCATGACGCAACCCAAGCGGAGCTTTCGTGCATGAGGGAGTTGAGCGGCCTGGAAGCGCTTGTCGGCGAGAAGCGAGCGGCCGTTCGTCGTCTGCAGATGCGCAAGGGAACAAGCAAAGCGGAACGGGCCTATCTGGAATCGATTTGGACAGATTTGGAATCGCGTATCGGGGCACAGGCGGGAGGCGAGGAATCTCAGGAGCTTGTGCAAGCACGCGCGAAGCGCGATGCACAGGAACTGGAACTGAACAGTAGGAAGGCTGCTTTACTCAAGCGAAGTCAAGAACGGTCTGGTCGCGCCGAAGCGTTGGCAACGCTCACCCGACTTGTTGCAACGAGACTTCTGGGGGAAGCGGGGCACGGTCGATTTGTTCCGGAATCAGATGAGCGTCTGTTCGAACTTGCCGTAGGCGGGGAAGCATATCAAGTTCTCGAGGTTCTCCTTGGCGATATCACTTGCCTAATTGATTCGGCAACTACAGTAGCCAGTCAGCATCCTGGTTTTCTTGTTCACGACTGTCCGCGAGAGGCCGACATGAGTGAGCGTCTGTATCGCGAATTTCTGTCGATGGCTTTGGAGGCAGGGAAAGCACTAGCCAAGTCCAAAGACGCGATTCCATTTCAATATATAGTGACTACGACATCGCCTCCGCCAGAAGAATTGCGGACCGGCAACTACCTCGCATTGACGTTGCATCCAGGGGCCGGCGAGCATTTGCTTTTCAAGCGGAGACTTACTACACAATTGCCAGGTATTTGAAGGCTTATCTCGCTGGTCGATGACTCGAGAATGACGCGCAGAAGATTGCTGCGTGAAGAAGAACTATGAAAGATATAAATACTTAAAAATGACGGGTACTCTTTTCACGGAAGTCCGCTATACCCTCAATGGGCTCATCCATGACATTGGCTTGGGCAGGATTGCGTTGCCGGATATCCAGCGGCCCTTTGTTTGGTCAAACGCAAAGGTCAGAGACCTGTTTGACTCAATGTATAAGGGCTACCCAGTAGGATACTTCCTGTTCTGGCAGACTGGTGCGGACAACGTCGGTACCAAAGCGATTGGGCTTGAGGTGAAGCAGAAAGCTCCATCCCTGCTTATTGTTGATGGGCAGCAACGGTTGACATCGCTCTATGCCGTGGTGCGCAAAGAAGCCGTGCTGCGCGAGAACTTCGAGCACGAATTCATTCGCATCGCCTTCAATCCACTAGAGGGCAGTTTTGCCGTACCGGACGCGACGACAGATAAGAAACCTGAGTTCATCGTGGATATCTCGGAAGTGTTCGTCAAGGATACCTACGAAACCATATCCGACTATCTGGAGCGGTTGTCGCTCGTTCGCGAAGTCTCCAAGGAAGAACGGCAAAAGATTGTAAAAGCAATCGGGCGGCTGGCAGGTCTAAAGGAATACCCATTCGTCGCTCTCGAACTAACGCAGAGTGCCGATGAGGAGCAGGTGGCTGACGTCTTTGTGCGTATTAACAGTGAGGGCAAGAAGCTTAACCAATCGGATTTCATTCTTACACTGATGTCAGTTTTTTGGGATGAAGGCCGTACGGACCTGGAGCGTTTCAGTATTGGAACGCGCAAACCGCTTCCGGGAAATGGAGCGAGCCCGTTCAACCCAATCTTCCAACCAGAGCCAGACCAACTATTGCGAGTGGATGTTGGCGTTGCATTCCGGCGGGGACGCTTGGAGCATGTCTATTCCATACTGCGCGGCAAGGACCTTCGTACGAAGGAGTTCGATGCCGGCAGGCGGACTATGCAGTTTGCGAAACTTCGGGAGGCACAGAGTCGTGTGCTTAATCCGACCCATTGGGCGGATTTCCTAAACGTGGTGCGGTATGCTGGATATCGCAACCTACGATATGTCAGTTCGGAGGGTGCGCTGTTGTTTGCCTACCAGCTTTACCTGATTGGGCGTACCGAATTTGGTGTCGAACCTTTCGTGCTTAAGCAAGCTGTGGCGCGGTGGATATTCATGTCGCTGTTGACGGGGCGCTATACGAACTCCCCCGAGTCACAATACGAGAAAGACCTTGCGCTCCTACCAGGAACGAATGACGCCGAGGCATTCGTCAAGACTCTGCTTGACGTTGAGGCTGCATCGCTAACTAACGATTTCTGGACGAAGACGCTTCCTCTTGAGCTTTCGACGTCGGCAAGCCGAAGCCCCAGCTTGTTTGCGTACTATGCCTCGTTGGTCTTGTGCGAGGCGAAGGCATTGTTTTCGAAGAGCAAGGTGGCTGACTTGCTTGACCCGCCGGCGGTGGGAAACAAGAAGCCGCTGGAGCGTCATCATTTATTTCCCAAGCGCTATCTCCACAGCATCGGCATAAAGGAACTCCGCGATACCAACCAGATTGCAAACTACGCGCTCGTTGAGTGGGATGACAACATTGCTATCTCCGATATCGCCCCATCGACCTATTGGTCAAAGTATGCAGCACGGTTCTCAAGCACAGACCTTGCGGATATGAAACGCTGGCATGGTCTCCCAGATGGCTGGGAGTCGATGAATTATCAGAGCTTCCTGGTAGCTCGGCGACCGCTGATTGCGGAAGTTATTCGTGCCGGCCATGAGCGACTGGTGGGGGAAGTATGAGTCCCTATGATGCCGCGCCGATTCGCATCCCTGTTCAATTCATCAATGGACGGTGGGAGTTCCTATATGGGGGTCCTGTTCCTGCGCGTGAAGGCACGGTCGCTGACCTTGTCCTGAATAGAGGCGCGATTGTTGACAAGAACTTTCTGGCATTGCTGAGCAAGAGGACTGAGCACAAGATACTTTCGGCGGGAACAGAATTGCTGGTCGCCTTGACCGTGAAGCCAAAAGTTCCGTTGAGCGACAGCTTGAGGAAGTACCTGATTTCGAAGAGCGCGGTGTCCCTGTCGCCGAACTACTTTCATGTCGTTCGCTCGGGAGATACCATGTTCGTGAAGGTGAGCATTGGCGGGCCAACGGAGCAACAAATACGGAAGCATCCCGGGAACGATGGCGGCATCTGGCTGAGCGTGCAAGGGACGCAACCAAAGGGCATAGTCACAAGTCAGGTGAAGGTCCCGCAGGAGGTATCCGAGACGCCATTGGACAGCCTCAACCATGCATTCACTCGTCTTTCGGAGGAGTTTGAGCCATGGCGCAAGTCGCATACCGGAAATATCTATGACCGGGTTCTGTATCAGGAGAAGAATAAAAGTTGGTATCCATTAAATGTGTTGCGAGACGCGGCACTGGCACAGGATGAGCATGAGCTCATCCGTGTGCAATGGCAACAGATAGCGGAATCACTTCGACTCCCGCTATTGGCGAAGCCGTCCGATTCTTCGGGGATGAAGGGTGGAGGCGAGGAATGACGACTATTGTCAAATTTCCGGCAGGCCAAGCACTTGACGTCATTGACGGCCCCTTGGCCAGCGAGTTGGGCATTCATCGGTTTGATGGCCATGATAGAAGCAAGGCGCAGCTGTTTGCCATCGGCGGGCCGAAGGGAAAGCAGTTCGCGATTGTGTTGGGCAACACCGATATTCAGACGGGGCAACATCCGGCGCAACAAACACGGATTCTGCTTGAGCGATGCACCCTACCCATGATGCCTGGGATAGAGGTTCTCGACGCACCCTACGAGGGCTCACGCATCAAGACGCAGCGGGATTCGCGATTGGCATCGCCAAACCAAGTATCTTGCCTCGTTGCCGATGAAGCATCGCTGGCGGCGCTGTTGCGATGGTACGCGGGCAGAGAGAGGCTTGAGCCCCGGGATGGCGCGGCAGCGCCTTGGCACCCACTTGAGCTGGCGAAGGTGGAGAAGGCAGCGGTGGACGCCGGCTTCGACGTCACCCCGTTGGGGGAGGGGAATTGGTTAATTTTCCGCTGTAGTGCCTTCCCGCAGATTATCGGCGTGTCCCAGTTCGCAGGTGGAAGCTATCGCGTTGGATTCTCCGATGCAGATTGGGGGAGGAAAATGGCTGATGACTTCGCATTCTCATTGACATTGCAGAACGGTCCCTGGCCCGCTTGGGCGGAGGCAGTCGCCGGCTACGAAACGCTACATCGCCTGCTGGTTCGCGCGGCTAGAGTTGCTCGAGTAATGAGCGGTGAGGCAATTGGGCAGTTCGAGGCCGAAGTCAGGACGCTGCCACTATCCACAGAAGCCGAAAGGCTTGTCGTACAACGGGTTGGGCAGAACCTATTCCGCAACGCGCTAGTGGACTATTGGCAGGGCCGGTGCGCAGTGACGGGCCTGGAAATCGTGCCGCTGTTGAGAGCGTCCCATATTAAACCGTGGGCAGAATGCGAATCCGACGCCGAGCGGCTAGACGTCTTTAACGGCTTGTTGTTAGCTCCGCATCTAGACGCGCTTTTTGATGGTGGCTGGATTAGTTTTTCCGATGGCGGGGCGCTACTGGTGAGTCGCGGACTATCGGCGGCCGCGCTCAAGCAACTCGGCGTCCATCTGGAATGGGGCCTAGAAACGATAACGTCAGGGCACAAGCGGTATCTTGCTTATCACCGCGAGAACGTATTCCACTACGCGTAGCGTTGCTGCGAAAGGGAAGGCTGTAGTTGACGCAATGAGAGGCGCTCACCTAGTGTTGGAAAACATCTTCGATGAAGCATACAAGGTCAAATCATACATCTAGAATGGTCGCGATGGAACAGTCGGGGGGTGTTGTGAGGTTCTGTGAAGAATAAAGGGGAGGTTCAGAATGGGCGTTCTCGAGTCGCTATTCTCTGGTGCGAAAGCGTTTGTCAAAGGCCGTAACTCCTGTCGTCCAACATGTCGTCAAAAGTGTGCTGGAGGAGATTGACAGGTCGGCCGTGAGCAGGGCGATAACTGAAGCTGTAAAGGTTGCCACTGAACATGTTCGACGTTCGGCTGTAAGCCTTGCTGAAGAGGAAGTAGAAATTCATGCACGAGCGCGGCGAGATGGCAGGCTAAGAGACATAGACCGAGAACGTCTTGATGAGATTAATGCCGAGCGAGGAAAGCATCGTGCGGCGCTGGAACATGAGCACGCAGAAAAGGCGGCAAAGGAACTGCACGACGCTAGCGAGGACCTCGTAGTCGCACCGGTGACCTCGGATGAGGTCAGCGCGAATACAGGCCTCATGGCAACAAAGGCCTGCTCGTGCGGAGGCGTCATGACTATTCGGCAAGGTCCCCTACAGGAGCGAGATAACACCCGTAAATTCTACTGGCAATGCACTGCGTCGAAGAGAATTCCGTGTCCAAGAATCTACTTCGACCCCACTCGTGAGGGTGGGAATGTTCTCCGCCAGGCCGACGCGGACCTCGACGGAGATGCTCGTACTCGGAATCGCTTATGGAATGAGCCAAGTCAGATTGCGATGACTCATGCTAGGGTAAGGCAGGGGCTCGGGGACGTCGATGATTCAATACTCTGCCCCCCATCATCTATTGCCGATGAAGCAGGTTGAGCGGTCGGGGGCAAACAGGACTCTCTTTGGCTCGTACGAGTATGTATGTATGGGTGTCGACAAAGACGGTATGGCCTGTACCCATCGCGTGCCAATCGAGACATTCCCCCAGGTGGCATCCATGCTTCGTCGTCGAGAAGGGAAGGGGATATTGGACGCATAGGCCGAGGCGCTAGTCAGTTAGCAAACGGACCACGATTCTCTTGCTTAGTGACATAAAAAAATACACAGTGACAATAGCCCGGTAGCAGGCGCAGTGACAACATTCTTCTTTCAGGGGGGCGGGATGAACGAGCTGTTGCAGACATCTGGAGGTGTGATATCACGGTGGTTGGAGGCTAAGCTTCCCTTGCTCGGCCCCAAGTGGTGGGTTGACAATGTAGTCAACCGTCTGACATTTCAGCAGCAGCGACTTGTTGAGGAAAGGCGCATCCGGTCGCTTTCCGGTCTGGATTTTGCTGCGGTACTGCGAGTGCTCGACCAGAACTGGTCGGAATTGGCCGGCTCTCAGCCGCTCCCGAGGGAGGCCAGAACCTGGGTTAAAGAAATGCAGAGCGTGCGTAACCGATGGGCTCACGCGCCTGCGAGCGGTCTTGGCCCCAATGACGCCTTTCGCGATGCCGACACACTAGCGCGACTCCTCGAAATTGTCGGTGGTGATGACGAGCTTATGGCTCGGGTTGAAGAGTTCAAGAAGGCGGCCCTTGCGAAGATGGCGGCAACGCCGTCGGCGTCATCAGCCGCGCCCACGCGGGGTCCAGCTTCAGGCGGTTCGTCCACCGGGGCACCCGCAGTCGGAACAGCATCGGCGCCCGCCCACAAGTTCACGGTAGGACAGTTGCTTTGCCTACGCTCTAACCCAAGCGCCGTATTCCCAGCGCTCGAAATCATGCCCGGTACAGGGACGGCGGAGACTCGATACAGGGTTTTCGAGAATGGCGCGAGACAAGTCTACTACGAGAGCCAGCTCCAAGCCCTGGATGAGCCAGCAGACAGCCGTAAGGTCCTGAGTGCCACCGAACTGTCGGCAATGCTCAGCGCCGTGCAGTTGTCTTCGCCGTCGGCGTCGAGTTTGTATTCCCTGAACTCAGGTCGTGTTCGCTTCGTTCCGTACCAGTATCGGCCGGTCTTCAAGCTCATTCGAGCCGACCGCCCCCGTTTGCTCATTGCCGACGAGGTTGGTGTGGGTAAGACCATCGAGGCCGGGCTCATCCTCAAGGAGTTGCAGGCCCGCAGTGACATTAAGTCCGTCCTTATCATTTGCCCGAAGGCTCTGGTAGCTGAGCGCAAGTGGGAGCTGGAAATGAAGCGCTTCGACGAACACTTCGTTCCGCTAGACGGGTCGCTGCTCCGCCACTGCATTAAGGAAACGCACCTCAGCGGAGAGTGGCCCGCCCAGTACGAGAAGGCCATTTTGCCGACTTCGCTGTTTGACAACGAGTTGCTCCTTGGCAAGTCGGGCAAGGGGAAGTCAAGAGACGCGGGCCTGCTGGACTTGGACCCTTCGCCCAAGTTCGACCTAGTCATCGTCGACGAGGCACATCACATCCGCAATGCCGACACCTTCTTGCACCAGGCAGTGCGCTACTTTGCAGACAACGCGGAAGCCGTAGTGTTCCTGTCGGCAACCCCGGTGCAGCTGGGCCGCGAAGACCTCTACACGTTGCTTAACGTTCTGCGGCCTGATGTCATCATTGACCCGGCCAGCTTCAACCAGATGGCTGAGCCGAATCAGTTCGTCAACGCCGGCATTCAGGCCTGCAGACGAGGAGGTTCAAGTTGGACCTCGGAAGTGCGCGAGCAGCTTCGTCGCGTTGCCGGCACGACCTGGGGACGCGAGGTGCTCGCAGTGAACCCAGGGTTTCAGCATATCTACGACGGCCTAGCGGAGGGTCCTGAGGATGGCATTGCTCGCATCAAGACTATCCAGGCCCTGGAAGAACTCTATACCTTCAGCTCGCTCATCAATCGCACTAGGCGTCGCGACATCGGTGAGTTCACGACTCGGAAGGCAGAGACGGTCACCACCGACTTCACCCCAAGCCAGAAGGCCCTCCACGACGACCTGCTCTCGGTCATTGCGCGCATGTTAGCGCGGCTGCATGGTAACCAGAACGTCAAATTCATGATGACCACGGTCAGCCGCCAAGCGGCGAGCAGTCTCTACGGCTTGGCTCCGGCTCTCGAAGATATCCTCCAGGGAAAACTGGCCCGCCTTGAAGCTGAGGATGACGGCGAAGATATTGAAGAGCGCTCCTTCGACTTCGTAGACCAGATTCGCGGAGATATTGAATCGCTGGTCGAGCGAGCCAAACGACTGGACCCGAAGGACCCTAAGGCTGATGCCTTCATGCGGGTGGTCACCGGCAAGCTGGACATGCCGCGTAACAAGGTCTTGGTCTTCAGTACCTTCCGGCACACGCTCCGTTACCTGGTTGGCAAGTTGACGGCTGCTGATATTCGCTTCGGCTTGGTCCATGGTGGCATCTCCGATGACGACCGTGCAACGCTGCGTCGTCGCTTTTCCCTGCCCAAGGAAGAAGCGGACGCAATCGATATCCTCCTGTCCTCGGAGGTCGGATGCGAAGGTCTCGACTTCCAGTTCTGCGACTGCCTCATCAACTTCGACTTGCCGTGGAACCCGATGCGAATCGAGCAGCGCATCGGGCGTATCGACCGCTATGGGCAAAAGAGTGAAGCGGTTGCCATCTTCAACCTGGTCACGCCTGGGACTATTGACGCAGAAATCTATGAACGCTGTCTGTCTCGCATCGGGGTGTTTCAGCACGCCATTGGCGGGAACGAGGAAATTTTGGGCGACATCACGAGGGAGTTGCACAACATTGCCGAGAACTTCAACCTGAGCGAAGACGACCGGGCGCAGCGACTTCAGCAGCTGTCGGACAACAAAATTCGGCAAGTAGAGGAAGAGCAGCGGCTGGAGGAGCGACAGGGTGAGCTGTTTGGACTCAACATCCCCGCAGCCAGCTGGGAGGAGCGGCTCGCGAAGTCTCGCAATCACTGGCTCGAGCCCCACGCCCTCAGCGAGGCAGTGGCTTCCTACTTGAGCAGACGTCTTGGCAAGGAGCAAGACTTCCTACTTGGTGACAAGCCCCTCAAGACATTGCGTCTGAGCCAAGAAGCTCGCGCCACACTGCTGGAGGACTTCCGTAAGCTGCCACGCTCAACTGACCCGATGCATCGCAGTTGGGAGAAGTGGCTCAAGGGTACAACGCCGACGTTGCAGGTCACCTTTGAACAGGAGTGTGCCGTGGACAATCCATCAGCGGTGTTGCTCTCCCTGGGACACCCGTTGCTCCGTCAGGTTGCGGCCTTCCTTCAGGAGCCCGAGGCGGTCAGCGTAAGGTTGCTGGCTATGCATGAAAGTCTGCCTGCCGGCAGGCACCCGTTTGCCCTCTACCGCTGGTATCGCCAGGGAGTGAAGCGCGACGAGGAGCTCGTTCCCGTGGCCGGAGACGCATCCGTAGCCGAGGCACTGCTGGAGTTACTGCAAAACGCTACAGACGCGGCCGACATCACGGCGCCGTCGCCGAAAACCTGGGACGACCTCGACGGCGTTCATCATGAGCTGTGGCTAGCCAAGTCGACGCAACATGCGGAGGACAACCGGCAGTTCGTCGGTGTGCGTATTCAAAGCCTGACGGCCAGCTTCACCGCTCGAAAGGCCTTGCTGGAAGAGCAGATTGGTCGCGCGACGAACGACAAGATTCGCGTGATGAAGCAAGCGGAGCTTGAGCGCGCACAGGTCGACCTTGACATACGGCTTGCCGCCATGCGTCGGGCAGCGGAAAGCGGTGATATCCGAGCCACGCCCGCTGTATTTGGCGTTCTGGAAATCAGGAGGCCGGCATGAGCTTCCTAAAGAACCTTGCTGAGCAACGCCAGCGTTTCCTTGATGGGATGGAAGCGAATCAGGGGGACATCAACCTCAGTATTTTTGAAGACTTCTACCCTGACGAAGCCCACTTTATCTATGAGCTCCTGCAGAATGCCGAAGACGCCGGCGCTACGGAGGTCATGTTTGAACTCCGGCCTCATGCCTGCTACTTCGAGCACAACGGTACTAGGCACTTTAATGAAGTTGATATCCGTGCCATCACCGGCATCCATAACAGCAGCAAAAAGAACAACCCCGACCGCATCGGCAAGTTCGGTGTTGGGTTCAAATCGGTGTTTGTCTATACCGAGACGCCCATTATCTACTCTCGGGACTACAGCTTCAAAATTATCAAGCTGGTGATGCCCCAGGCTGTGCCGCAGCGGCCTGGGTTAGGCGACAGGACTCGCTTCGAGTTGCCCTTCAACAATCCCAAAAAGAACGTCAATGAGGCCTACGCGGAGGTCAAGTCCGGCTTGGAGCAGCTGTCGGAGACAACGCTGTTGTTTCTGAACAACCTTCAGTTCATTCGCTGGAAGCTTGGAACTCAAGAGGGCGCAGTCTTTCGGCACGAGCATTCGCCGTCACACATTGAGGTGCTCAAGCAAGTCGACGGACTAGACGTGCAAAGCTCTCACTGGCTGCGTTTTGCAGCCTCTGTTGAGAACGTCCATCAGTTCACAGCTCCCGTTGACGGTGTTGAACGGCAAAAGGTCGCTATCGCGTTTGAGCTGGCCTTCCGTGGTGAGCAGCGTACCTTCGACCCTGCCAAGCCGATAGCAGAGCAGTTGCGAATCGCCCCGGCCGTCGAGGGCAAGGTTTCGGTGTTCTTCCCGGCAGAGAAAGAGACATCGGGCCTTCGGTTTCACCTGCACGCACCGTTTATCCCGGAACTCAGCAGAGCAAGCATCAAGAACTCCCCTGAAAACATACCGCTTATCGAGCAACTCGCGAAGCTGAGCGCTCGGTCCCTGCATGCCATAAGAGACGTGGGGCTGCTTACAGGTGAATTTCTTGCAGTCCTCCCGAACAACGACGACGCGCTAGCTGACCGCTACACGGTGATTCGCACGGCCATCGTGCAGGAGATGAGGTCGCAGGCGCTTGTGCCCACATATGCCGGCGGGTATGCACCGGGCTCCCGCCTCTGGCAGTCCCGGGCGGCAATCAAAGCTTTGCTGTCCGATGAAGACCTTGCCTTTCTGACTGACCGGCAAGACAAGCCGTCATGGGCGATTGGGGTAACTCAGAAGAACCAGAACCAGGACAAGTTCCTCGCCAGCCTGGACATCCTCACTTGGGATGCCGAGGACCTCAAAGACTTCTTTGAGGCAAGAGCACGCGTTTCCCCTTACTACTGGCTGAATGTACGCGTGGACCCGGCGGTTATGAAGTGGTTGAGCGAAAAATCGCCTGAATGGCATCAGGCGCTGTATGCCGTTCTGAACAAGTACTGCGAGGACGAAGGCGACTTCTTCTCGCTGGATGAGACCCAAATTGTTCGGCTGGTCAACGGCACTTATAGCTTGCCGAAGAACGCGTACTTTCAGACCGGCGCAACCGATGCGAAGGACCCTCTGCCGCGCGTGGACGAAGAGGTGCTCACGGTGGGGGCCAAGAAGGCACAGCAGTCTGAGGCAAGGAAGTTCCTTGCCAACATTGGGGTCAAGGTTCCGGGGGAGCTTGAAGAACTCACTCTGCTCCTCCAGGCGCGCTATGGGCCTGAGGGAGACGCGCCGTCTGACAAGGTGTATGTTGCTGACCTCAAGCGACTCATGGCTTTCGCGGAGAAGAATCCTCAGTGCCGGGAGATGTTGGCTGAGGCGTACCTATTCCGTATTGATTCATCGGAGTTCGAATGGGGCCAGGCGAGGGATGCTTACATAGACGCACCATTCCTCGCGACCGGGCTTCGTACTTTTTACGACTCCATTCGGGATGATAAGGATAGAAGGTGGCCACTAAGTAACTGGTACAAGAACCAGCAGATAGCAATCGACAAGCTGGTCAAGTTTGCCGAATTGGCGGGTGTCGAGCAAGAATTCCGCGAACTCTACGTTGAAACGAACTGTCAAGGGAACGCAAAGTTCAATTATTTGATTCAGGCTCCTGGTGAGAGGTATACGTCGCCTATTAACCGCGACTACACCCTAACCAAGCGAGCTCAAGGCATGTTGAAGAAGAACACAATTGAAGGCTCGAGGTTGGTGTGGGCAGCTATGTGCAACGCGAGCAGTCGCGTATTGCAGGCTTGCTATCGCAAGAATGAGAGTAATGGTGCCCACTATGCTGACTCGCAACTCATTGATTGGCTTCGGAGACTAGCGTGGGTCCCGCAGAGGGATGGTACCTTCGTATCACCTCGTCAGGCCACAGCTGCAAGGCTGCCAGAGGGCTTCGCCGTTGATGCCGGCTACCAATGGCTTAAGCAGGTTGAGTTCGGCGCAGATGAGAGGAAGCGAAGCGCCGACTCGGCGGCAAGGGCAGCGAAGCGTGCAGAGCTCGGTTTTGAGACTGATGAAGACTATCTACGGGCCTTGGAGTTCTCAAAGCTGCCCGAAGACGAGCAACTTCGGATGTTGTCCAGTACCCGGCACCAAACAGAGCAAACTATTGAACTGCCAGAGCGTCCTGTACGGAACGCTGATTTTCGTGCTGGGCGTGTAGGGGAACAGGCGAAATCGACCCCGGAAAAGGAGTCAATGCTCAAGCAGCGTTACGTCCAACTCGGTGTTGAGGCGGCGAAGGCAGAGGCGAAATTATATTTGATTGACCAATACACAAACTCAAGTGGTCAGATGATTTGCCAAGCTTGTAAGAAGGAACTGCCGTTCAAGCTTCCTAATGGCTCTTACTACTTTGAGGCGGTCGAGATAGTTGCAGGCGCTCCAAAGCGATTTCGCGAGGGGTATCTCGCGCTCTGCCCGAATCATGCCGCCGCATACCAGCATGCTAACGCCCAACGCAATGCCATGCACGAGGTTGTCGTTACTGCGGCTGGCAACGAAGTCGAGCTTGCGCTTGGGGGGACCGAGACTACCGTGTACTTCACGCAGATGCACTTGGCAGATGCCCGTGCATGTTTGGAATCATTTGAGAGTGACGTGGCCTAGGTGGATGCGCTCTCGGTATAAGAAGGGCTCAGGCTAGCGCAAAGTTCGATTCGGATTTCATGTATGCACGAGAATGATAGCCGTGATGGCACGAGGTCCCAGGGTAAGCCTATCGAGGCCTCTGCCGGTGTAGTCAGTCGCGAATCGCTCTATGAACTGGTCTGGGCTGAACCGATGCTGAAAGTAGCAGCTCGTTTCGGAGTGTCGTCCAGCTACCTGGCCAGAGTATGCACGTTACTCAATGTCCCGCGTCCAGCGCGCGGATATTGGGCGAAGTTGGCTGTTGGAAAGGCGTCGCCGAACCCGAACCTGCCCGATGCTCGCCCAGGGGACGAACTTGCGTGGGCTCGGGGCGACGCTCAGTGGGAATCTAGGCATCCGCTGCCAAAGCCACCGTCAGACACCCCCAAACGGCGGGCCACGCGCGTCAAGCGGACTAACACGGAGCACGCCCTAATAGCCGGGGCCAATGCGATTTTCGAAGAAGGCAGGACGGCTTATGGAGTGGGATACCTCAAGCCAAGAAAGAGGTTGCTTGTTGATATAGTCGCCACCAAGACCGGCCTTGATAAGGCCCTTTCGTTCGGAAATGAACTGTTCCTCGCTTTGGAGGACGACGGCTATCGCGTTGTCATCGCACCTCATGGTGAGCATCTCGCGCGAAGGGACTTTGATGAGCGGGAAGTACCTCGGAAGGACCATAGCTACCGTGACCGATGGTCACCGGGACGCTGCACGGTTGTCTACATCGGTACGGTTGCCATCGGCCTCACGATTTTTGAGATGTCCGAACAGGTTGAGGCGAGATATGTCAACGGTGAATACGTGCGGCTCAGCGAGTACGTACATCCGAAGCGAGGGCGCTACGTGTCCGACCATGGATGGAACAGCAAACAAGATTTGCCTAGCGGCCGCCTTTGCTTGCAGGCGTACTCTCCATACTGGCGCGCAGAATGGAGTAAGCAATGGCGGGAAACGCCGAGCCGGGACATTACGGGTCTCATTCCAGTCATTGTGAAGGAACTGCGGCAGTCGGCCTCCGAAGTCGCTGGGTTAGCTGCTGAGGGCGAGCGCCAGGCTGAGCTTGAACGTCAACGCTGGGAAGCTCAACAGGAGCAATGGCGCCGAGAGGAAGCGGAAAAGCGAGCGGCGAAGGCACTTAAGGACAGTACGGAGGAGCTCCTTCAAATCATTGAAGGCTGGGCCCAGTCGAGGCGCTTGGCCGATTTCTTCTCTGATGCAAAACGCAGATTGGAAGACTTGAGCGCAGACGAACAGAACGAGATGCTTGAACGGCTAAGACGAGCTCATGAACTCATTGGCAGCGTCGATGCACTTGAGCGCTTTCGCTCGTGGAAGGCTCCGGAGGAGCGTTAGCAACCTCCCGAGAACTTCCGTTTCTCGGTGAGCAGTTACCGAGGCTGTCGGATACCCCGCTGAAACAGGGCAGTGCCTGCAGACCTAGTTCGCACGGCGGGGTATGCGGATAGCTATCTCGGCTTTAGATAGAGTTGTTTTTGGGACTGACCAGGTACTGCACGGTCTTCCGTGACGAAAATATCTCCCTTTGCCCTGACCAAGTCCGAGAGTTTTCTGAAACCGTAGAGCCGGGAGTCGAAATCTGGCTGCAATTTTGTCAGGTAGCTACCGAACGTTCCAAGATGTGCCCAGCCACTCTCGTCGGACGATTGCTCGAGGGCAGAGAGCATGAATTCCCTTGGGAACGTGGAATTCGGAGGGACAGCAGTAGTCGACTGAGGCGCGATTGAGACAGCTTCTTGCCTCGAGGCTGTGACACCTTCTACTTGAGTGGGGCGAAGCACTTCGGTGAGAACGAACTTGTGACAAGCGTTACGAAAGGCATCCGGAGTTTTCTGTTCCCCAAAGCCAAACACCATTAGCCCCTCTTCGCGTATGCGTGTTGCCAGACCCGTAAAATCGCTGTCGCTGGTCACAAGACAGAACCCATCGAACCGTCGGGTATATAGCAAGTCCATAGCATCAATGATGAGCGTACTATCTGTCGCGTTCTTTCCGGTCGTATAGGCGAACTGCTGCACTGGCTTGATGGCGTACTTGTGCAGCACCTTCTTCCAGGACGAACTGTTTGGAGAGGTGAAGTCACCATAAATGCGTTTCACGGACGCTTCGCCGAATCGCGCGATTTCCGCAAGAATCCCTTCAATAACGGCCGCTTGGGCATTGTCGGCGTCTATGAGAACAGCAAGGTGCAAAGCCCGTTCTTCGGTTTCGATTTTGGCGACAATTCTGGGAGATACCATCACGTGGCTCGAAAAGTCTACGGAGGCTCAAGCATAATGCATATCCGACGACTGTAACTGCGTTGACGCTCGCAAATGATGGAGGAGACATGGAACGCCCCGGCAAGGGGGATGTCCTAGTCTGATGAGAATGACTGTCAATGTCTCAGGCCGCCCGAGCTAGCGGTACTTCTATGGGCGCTTGCTTTGAGTACGCCTGCATAGTCTCAGCACGTATGCGCGACAGCGCATTCTGGCCAACCCAGCAAGCCTTAGAGTTTCATCGAAAGTGAAACTTCTCATGTTCCATGAAACCTCATGAAGCTCTTGAGCCGGACCCGTGGCATTTTTCGAGGCCGGACCCTGGCGTAAAAAAGCCCCGGGGCCAAGGGGGCAACGGAGCATCTCTGCTCCAGGGTCCGTGGAGGGGACCCACTCGACAGGCCGGCTCAGCTTCAGGGCCCTGTTACCAAGGCTGCGCAGGACGCGGCCAATGACGGCCTCGCCAAGGCAGCCATCAGCCCACGTCTTGGCCTGAGTGGCCTCGTCCCCGCGGTGGCGGTCAGAGCGAAAGCCCCACGGGTCGTCCGAGTGCTCGTTGAAAAGCCGGCGGTCCTCGGCCATACGCGAGGCGCATGCGGTCGATGTCTTCGACCACGATGGTGGCCAGGAAAGTGGGCTCAAGCGAAGCCGCCTGGACGGCAGCAAGGGTGCGCTCAGGAAGATTATGTGGGGCAGTCAATTGCGAGAGTATTTTTGTCTTTGTTGTCTCGTAAAAACTAATGCCGCGGCTTTTTAATATAAATAAATGAAAACCGGGTCGGCCACGCGGACGTTATAAAAAGTACCTAGAGGCAATAGCGCTGTACTTTCCGGAGAGACGGTCATAGAGGAGGCGTGAATGCACTTCTTGTTGTGCTATACACAACAACTGTTGTCTAATATACAACGAATAGTGGATTGAACGACGCTTGCTTGCAGATTATCTCGAGCAAAGAAAAAGCCCACCGAAGTGGGCCTTTGAATCAAGAGTCAGGGGGTTATTGCTTGTCCTTGTTCTCAAAAAACTTGTCGATAGCCGCGGCAATAGACTTTTTGCGCTTAGCGCGCTCTTTCATAGAGTGCGTCATCTGTGCGTAAAATAGCTGCGCATACATCACGACAATCCAAATCCCTGCCGCATGAAGGGTATCTGCGACCAGCTCGTAGCTGATGACACTCCACGCCGTGCTCATTGTGAGCATGGGAAGCACTTTAAGGTAACCGGCGCTGCGCAGCAGTAGGATTTCGTGGGTGCATTTTTGCGCAAAAGCGATAAACAATGCGAGCAACAGCAGCTGAACGACGACGGGCAGCGCGAGGATAAACGCTTGAACTTTTTCCGTTTTTCACTCTCGAGAATGTCCTTGTTGTCACCATCCGCCCCTTGGCGGAGAGTCGACGCCAAGGGGGTTGGTTAACGAGCCCGTCGGCCCGATGACAACAATTTCTTGCTGTCATACTCTGTATAAGCACCCTGATAAAACTGCCTCCTGCAAAATGGCCAGAATTCGGGCCTGCGTTTTAGAATAGTTTTTCATATAGATGCCGGCAAAATGCCTTGGATGGCATAAGGACGCTCCGGCTCCCCGGCAAAGACGCTTGCGGCAGCGACAGCTGCATCGTGGCAAATGAAAAAGCCCCGCATATGGCGGGGCCTTGGGTGTTCTGGTAGCAGCGCGCGTCGAGCGCGGTGGCTTTAGTCGTGACCGTTGCCGAAGGTTTCCGGAAAAATAAAGCGGATGAGCCCGGTGACGATAATAGCAACGAAAATGAGTTGTGCTTCCATGCTGAGACCCCTGCGAATTTGTTTTGATTAAAGTACCGCGCTTTGCTGGCTTTGTCAAAAAGCCTCATATTTAGAGAGACGCTTTAGCCCCCGCGTCGAGCGGGGGCGTATCGGCCACGGAAAGGCATATCAGAAGCGCACGGACTGGCCTGAGGTCTTTGAAGCGCCCTACATCAGTGCTCTCCGTCGAGAAGCCCCTGCGAGCAACGGTGGTGCCGACAAATAGCTGGTGGTGCTGACGCAGGACCCACGCGCCGCCGTCACGGATGAGGTCAAAGCCGGCTTTGCGAGCAGTGGCAGCTGCGGTACGGACGTCGCTCGAGAGGGAGGCGGAAAGGTGCGATGTGCATGGAAGGCTCCGTTGTGGTCAGGGTGGGGGCGGGGGATACCCGCCCCGGTGTTGTTATCAGTTCAGCAGCGTGTCAGAGATGCCACCGGGGAGCCGGCGTGAGCGCGGCGGTGCCTTGATCTGATAGCTGTGTGGCGTTTCCATGAAGGGGTCGCCAAGGTCCTCGAGTTCGTCGATGAGGGTGTCGCTGATGCCGCCGCAGATGCGGGTGACTGTCGGGCGCGGTGTTTGATGTGTGAGAGCGTTCATTGCTGTTGTACTCCTGCGAAGAGTCTTAGTTGTTTTGCAGGAAGTCCACGGCCGCTTGAAAAGCGAGATGTCGGGGGCTGCCAGTGCGCATGCAGCGCAAATACTTATCACTGCCAGTCCACAGGCTGGTGGAGCGCTCGTACTCTTTCGAGAATACGGCGCGTCCGTCTTCCCGGCGCAGCAGCAGACGTCCATCTTTGCGGCGTTCGCGCCAGAACCAGTGTACTTCCCACGTCACGCCCTTTTGCTCGCAAAGGGCTTCAAAGCGCTGCACGGTGATAGCGCTGGTGGCCAGGGGTTCTTCGATTGCTTGCATCATGTTTTGTCTCCAGAGGCCCCCGGCGAGGGGGGGCGTTGGTGTCAGTTGTGTTCTTGTTTTGCGAGCGACTTCAAGCAGCGTTTGCAAGAGACATCAGTGCGGTCCGTCAGGTACTCGCTGCCCCGGGAATACTTTGCGCCGCACAGAGGCCGATACACGCCGATGTCGAAGTGCCGCGTGCTTGCGTAGTACTCGTCGCGCTCCTCTCTCCAATCTTCGCCAGCCGCTTCGAAAGCCTCGTCGAGCCACTCGTTATAGTGGTCAAAATTCAGCTCATCCGGCTCATCCTCGATGTCGATATACAGCTCGCCAGTCCACGTCATGAGTGCCACAGTGGAGCCGTGTTCCTTGGCTGCCTTCTGGAAATAATGCTCGACGAGTCCGATGCCTCGTTCCGCATTCCACTCACCGAACTCGGACAGGAGCGTCGTGCGGGAAGCATATGGGTGGCAAAATTTGCAGATTCGAGTTGTCATTTGTTGTCTCGCTGGTGTCGTTGTGGTGTTCACAGCAGCGTTGTGTTTTGCTGCTGTTAAACCGTCTAGGCACCACAAATCGGGAGGCCTCGCACCAACTCGCGTTAAAGCGCCATAAAAACGCAATTAACTCCCTGCAGAGCGATTGCACACAAATAAGTACTTGATTTGCAAAAGAAAATATTTATTAGAGGAAATACTCTAATCGTGCTTGCGCTGACAGAGGCGAAGCAGTTTGGAGGGGCTGGTGTAGGGTTGTTTGTAGGGTTCTTTGTGGGGTCATGGCGGCCCAGAAACCCGCGCCCAGCCTAGCGAAGTGCCAATACCTGGTAGGGGCTTTTGTAGGGTTCTTTGTAGGGTTCTTTGTGGGGTCATGGCGGCCCAGAAACCCGCGCGCTGCGGCCCGCGTCAAGCGGGTATGGCGTCAAGCCCTCAAGGTGGGCCGCGCGGTGCCGATAATGAGGAATTTGGGAGAACCCAGATGAGTGACCCGGTGACTGCGAGGATGGAAGAGAAGGTGATGGAGGCCGTCATCGCGGCGATGCGCAAAGGCCTTGCGGAGGACGGGCTGTCCGGTGTTTTGAAGGTCTGCGAGGCATTCGCAGAAGACCACCGCACTCAGTTAGAGGCGTATAAAACCGCTGGCGACGACGACGCACGACGCTTCCTCGTATCGAGCACGCTACTCGCTACGAGGGTGAAAAAGGTCAGCCCGCCGCCTGTCTCTCGCTGAGCGTGGCCTTGAGGTGCTCATAGTGCAGCGCTGGCGTCAATTTCGCAGTAGACTGAGGTCCGACATCGAGGCCGCCGGACCTCAAGATTTTTCCGCCACCACCGGACCTCGATTTTGACGTCAAAATCCGGCCCCTTAGCCAAGCAGCGCCTCAATTCGCTCCATTACCCAGGCGACCTCTGCGTCTGAATAGTCCCAAACTCCAGACCGAACTTTGGATTCGAGACCGCGGCGCGTGCGGTTGAGGTTGTACTCGCGTGTCCAGGTGAGATTCTCACGCCCCTTGCGAAGACAGTAGTCGCGGAGCTGATGCGCGAGGTCTTCACAGCTTTCCCAGCGCTGTTGGTGCTCTTCGTCAGAGACCGTGGGCTGTTCATATTTATCCCCAACCTTTGTAACGGCAATCTTAGGCTGCACTCCGGTTAAAGCGCTAATAATTTTAGCGCGCGGGAAATCGGAGGGGACAGAAGTGGGGGGGTACTGGTCATGATTTAAATGCAGGTTTATGCGAAAGTGCATAGAACGATTTTGACGTCAAAATCGTGAAGTAGGGGATTTTTACGTCAAAATAATTGCATCGCTGCCGAGTATGGGTTAGTGCAGCTTTTAGTGGGAGTTGTCTTGAGTCCCGCTGGCCGCATTAAGCCTTCGTAGGCGTGCAGTCGGCGGTAGCGTGGTCGCCGACGTGTTGAGAGATTTTGACGTCAAAATCGACGAGTCGGGTCACGCTTCCTGCGCCGCGGCTTCAAGCGCTGGTGGCAGTACGGGCTCTTTGCCAGCGTAAGCGACTCCATTCGCAGCGTTTTTCGCCAGCTTCAACACGTGCTGTGCGATAGCCTCTGCCGCCGCTCGCATCTTGTCTTGCGCTTCAGCGGTAGCGATGTAATCGACAGTAATATCTGGGATGCCAGCTGCCTTTGCTAGCGTACCGCCCGAGTGCATCATCAGCAGCGATACAGCAAAGACATCGTCTGCAGCGACAGAGCCTACAGTGGCAAACGTCCTTCGATTGTCATGTGGGGTGAAATGCAGGCCGCCGATTGCCTCTTCGATGAGAGTCCAGGATGCGCGTGGGTCAGAGAGCAGTGCAATCTCACGCGTCTTTCTGCCACGCGTACGCGCCGGTGCAAACCAGACGGGGCCGGAGGGGTCCGGGGCGAACTGACGTCGGCGTGCAAGAATCTCCAGGGCGACGGTAGAGAGAGGGATGACGATATGCGGAGCATTAGATAGCGTCAAGCAGGACGGCCGGTCCAGCGACAATCATTTTGGCCGGTTGGCCGGGATGATTGTCGGTGAGTGTTAGGTCATGGTTGTCGCTCCGTTATCGATGTCGCGGTGATTGTCGTTGTCGCTGGATGATTGTCGTCGGCGAGCAGACTGCTTGTCGCTTGCGGTGCGCCGACGGTAGCTTTCGACGTTCATTTCAAAGATCGTCGAATGGTGGACGAGTCGGTCAATCGCGGCGATGGTCATGCCGGGGTCAGGGAACACGTTGTCCCAGCCTGAGAACGGCTGGTTGGCCGTGATCAGCAGACTGCGCCGCTCATAGCGCTCGGCGATCAGTTCGAATAGGACACTGGTTTCGGCCTGGTCCTTGCGGGCGTACGACAGGTCGTCCAGGATGATCAGGTCAAAGCGGTCGAGCTTGGCCAGGGCTGCAGGTAACTGCAGGCTCTGCCTGGCTGCCTGCAGCTTCTGGACGATCTCGCTGGTACGCGTGAACAGTACCCTGTACCCAGCGTCGATCAGGGCATGCCCGATGGCCGATCCGAGGTGGCTCTTCCCACCGCCCGGCGGGCCGAAGATCAACACATTGGCACCTTTCTCCAGCCAGGAATCACCGCTCGCCAGTGCCATCACGTGCGCCTTGGAGACCATGGGCACAGCACTGAAGTCGAAGGCAGCCAGCGTCTTGGTTGGATCCAGGCGGGATTCGGTTCGGTGTCGTTCGATACGCCGCTTGGCCCGTTCGGCCAGTTCGTGTTCGAGCAAGGCGCCAAGCAGCCGGGTTGCCTGCCAGCTTTCCTTGTCGGCGCGCTGTGCGAACTCTGGCCAGAGCCGGCCAATGGTGGGCAGGCGCAGTTCGTTGAGCATCAACGTCAGGCGGGCGGCATCAATTGGGAGCGGCGCGTTCATGCTGCGACCCCCTGGCCCAGCAGGGCGTCGTAGCAACTGGTCGCCGGCATCTGGACATGGATGACGGGGTGATCGGCTTGCCGCGGCGAGAACTCCTCGCGCAGCGCTTCCAGATCCGGCAGATCACCATCGCCCAACATGGCTTCCAGGCGCACGGCCAGCACGGCTTCGATACCGTCCATGGCCGCCAGCTCAAGCAGGCCAACCATCGTCTTGCACGCGTCGCGTTGCGACAGCCGGGCATCAAGCTGCTCCCAGGTTCGCCGATAGGCCTCCCGAGGGAACAGATCGTCCCGGAACGCCAGGCCCTTGAAGGCCTGCGGCTTACGTTTGAGCCCCTCAATGAAGTGCCGATAGTCGATAGCGCGGCGGGTGCTGTGCGCGGCGTGGGAGCCCCGAGGAGTGCTGAACACCATGGCTCCGGACAGGTAGCAGTCCAGTCGGTCGCCGTACACACGCACCTTCAGACGGTGACCAATCAGGCGGGACGGCGCGCTGTAGAGGATGCCGCGCACGGTGAATGTGCTGCAACGGGTGACACGCGCTTCCTCTTCGGCAAAGTCCGTCGTGCGCCGGGGAGGCAGGTCCGTCAACTGCTCGCGCTCGAGACGGAACGCCGCTGCATGACGCCGGTTACGACGCATCACGACCTCGCGCAGGAGCGCCTCATAGGCGGCTCGATCCTCGAAGTCCCGGTGGCCGCGCAGCATCAGTGCCTGGTCGACAGCCTCCTTCAGATAGCGGTGGGATGATTCCACACTGCCGTTCTCGTGGCCCAGGCCGCGGTTGTTACGGGTGCCGGTCATCCCATAGTGGTCCAGCAGGGCTTCGTAGCGCGTTGTGAAGTCCTCCTGCTCCTTCAGGTTCTTGAACGCCGCCGAGAGGCTGTCGGTGCGATGTTCTCGCGGGCAGCCGCCGGCCTGCCAGAGCGCGTTCTGCAAGCCCGAGGACAGCGCCTCGAAGCTCTCTCCGCCTTCAACCACTTGGGCGTACTCCCAGCGCGAGAACGCGAACACGAAGTGATACAGGCGGTGAGGGAATGGAACGCCGGAGATGGTGATGCCCAGCGCCTGCATATCGGTGAAGTCCGACAGTGCCCGGATCCCCGGCGCGTGTTCCTGTGGGAAGAAGACTTCTTTGGCCGGTCCAGACACAGCCCGCCACTTGCTGATGCGCCGTTCGAGCGTGCGGCGCATGCTGTCAGGGTATTGGTCGGGATGGTCGTCCTGGAGCTTGCGCAGAATGGTGATGGCTTGCAGGCGCGGCTCGCTAGCAAGCATCGGCACGACCTCGGTGTCCCAGACCTCGACGAATGGATCGGGCCGCGAGCGCCAGTAACGGCGGGCTTCTGCGAAGGCAGTTGGCTATCACGTTCGATACGCCGGGCACTGCGCACACTGATGCCGGCCTTGGCAGCGGCAATCTCCTGGGTATGCTGTTTGCGTTTGGACATGTAGAGGCTAACCTGTTGGTCGGTAATACGGGTTCCAGACATGGACTGACCGCTTATTGATGCGATCAGCCATCGTAGAACCCGGCCAACTCGGCGCCGCCGGTGGCGGAAACTCTCCGGCGGCTACGCCGCCTCCGAGTTCCCGCCACCGGCCAAGATGTTTGTCGCTACGCCGGACAAAATGATTGTCGCCGCCCAGAGCATTCTCCGCAAGGTCGCGACCCCGGCGCTTTGTGCCCTTTTTGTGAGGGCTCACTTTGTACACGCCGCGCTCGAAATCAATTTCATCGAAGCGCAGCTCAGTCATCAAGCTGTACCTCAGTCCCGTCAGCACATACATGCGCCAAAGGTCGCGCCACCACGGCGAGCACAGCTGGTCGGACGCGTTCCAGGCTTTGCCTAGGAGCGAGAGAGGGATGTGCCCAGTCCGCTTGTTTGGCGTACCGACTTCTTTGCGCGCATCGCGTGCAGGGTTTTTCCCCCTCATGTCTGGGCCCAGGCCGCCCAGCTTGTCCGCGATGATGTACAAATTGGCGGCGGTGTTCATGACGCCGATAAGCGTCGCGTTGGCCAGCGGCCCGCGGGTCTCCGGCTCCATCTCGCCTGACCCGCCGGCGCGCGGGCGTTGTCCCACCACGAGCGTGCCCGTCTTGAGGTCTCGGACGTACTGAAGCCAGAACCTCAAATCCAGCTCATCGAGGAAACGATGGCGCAGGTGAGAAAGGTACCGCTCGTACTGGTCTGACTCCTTTATCTTTGTCGCACTTTTATTGGTCGGTTTTACCAGGTCGTAGTGAGACCATGCCGCTTCGACCGTTAGCCGAGTGGATGTACGACCTTCTGCTCCGGATGCCTTAGCCTGACGCAGGGCCTTGCGCGCATTCAGTACCGTAGCGAGTGCTTCCTCGTATGGCAGGGCTACGTCGCCTTTTTCAAGGGGCTCGACAAGCCCGAGAACCTCTTTTCGGTCTTTCTTGGTCATCCCGCCGGCGCCATCGGGGACTTCGTCCTTGTACCGATGTACGTATGAACGGCGCACGCGGCCGTCCCTATCCGCTTTCATCACGCGCACGAGAAAGCCTGCTTGAGTCGCGTGGGCATATTCGATGTAAGGGCGGTCTGCGGGTGCTGCGAGCGAGAGCAACTCGCGCTTGGTTGAGAAAGTGCGCTTCGTATCGGACGCTGGCAAAATCACGGGCAGGTGACGAAAAGTGGAAAATGTTTTCCATCATTTTTCCACAACTCGCGTGCCGTATAAAGCGAAAGTTCTGAATAGACGTGGAAATTTTCCACGGCATTTTGGTGCTCTACGCGGTGTGTGGAAAGCAGTGCACCAGAAAAAGTACATTGAATCAAGGATTTATATGTGCTTTCCGTGCTTAAATGCGTGCCGGCGATAGAGGTGTTGCAACAACGGCACTACTCATAATCCGTTGGTGCCGTGTTCGACTCATGGGAGGCCCACCAATACTGACGCGGGTTTGCGGGCGATTCGTCGCTGTCTGCAAGCCCGCGTTTCTTTTTCGGGTAACGCCCGGGTAACGGCGGTGAGCGAGCTTCAGCAAAGGGGGCGCCCCCGCTAGGCCAGTGGCCGTTATCTTCAGGGACAGGGCTGAAGCTCAGTCGACGGCGCTACTCGGGCAGCTCGCCGCCCTTCGGTGTCTCGTTGATTTGCTGCCGGCTCGGGAACGTCCGATCCGTCGGTCCCTTCGTTTCTGGTGCGTCCGGGGCTGGGTCGGGCGGGAAGTGGCGGCGCATGTACTCCACGACTTCAGTCTTGCTGTAGCCTAGCTTCTTGAGTGACTGCACCAGCTTGTGCAGCTTGCGGAGTTGCTCGTCCCCGAGCGGTGGTAGCGGTGTATTGCTCATGTATTGCGCGTCGCCTCGACTGTGTCGTCTTCCGCCAGATCATAACGCGTAGGGTAAGCTCAAGGGCCTGCGCCCACCGTCTTGTGTCTGACTGGCGGGCATCGATGCTCGCTGCTGGCTGTCCGCACGTCGAGCGCCGTGCGCAACCTAGTCTGACGGACTGGCCTACCATCAGCCTATGGAGCGGCGCGAGCAGGAACGGCGAGCGCGGGCGGGTGTGAGGCGAGAAGCGTAGGGCGCGGGCGAGGGGCAGGCAAGCCCGAAGCGGTGGCGGGCGGGCGCCGGCAATTTGCCGAGCTATCGGCCTCGCCGGAGCTTTCGGAGATTCCGGGCTGGCACGGTGTGACCAGTAGCCACCTGGTAATCAAGGCAGACTGCGGCACTGAAAGCCGGGTGCCACAGCGCTCGAATCGCGGTGGCCGGGTTGCCAAGCCTCTTGCCCGAGCCGCAGCTCCCCCTATTCATCCCGAAACGATAATTCATTTGCCAAGCGAACAGACCTGGGGCCGGTTTGCGAAATTCCTGACAAGACCGATAGGCAGTTGTCGACTGCAGATTCAGCCGGTCAACGCAACAGCTTGATGGAATCGTTCAGCCGGTGTATCGAAGTTTAGTGTTTTACGCTCAACGCGATTCGCCAGGCGGTGTGGGGCTCTACCGCTACGCCTTCGTGCACGGGCTGGTGGTGTAGCCAGGCACGGCCAGCCGCCGACGGCGGATCACGGCGCCGTGCCCTGGCGCCGCTGTCCCGGCCTGCTTCAGGCGAGACGGCGGCTGTTACCGTCCTGGCATTATCTTCCCCGTGGTGCGAGTCTGACGTCCGGCAAGCTTTCATCGTCAGTCAGCACCTGCTCCAGACCTGCCGGGTCAATGATATGGACCAGTCTGTGGTTAACCTGTATCAGGCCCGCACTGGCAAAGCGGTGCAGCAGGCGCGAAACGGTTTCCACCGTCAGGCCCAGGTAGCTCGCCATGTCGGCACGGGAAAACGGCAATACGATGGGCGGCGTGCGCGCACGGCTGATCGATTCGGCGTGCAGGTCCAGCAGCAGCATCGCCAGGCGTTGGGGGCTGTTGAGCTGGCCGAGTACGACCAGCAGGTTGCGGCGGCGCATGTCGGCGCGTTGCAAGGCTGCCTGCCCGGCATCCCTGATCGAGGCATGGGTCTGCGCAGCTCGCCAGCTTTCGGCTGGAACCACGCACACCACGGTCGTCTGCAGGGCCACGGCGCTTTCCTGGTAGAGCGCGCGCTCATGGTCCAGGCCGAGGGCCAGCACTTCACCGCCGAAGGCGTAGTCGATCAATTGCTGCCATCCTGACGCAGCCTCGTACACCAGCTTGGCGGCACCGGCGCGCACGGCAAAAACCATGCGTGCCAGCTGCCCTTGGCGATATAGCGCCTCGCCGGCGCCTACCGAGCGCTGTATGGGCTGGATGATTTTCGCCTCCGGGCCGTTGGCATGGGAACTGGCGCCGCACACCGGTTGCAGCATGCAGCGGTGGCAAGCCGGTTCGGAGGCGATCATGACGCGAGTCCGGGTGTCGGGCTAGGGGGATACCGGTCGACCGGTAAAGTTGCACGCGGGCGCCTGGGCGGCAGGGAGATAGTGCGGGTAGTTGCGCGGGTCCAAGGCAGGTTCGGCTCCCGGCATCTTGAGTCGGCTTGCCGTGCAACTGGCCCGTTTCATTTCATTTCTCCATCATGCCCGAATTTTATGATGGGAACATTCTATGCATGCCGTCCCGGTACGGAAGTGAAATCTTTTTTCGCGTGGTTAAGCGGAATCCGCAAAGGCATGTTTCTCCGGGACTGCGGCGGTCTGGCGGCCTATGGCGATGACAGGATGCTCCGGGAGCAATGCGATACGAACGGACTTGGTCAGATGGAGCTTCCCATCGCTCAGGCGATGCGCGACGCGGATCCCGCCATTGGTGAAGCCAGTGGTGCAGGCGTCGGTAGTGGCAGTGTTGACACTCCCAACGCTTGGACTTCTGCTCGACAAGCTGGGATAGCGGCCCGACGGCGACCGTGTCATATCGGCGCCGGCGGTCTTACTCAGCCCCGGACGCTTCAACGGAAGACGTGGCACCGGAAGAATCGAGGGAAGCTGCCGCCTCGGAAGCGTTGACTGAATCTGACGCGCCGGTAGCGCCCATTGAAGCCATGTCCTCGGACGCGACCGCTGAAGCCGTGGCCGAAGCTCCGGTTGAAGTCCTGGCCACGGACGAACCAATGGAAGCTAGTGTCAGCCCACACAAGGTCTCTAGGCTGGCGCGCTGCGCGCTGCGCGCTGCGCGCTGCGATCTGCTCAGATGTGAGGAACCTCTGCGTCTCCGTTATCGCATTCATCGTCAATAGTCAGGGCTGCAACAACGCGCGGGCGGCCTGCCTGACATCGGGCGAGGAGAAGCGGAACACAGCGCGATCCAGCAAATAGTGGATGAATCCAGTCGCGAAGCCCAGCGCCAGCAGCGCTGGCACAAAAGGTGAGGAGCGCAGCCAGCGCGCCGCATCGCCGAAGAGGCGATCGGCATAGGCGTATTCTTCGGTCACGGCCTCTACCTCCAGCACGGGTAGCAGCAAGGCGGAGACGACTGCGAGCACCAGCAGCACTGCCCAGCCGCGTCGATTGACAGGCGCCAGCAACCGTAGCCAGTGCGTGGCTGGCGCCTGGTCTCCACCGGAAGCCGTAAGCGAGGCGAGCCCCATTGCCGCGCTCCAATGCTGCACGCTCCACAGCACAACGAACAAGAAGGGGTCGCGCGCGAGGAAGGCGAAGAGCACCATGGACGAGACGCCGAGCACGTAGGCCATGCGCGGCGGCGAGGCGCGCTGCGAGCGCAATTCCGCGTAGAGCATCAGAGCGGTTAGGATGACGACGAAGGCGATGCCGCCATCGTGCAACGTGCGCGCGAACACATCCGTCCAACCCTCACCCAGCAGTGGGTCGATCCAGCGATCCTGGAAGGCGACCGATCCGGCCAGGGCCTCTGCCAGTACAACGAATCCGCCGCCCACGACGAGCGCGAACCACCGATCAAGCCGTCGCGTGGCCGCGTCAGACTTTCGTCCGGCGCGCGCGCGATAGAGGCTAAGCAGCCCGAAATGTTGCGCGGCGAAATGGTGGCTCACCAGCAGGTAGTCCAGCACGGCCAACCAGACCACGCGCTCAGTCAGCGGCATGGTCAGCGCGCTCTCGGGAGCCAGAAGCAGGGCGAAGCAGGCCACGGCGATAGCCAACGGCGCCACTACGAAGCGCAACCGCTGCCTGGCGAGCAGGGGCCGGTAGGCCGGGGTTGCATAGGCCAACCAGGCCGATGAGACGCGGTGACCGAACCATAGCGGTACCGCGAAGGCAAAGAACAGCCCGTCCACCGGGCTGGCGCGCACGTCGTCATGGCCCCAGGCCAGCAGAAGAATCAGGGGGGCTAACCATAGTGAGTTCAGCACCCAAACGAAATCCCACGCCGGGCTTTTGATCCAGAATATGGTGTGCCTCTTGGCTTCGTGGTTGCCGCGCAACTGATCCTTCGCCATGGTGGGAGCTCCAACGAATGCTTGCCCGCCGACATTTCAGCAAATGCTTATTGATCTGCCGAGGGCGGAGCGTCTAGTTTTGCCAGCTTCTAGCGAAGCCCGCCGCGTCCGCCAAAGCCGCCCATGCGTCTCCTCCCCGCCAGCCCTTGGCGCTAATAGTGAGCGCCTGTGCTTCACGCCGCCGCTCAGGGCCTGAGGGCGAAATTGGCTTTCCTCTGCAGCGCTCCAGGATAAGAAAAGTGTAGTGCAGTTGCACTCGAGGAAGGAACCCATAGCAGCATCGGGACCACCAGCAGAAGGGCAACGTGTACAAGGCGCCAAGCATCGTGCCTACTCTCGAAGGTCGCCGGTGAAACAGCATGATCGGCAGTGGGTGGGAAGGGCAATTTTGACGTAGGCCGATCCCAACAATAGAATCAGAATCGAAACACCATCCCTAGCATGCGCGTAACTGGCCCGCGGCAAGCCGCCCTCGGTTGGGGCAAGTTTGAAGTCGAAGGCGATTCGGTAGATTGCTCACCGTCGGCTTGGCAGCAGGCACCGTTGGTGCCTCTCTGCAGCGGCAAGAATGCCGGAGGGCTGCTTTCGCCTGCGGATTCAACCGGTCGATGCAACACACTAAAGGCTTTGCAAGCCTGAGGGGTGCTGCAAATGAAGCAAAGACGGCGGATCTACTACACCGAGACCCAAAAGGCACTGATGTGGGAACGGTGGCGCAAAGGTGACACGCTTCATCAGATCGCACGATTGTTCGATCGGGGTCACTCTTCGATGCAGAGGATCTTGGCGGAGACCGGTGGTATCCAGCCAGTACAGCGACACCGCTCCCGATTGGCATTGACGCTTGCCGAACGAGAGGAGATCTCTCGCTCCGTGGCGGCCGGACTCTCTGTCCGGTCGATTGCATCCCGGCTAGGACGCGCCCCGTCTACCATTAGCCGTGAGCTCAGGCGAAACGGGGGAAGCCAAGGCTATCGTGCAAACCAGGCGGACGAGCTTGCCTGGGCGCGAGCGCGCCGCCCAAAGGCCTGTAAGCTCGTCGGAAACCGAACGCTGGCGCAGGTTGTGGCAGCCAAGCTGAGGATGCAATGGTCCCCAGAGCAGATTGCAGGCTGGCTCAAGCATGCATATGCGGTCAACAAGGACTACCAGGTGTCACACGAGACGATCTATCGTAGCCTTTATGTACAGGCCCGCGGTGCGCTGAAGAAGGAGTTGCTTGAACACCTGAGGCGCTGCCGGGTCATGCGTCACTCTCGTCTCTATTCCGCGAAGACTGACGACCGTGGAAGAATCTGTGACACCGTTTCGATCAGTGAGCGGCCTGCAACCGTCGAAGATCGCGCGATTCCCGGCCACTGGGAAGGCGACCTGCTCTTCGGCAGCGACAACAGCCAGATCGTCACCTTGGTCGAGCGTCAGACGAGGTTTGTGATGCTGGTGAAGGTTGCCAGCAAGGACACAGAGACTGTGGTCAATGCCCTGATCAAACATGCAGGCAAATTACCCCAGGAGCTGTACAAATCGCTGACGTGGGATCGTGGAAAAGAGATGGCCGATCACAAGCGCTTTACCGTGGCGACCGACATTCAGGTCTACTTCTGCGACCCTCAGAATCCCTGGCAACGGGGCTCCAACGAGAACACGAACGGCCTATTAAGACAATACTTCCCGAAAGGCACGGATCTCTCTGTCTACTCGCAAGCCAAACTCAATGCCGTCGCGAGGCGGCTCAATGAACGTCCGCGCAAGACACTCAACTTTGATACGCCGGCCGAACGATTCCATCAAAACGTTGCATCGACCGGTTGAATCCGCACCCCGAAACCGCCATTCCCACCGTTCGAACGAGAGACCGGTCGTCAGCACCAATTTTGCATTGACCAGCGTTTTGGCCATAGACCGTTCCTGGCCGACCCCGGTCGTCAGCGGCATTTACTGCGTTCCGCATGGCGCAGCGGCCGCTACCGACCGCAGATTCAACCGGTCGATGGCTTGTTGCTAAACGTTCACTGAGCTGCGTGGCAAATTTCAAGAATGATTTTTCCCACGCTCTGATTGGATTCCATCTGGCGATGCGCATCGCCAGCGTTGGCGAGGGGGAAAACACTATCGACGACGGGCCGGATAGTGCCTTCATCGAAGCGCACCAGCCAGCGATCGCTGAAGCGCCTCACCATTGCCCGCTTCTCGTCCGCCGTGCGCGACTTCATCACGGTGCCGATGACCTTCAGATGTCCATAGAGAATCCGCTCCAAAGGCACCTTGGCATCGGAACTTCCCCCGAGCGTACCCACTTGTATCAGTCGCCCGCCATTGGCGAGCACGTGGATATTGCGTTCGAAGTACGGCGCGCCAACGAAATCCACGACGACATTGACGCCGGCCCCACCCGTTGCATCGGCGACAGCTGATGCAAAGTCCTGCGCCTTGTAGTCGATCAGGACGTTAGCGCCCAGTTCCCGAAGCCGGGGCAGCTTGCTACCGCTGGCCGTGACGAACACTTCAGCGCCTGCGGCCGCCGCCAGCTGCACCGCGGCGGTACCCACGCCGCTGGCCGCCGCGTGGATCAATACGCGATCGCCCGCCTGCAACGCCGCCAGATGGAAGAGCGCCTCGTGAGCCGTCACGAATACCTCGGGGATCGCGGCGGCTTCGGCGTAGCCGAATCCCTTGGGCACAGGCATGGCCATGCGGTAATCGATACGAGCCAGTTCTGCGTACGCGCCGCCACCGACGATGCCCATGACCCGATCGCCGATACGAAAGCCCTGGACTTCCCTGCCCATGCCGATCACTTCACCGGCGATCTCCAGGCCCATGACATCGGAGTCGCCGAAATACGAGCGTCCGTAGGCCCCGTTGCGCTGAAGAATATCCGCGCGATTGACCCCTGCCGCATGGTTGCGGACCAGCAGGTCATTCGGGCGGATCTCCGGAGCAGGGACCTCCGTCAGGTGGAGAATGTCGTGCGGCCCAAAATCGTTGAAACCAATCGCTTTCATGCAGACTCCAGAAGAAGATTGGGGCGGGATATGCCCCATCGGCAAGGGCAGTATAGGGAGGCAAGTGGCTGCTGAAACCATGTACCTTTCCTCTTCTGGTATGCGTTTTTGCATCACGGCGCCATCATCGACTCATGGTCTGTCGGGCTCTTGGTGGAGTGCCGGCGGCAGCGCGCGCTTCATGGCTCGCTGGTCAGCTCTTCTGCCGGCTCCCAGTGCACGGCACCCCGGGTCTTGTCGCGCTGAATCGCCCACAACGAGAACGCACCGATCAGTGAGGGCACCACCAGCAGGGAGAAGACGACGCTGATCTGCAATCCGAATCCCAGCAGCGCGGCCCCGACAAAGGCGCTCGCGACGCCCCCGAACCGGCCGACGCCGAACATCCACGAAACCCCGGTGGCGCGCGCTTCGGTCGGGTAAAGCATCGATGCGTAGGACGCCAACGACGTGACCGGCGCTGTGACCGCGACGCCGCAAACAAGCAGGAGGGCCCCTAGCAACCCTGGCTGGCCAGCGCACTGTCCCGCAATGACCGAGAGCATGCCAGTCATCAGGAAGGCGGCGATGATGATGCGGTGCGGCGTCCAGCGGTCCATCAGCCAGCCGGCAAACAGATTGCCGAGTACACCACCAAGCGGCAGAGTCGATGCGATAAGGGCAGCGTCCCTGGGGCTGAAGCCTCCGTCTTGAAAGAGCATCGGCATCCAGCCAGCCAGGAGGTACCAGGTCAGCAAAGCCATGAAATAGGCCACCCATAGCAGTATCGTCGGCCAGCGATAACGCGGCGATAGCATGAGCATCAGCGCGGCGGCGCTTTGCGCGGTCTTGCCCGCTGGTGCCGGAGTTGGCGCTTGGGCGATGATCGTTGCATTCTCCAAAGCAGCGACGGGTCCAATGCGCTGAAGAATGGCCCGGGCCCGTGCGGTCCCGCCGATGCGCGCGGCCAGGAATAGTACGGACTCGGGCAGCCACAATGCCAGTGGCAAAGCCAGAAGAATGGGGCCGACACCGCCTGCGAGCAGGACACTGCGCCAGCCGGCGGCCGGGATCAGCCAGGCGGCGACCACGCCGCCGGCCATGAGGCCGAACGAGAAGCCGGAGAACATAGCGTTGATGACCAGACTGCGCACCCGCGCCGGCGCGTATTCGGACATCAGCGTGACGGCGTTGGGCATCGCCGCACCCAGGCCCAGACCAGTCAGAAAGCGCAGAACCGTCAGTTCGCCGATGGTTTGTGCGCGAGCCGACAACAACGTCCATCCACCGAACCACAGCACCGAGAGAATCAGTAATTTTCTGCGACCGTAGCGGTCGGCAACCGGCCCGGTCAGGAGCGCGCCGATCGCGACCCCGACCAGCGCGGCACTCATCACCGGCCCGAGGGCAGACCGGCTCACACCCCATGCCTGCACCAGGGACGGCGCGATAAAGCCCATCGCGACGGTGTCGTAGCCGTCCAGCACCATCACGAGAAAACACAGCACGAACACCAGCCATTGCAGCGGCGAAAAGCGTTGCGCATCGATGAACCTCTGGACATCGGGCGCATGGTCCGGGGCCATATGGGGTCTCCTTTGAGCCGGTCGAGCCAGCGTATTGTTGTCAGGCAGTTACCGACCGGCGGCAGGTCCGCAAGCGCGCCACAGGCATGGCGTCCCCTCATACCGCCCGCTGCCATCGGGTCGCCCTGCATTCTGGAGACGGCCTGCCGCCGCTACAATTGCGCGAAAGGCGACTACGCCATTCGCGATTACCAAACAATTGCCGGCACCAGGGGACGGACGCAGTGGATCGATTTCTGAGCATCGAAGCTTTCGTCCGCGTGGCGGAGACCAGCAGCTTCGCGGAGGCCGCACGACAGCTTGGTGTGACGGGTTCGGTCATCACCAACCGGGTCCAGCAGCTGGAGAAATTCGTCGAAGCGCCGCTGTTTCACCGGAGCACGCGGCATGTGCGGCTGTCCGACGTGGGCGAGGCGTTCTATCGCGAGTGCGCCGACGTGGTCGGCCGCGTGAACGATCTGACCGACCAGATGCGAGGACTGCGCGCCACGCCGACCGGCAAGCTGCGTATCCAGGTCCTCCCCGGCTTTGGCCTTGACCATTTCGGCGCGCCACTGGCCGAGTTCAGCCGCCGTTACCCGGCGATCCAGGTGGACATCATCGTGAACGACCGGGTCGTCGATCCTATCGAAGAAGGCTTCGACGTCGCCTTCCAGATCTTCCCGCCCATTTCCGAGTCACTGATCGAACGGCGGCTGTTCCCGGTGCGCCGGCTGTTCTGCGCGGCGCCGTCTTATCTTCAGGCGCAGGGCACGCCCAGCCATCCCCGCGACCTGCTGCAGCACAACATGGCCCTCTATTCCGGCTATCCATCGCGCAATCGCTGGACCATGACGCGAGGCGATGAAACCGTGGAGATGGAGCTTCCGGGGACGATACGCTCGAATTCCGTCCATCTCCTGCGCGACTACGCCATTACAGGTGCAGCGGTGGTATGCCTGCCGACCCTGGTGGCCAGTGCCGCGCTCCTCGATGGCACCCTTGTGCCGATCCTTCCGGACTATGACCTGTCGCACCTCAGCTTCGCTGCGGTGTACCCGGAGACGCAACGACAGTCCTTGAAGGTGCGCGCACTGGTTGAGTTTCTCGCCGAGTGGCTGGGCCCGGAACCGAAGTGGGACGTTCCCCTCATCGAGCGCGGCTGGATTCGCTGACGCCGCCCCGTCAGTCCTTTTCCCTTCTCCCCTGCAGCATCCCGCGGATTATTCGAGAAGCGCGAATACCGTCCTCGGCGCGCTGGCCGTAGTCGCGGGGCGCCCGTAGCCATACATTTCTCGGACCGAACGAACATCGCCTCCCTCCCCATTCGGCGAGGGGCGGGCGATCGCGACCGGCTTCCTGTGCCCCGCCACAGGCGCCCCCGCTTCCAATGAGGATGTTGCATGCAGAACCAACTGTTTATCAACGGCCGCTTCGTCGACGCAGCCGAAGGCGACACGATCGACGTGCTGAATCCGCATGACGGATCGCTGATCACGAAGGTTGCCGCCGCCACATCCACCGATGTCGATCTCGCGGTGGCGGCCGCGGAACGCGCCTTTCCCCGGTGGTCCGCCATGGCGGCCGCGGATCGCGGGCGCCTGCTGCTGCGGCTCGCCGATGCCATCGACGCCAATGCGGAAAGCCTGGCGCAACTGGAATCGCTGGATACCGGCCATCCGATCCGCGATTCGCGCGCACTGGATGTGCCACGCACCGCTGCCTGCTTCCGCTATTTCGGCGGCATGGCAGACAAGCTGCAAGGCTCGGTGATTCCCGTCGAGACGGGCTTTCTGAACTATGTGCAGCGCGCGCCCATCGGCGTGGTCGGCCAGATCGTCCCCTGGAATTTTCCGCTGATGTTCACCAGCTGGAAAATGGGGCCGGCCCTGGCGGCTGGGAACACTGTTGTGCTGAAACCCTCGGAAATCACGCCGCTTTCGACGCTGAGGATCGCCGAACTGATGGCCGAGGTCGGCTTCCCTGAAGGCGTCGTCAACATCGTTCCTGGATACGGCCATACCGCCGGCCAGCGGCTGGCCGAACATCCGCGCGTCCGCAAGATCGCCTTTACCGGCTCGACGGCCACCGGGCGCCGTATCGTGGAAGCGTCGCAGGGCAACCTGAAGCGCGTCCAGCTCGAGCTGGGCGGCAAGGGCGCGAACATTGTGTTCGACGATGCCAAGCTCGACGCGGCAATCAACGGGGCGGCGTGGGCGATCTTCCACAATCAGGGGCAGGCGTGCATCGCCGGCTCGCGGCTGGTGCTGCACGAACGCATTGCCGACGAGTTCCTGGACCGCTTCATCGCGCTGGCGGATTCGATCCGGATCGGCAATCCGCTCGACGCAACCACCGAAATGGGGCCGCTCACCTCGCTGCAGCATCTGGAGCGGGTGAAAGCTTACGTCGACGTCGCGCGAGAGCAAGGCGGTCACGTGATGGCTGGCGGCGCCGCGCCAAGCGATCCGTCCCTGGCGAAGGGCTATTACGTACGCCCGACGATCGTCGAAGCCAGGACTCCGCAGGACCGGATCGCACAGGAAGAAGTCTTTGGGCCGTTCGTCACCGTGCTGCGGTTTGACAGCGATGAGGAAGCCCTGCAGATCGCCAACAGCACCAGTTACGGACTGGGCAGCGGCCTGTGGACGCGTGACCTGTCGCGTGCGCATCGCACCGCTGCGGCCATGGAAGCCGGCATGTGCTGGATCAATTGCTACAAGCGCGTGAACCCCGGCAGCCCGTTCGGCGGCGTCGGCCAGTCCGGCTACGGGCGCGAGATGGGCTACGAGGCGATGCACGACTACACCGAGGCGCGCTCGGTGTGGGTCAATGTCGACGGCAATGTGCCGCCGCATTTCCGGCGCTGAGGCTGCCATGAAAGGCTTTGTCGATCACGGCACGGCGGCCCGTGTGGTGTTCGAATGGGGCGCGCTCGCGCAGCTGCCTGCCGAACTCGACCGGCTGGGCGCAAAGCGCGCCCTCATTCTGGCGTCGCCCGATCAGCGCGACCTGGCCGACCGCATTGCCTCGGCACTCGGCGAGCGGGCGGCTGGCCTCCATGCGAATGCCGTCATGCATATCGAGGTCGCGGCGGCGGCGCGGGACGCCGCCGCCGCGCTCGCTCCTCAAGCCGCCTGTCCTTTGACGACGCGATCGCCGCGGCCGCGCCTTACCAGGCGGCGCATCGCTTCGCGCCGTTCGCGGGAGACACCGAGGTCGCGCCGGGCATCACCGCGATCCAGACTCCCGGACACACGCCTGGCCACGTTTCCTATGTCGTCAAACAAAACGGGGTGCGGCCTGGCACGCGCGCAAGCAGCTGTTCGACGACGTCGTGCGGACCCGCACGGTGATTGCGGCGGCCCATATCGCCTTCCCCGGCCTCGGCCATCTGCGGCGTAACGGCGACCGTTTCGAGTGGGTACCGCTCGACTACGAAGGAAATGCCGGCAGTAAAGGAAGCAACGGCAGCAAGTAACGCTTCAACCGCCTGCCTCCACCGCGAGTCGCAGGTTTTCCTGACTCCTGTCTGCTGCAGTCCCCCCAGCGGAGCGGCCCCTTTGTCGTCGCTGCGCTTCCACGTGTCCGCACGTCTTACTTTCCACACACAAACCAAAACATGCCCTACATCACTATCCCTGACGGTACCCGGCTTTTCTACAAGGACTGGGGCGCTGGCCGCCCGGTCGTTCTCTCGCACGGCTGGCCCGCTAACGCTGACGCATGGGATGCACAAATGCTCCTGCTCGTGCAAAGCGGGTTCCGCGTCATTGCGCACGATCGCCGCGGGCACGGGCGTTCGGATCAGCCGGCCAGCGGGAATGACATCGACACGTACGCCGATGATCTGGCCACGCTGATCAGCACGCTTGATTTGCAGAACGCGACCCTGGTAGGACACTCCATCGGCGGCGGCGAGATTGTGCGCTACATCAGCCGGCATGGCAGCGCGCGCGTCGCGAAGGCGGTTCTGATCGCCGCGCCTGTTCCACTGATGGCCAGGACTGAGACGCACCCGGATGGCGTTCCGCTGGAGATCTTCGACGGCATCCGCAACGCACTGGCCGGAGACCGATCGCAGTTCTTCAGGGAGCTTGCGGTTCCGTTCTACGGTCTCAACAGGCCCCAGGCGGTGCCTTCCCAGAGCCTGATCGATGCATTCTGGGCGCAGGGCATGACGGGTGGCATCCTGGCCCAGTACGCCTGCGTTCGCGAGTTCTCCGAAGTCGACTTCACGGACGATCTGAAGCGGCTGCGCATTCCCACGTTGCTGCTGCATGGCGATGACGACCAGAACGTGCCGGTGGAGATGTCATCGCGCCCGGCCGCCTCGCTCATCCCGAATGCGACGCTGAAGGTCTACGCCGGCGGTTCGCATGGGCTGATCGCGACGCATGCCAGCCAGGTCAACGAGGACCTCCTGGCTTTCATCAACGCATAAGCACTGCGTGCCAGTGCCTCGGCGGCACTGGGCACTTTCAAGGCTGCGCGCTCCGTTCATGCGCAGCCGGCACGAGCGTCAGAGCCCAGGCTTCCTCGACCGCGCGACCCATGCCTCCGAGAAAACAAGCTCGGAACCGAGCGCCAGCAGCAAGCAGCCCACCGCAATGCCGAACATCAGCCGGTGCGCGCCACCGCTGGCCGCAAATACCGCGGAATACGCGTAGCCGGCAATTGCCTGGCAAGTGGCGAAGCTGATCGTGGCACGGCTCCACGCCTGGCCGTGCCGGTGGTGGGCGTGAATGCGCTCATGCAGGCGGGCCAGCGCCAGCGGCACGATGCCGGGCGGGAATGTCCCGATGACCGCCGTCGCCATCGCAAGCCCGATGAGGTTCGACGCGTATGCCATCATGGCGACGGCAATGGCCTGGGCAATCAATGCCACGCGGAGCGCGCGGCGGGCGCCGAGATGATCGGCAAGCCAGCCGTAGACCGGCGGCCCCATGATCGCGCCGCCGCCATACACCACCCAGAACAGCGCGCCGGCATGGGCGCCCGCTCCCAGTCCGCGGGCGACGAAGTCAACGAGGAAGACCATGGTGGGCACCAGGGCCATCGCCATCAGGCCGTATTGCGCATAGAGCAGCACGACGCCGCGGTCGAGGCCGGCCGCTGGCTCGGCCTGTTGTCCACCATGGTCGGGTACTGAAGCCGCATGCCCGCGAGGCCATGCTGACCATGTCGTCCCCGTCAAGACCGCGGCGATCAGCGCGAGGCCGAGCCAGGTCGTCCGCAGGCCGGACTGCAATAGCAGCGGCACGATGGTTCCCGAACCTGCGATGCCGACCCCGATGCCGAGAAAGATGGCGCCGCTTGCGATGCCTCGGCGGTCCCGGGGGACATGCGTCAGGATGGCTCCCGGCGCCAGCACCATGATGGCGCCGCCCGCCACGCCCGATGCAAGGCGCCAGGCAAAGTACCAGGATACCGAGAGCGGCCAGGCGCACGCGACGAATGCGAGCGTGACGATGACCATCATCAGCCGCAATGCGCCAACGCTCGACAAGCGCCGGGCCATCGGGTGGCCGGCAAGCGCGCCGAGCAGATAACCGGCAAGGTTCGCCGCGGCGAGGAAAACAACGTTCGAGGCCGAAAACCAGCCTGTGTCGATCAGTGCGGGCAGCAGCGGCGTGTAGGCGAAGCGGGCCAGTCCGATACTGACGAGACTGGCCGCGAAGCCGGCGAAGATGTACCACGGCGTGCGCGGTGGCGAGGCAGCGTGGACGGTCGGAGAGGAAAGCGTGGTCATGGCGTATGCACCGTAGAAGCGCAGCCGGTCTGTCCGGCTGCCGTGCATACGAGTGTAGGGACGCCCGCGCTGCCGACGATGCTGAAATTTGCCACGCGGCGCATGCATTTATGCAGCGCCCGCGCCGTGTTCAGCCGTGAGCGCCCTGAAACTCCTCCACGATCGTATCGATCATGGCGCGGACGCGGGCGGTGTGCCGGAGATCCTGATGGGTAACCAGCCAGACTTCATAGTGCCCCTCACGAGCTTTCTCGGGCCAGATGCGCTGCAGTCCGTCGCGCTCCGCCAGCGGCACCGGCACCTCGCCAATCGCCATGCCGGCCTTGATCATGCTCCGCAGCATCAGGCTCGAGTTCACCGCGCTGACCAGCCGGCCCGCATGGATCGGTTCTCCGACCAGAGTCGGCGCGGCGCTGCCGCTCAGATAGGGCTGGTACATGACGAGGTCATGCCCGGCGAAGGCTTCGTTCCGCGCCGGCTCGCCGCGCTCGGCAAGATAGGCCGGAGAGGCGAACAGGCCCACCGTCCAGTGCGCCAGGCGCCTGGCCACCAGATCCGGGTTCTCCGGTTTCATATTGCGTATCGCAATATCTGCCTCGCGCCGCGCCAGGTTCAGCATCTGCGTGGACGTGTTCAGGATCACGCTGACGTCCGGATGCGCCGCATGCAGGCGTGCCATGGCCGGAATCACAAATTGCAGCGCGAGGGAATCTGTCGTGGTGACCTTGACCTCGCCCGCCAGGCGGCTGTCCGCACCCTGCGCCTGGCGAATCAGCGCGTTGGCAGATTTCTCCATTTGCTCGGCAGAGCGCAGTGCATTCTCGCCGGCCGGGGTCAGCACATAGCCTTCGGAAGTCCGGAGAAACAGCGTGGCACCCAAAGCATGTTCGAGGGCTGCCAGTCGGCGGCCTACCGTTGCTTGGTCTACGCCGGCGACACGGGCAGCCCGCCGCAGTGTCCGCTCCCGCTGTAGAGCGAGAAATATTCTTGTGTCGTCCCAGTTCACTCAAAAATCCGTGGTCCTTGATGGCGATGTCGGACTTTGCCCTCGGCTCCCCCGGTCGAACACGCACGCTTCTTGCTACGCCGCCGATGTCAAGTGTGATATTGATGACGCGGGGGACGGTTCGCTTGGCTCTACCTTCCAACGAGATGCAGAAGGATACAGGAATGGGCGACAACGTCGATACCGGAGCCCTCGGTCCGATGCCGCCCATGCAAACGTCGACTGGCCATTGAGCGGCAAGAGGGCGAGTCGTTAGACCTGCGGTGAATTGCGCACTCGACTCGCTAGGTTGGCGCTGTAGGTCGGATGGCCGCTCTTGGCCCAACTCAGACGGGCGGCCGTAAGGAAACGACGACCCTCTATTGTGTGTTCTATCAATGCGGCCGTGACGGCCCGATAGCTGCAAGCCTGGTCTACGCAGCCTTTGGTGATCCGGCGGCCGGTGCATAGATGTTTGCAGCCATATGAAGACAGTATTCTTTCGCAAGCCGCGGCTGCTCCAGGTTCCTGAGCTGATTAAAGTCCTCGGCTGCAGACAAGAACTCCAACAGCTTCTCTCGCGAAGACTTACCGTAGGTGTCCATCAAAAACTCACATCCCCTACAAAGGTTCAGCCTTGATTCTCCACGGCCACAGGATACGGACAGTGCCAATCCAGCCTCCAGGAATTCTTCGGAGAACTCTTTTTATGGTGCCGTGCGGCTTCAGGACAGCGCCGCGGTGGCAACTTTCCAGCGCCGCAGGCGGTCTTCAAGTCCATTGGTGCCGCCGTTGATGCGCCGCGTGAGCGCGATGAAATCGCCGCTGTCGGCGAGCGCGTTGCAGCCGTGCGTGCGCCACCACCATGCCGCCGAGCGCGCGGCCCAGGCGTCCTGTTCGAGCAGTTCGGGCGCGGCGGTCAGGTCGGCGCCCAGCGCGGCCCCGCACACCGAGTAGTTGGCGCGGCCGGTTATCTGGATCAGGCCCCGGCCGCGAAAGCGCTTGCCATCGCCCGCCCGCACGTTGCCGAGCGCCATCGCCTTGCGCGACGGCGGCTCGTACAGCGCCTGCGCCGGCGTCGGTCCCCACAGCTCGTGCGTGAACTGGTAGCCCAGCGATTCATGCCCGGTCTGCGCCAGGAATGCGGCGACGCGCGCCGTGCCGGTGATGTCGTACGCCTGCATCGCTTCGCACAGGCGTGGAAACCAGCGGGCGCATTGCGGCTCGCCCAGCCCGGTGGCGGCGCGGAATTGTTCCGGTGTCATCTGCATGCTGCGTCTCCTTGTCGTGGTGGTGGCCGTTGCCGCGGTGGCGGTCATGGCGCCGGGTATGGCGTTGGGTATGGCGTTGGGTATGGCGTTGGGTATGGCGCCGGCTGTGGTGTGGGTTGTGGTGTCGGTGCTGGCTGGGGCCACGTGCCGTTGGCCACCAGCGTGTCGATGGTGTGCTGCAGCGGGTCGGCGCTGACGCTGAACTCGCCGGCGAAGGGCCGGTCGACCGCGAGCAGGAAGAAAAACGCCAGGCCGATGGTGATGGCCCACGCGGTGATCAGTGCCAGGTTGAACGGCGTTGCCGGCAGCACGTACAGCAACGCGAACGACAGCGCGCTGACAATCAGGATCACGCCCCACAAGGTGTTCGGCATCGCCGCGTGCAGGGTCAGGATCCGCTGCTGCCGGTACTTGACCATCTCGTTGACGCGCATCAGCACCTCCCCCAGCAGCACGGTCTGGCGGCTGTCGAGCGGGCGGATCCGGTTGGCCAGGTCGAACATCGCGTCAAAGCGCTGTTCGGTGTGCGCGTCGGGCTTGCCCTGGCGCTGCATGCGCGGCCATTCGTCGTGCACCACCTGCTCCAGGTAGCTGCGCAATGCCGCCGCGGCGGCATCGGCGGCGCTGCTGTCGAACGCGGCGAGGTCGCGCGCCAGTTCACCGGCCGCGGTGGCTTCCGCGGCGACGGTGCGATCGGCGGCGTTGTAGGTGTCCCAGACGTTGATCGCGGCAAACGCGACCAGCAGCGAGTTGATGGTGGTGATGATCGAGACCATCGACACCGCCATTGCGCGCTGCTCGGCATCGAGCTCGATCAGGGCGAAGCGGCGCGCGACCGCATAGCCGGCCAGCACCACCGCGACGATCGCCGCGACCACGATCGCGGCCATGCCGGTGCTGGGCAGGCTGTAGAGGAACAGCATGGCGCTACGCCTTGCGCGGCTCGCGCGGCGTGCTGCCGCGCACCGCGGTCTCGACGATCTCGACGATACGCTGGAGCAGGCGATGCACCGCGGTCGCGGAGAAGCCGCCCAGCATCGACAAGGCCGGCTTGCCGAAGCTGCGCATGCCGGCCGAGTCGAACAGTTGCGGCGGCAGCATCTCGACCAGGATCAGCCCGGACATCACGCCAAGGATCAGTTGCGCGGCGTAGGCGGCGTCGTACTTGGGGTCATAGGTGCCCCTGGCGATGTAGCCGTGGACCTGGAACAGCGAGGCAAACGAGGCCCCCAGCCCGGCGCAGAACAGCAGGAACAGCATGTTGAACAGCAGCGTGCGGCCCGACGAGGCCAGGATGCCGGCGCGCATGTTTTCCATCGACACCTCCGCGGGCAAGCCGGTCAGCACCACCGCCAGCAGGCAGCACACCGCGGTGCCGGTCAGGGCGCGCACCAGCGGCACGGGGCCCAGGCAGGCCAGCGTCGGCGCGCGGCGACGCTCATCGTCGAGCAGGGTGATGCACTGCGGCGTTGCGGGCGCGATGGCGCACGCCAGCGCCTGGTGCAGTTGCGCGAGCTGCTGCGCGGCAAGACCGGCACCGGGCGGTGGCGGCAGGCTCGCGGCGGTGCCTGCCACCGTCGCGGCCGCTTCGTGCTCGCTGCCGAGCAGCACGGTCCAGCCCCCCGGCATCGGTAGCCCCAGCCGCAGGGCATGGCTTGCCATGGCCTCGCATTCGCGGCGGAGCTGGCCGTCAAGCGGCAGCGCGAAAGCGGTTGCCGGGCCAAGTCGAGGCGGCGTTGCGGCAACGGTATCTGCCGCGACGGCAGCGGCGCGCCGCGGCGGCGCGGCGGTGAAGTCGAGCGTGCGCATGGTCAGTGGAACAGTGAGGGCGGCCCGGGTGGCGCCGGGCCGCGTTGCCCGCCTGGCGGGAGGCGCGTCCTACTGCGGCCGGCCCAGCAGGCGCTGCAGGTTCTGCAACTGCGGCAGGCCGCCGCCGAAGCGGTTCTCGGGATCGTGTGCCACGATCGGCGAGCTGATGGCGCGAATCAGCTGGAACAGCGCCGCGACGCGACGCGGTCCGCGCGGACCCATCCACGCGGCCAGTTGCGGATCGGACAGCAGCAGCGCGGCCAGCCCCGCGATATGCGGCGCCGCCATCGAGGTGCCGGAGTCCGGCATGAAGGCGGCGCCAGGCACCGTCGAGATGATGCCCACGCCCGGGCCGCACACCGCGATCTGCGGGCCGAAGCACGAGAACGTCGGTGCGAACAGCCCGGCGCGCGTGGCCGCGTGCTGCACCACCTGGGTACGCTCCCACACATCGTGCGGCAGTTCGCTCTGCAGGCCCAGCGCAGAGACCGCCAGCACCGACGCGGAGGCCGCCGGGTACTGCACCGGCCCGCCCGAGTTGCCGGCCGCGACGATGCAGGCCACGCCGCTGTGCACGGCTTCGATCAGCTTCTGCTCGACCGCCTGTGAAGGCTGCGGTGCGCCCAGGCTCAGGTTGACCACGTCGACATCGTGGTCGATGCAGTAGTCGAGCGCGCGCAGCAGCGTGCTGAACTGCCCGCCCGGGAAGATCTTGAGCGCATGGATTTCCGCCTCTGGCGCGAAGCCGAGCATGGTGGCCTGGGCCTGTGCCTCCGCGCCGGCGGACGCCGGCGCACCCGGCTGCGGCCGCGCGCCGATCACGCCGGCGCAGTGCGAGCCGTGGCCGATGGTGTCGAGGCGCCAGGTAGCGCTGGCGTCGGCGCCGGTGCCGGTCAGGTCGATGCCATGGCGGACATGCGCCAGCAGCGGATGCGCGGCGTCGGCGCCCGAATCGACCACCGCGACGCGCACGCCGCGACCGCCGAAGCTGCGCGTGAGCCGGTCCAGCCCCATCAGCCGCTGGCCCCAGCCGAAGCGGCCATGCGGCGGCACGTCGGGATTCGGCTGCGACAGCGGCGTTACGCGGATCACGTTGGGCTGGCCCGACACCACATTGGGCGCCAGCAGGTACTTGTTCCAGTAGCCGCTCAGCGGCCGCACGAACAGCGAGCGCGCCGGACCGGGTTGCTGCTGCACCAGCGTCAGCGTCGCTTCGCCGCCGGCGTCGGTGGTGGCGGTTGCGGGGAAGCCATCGCCCGCCAGCGTGATGGCCACGCCCGGCAGCGGGGTGTCGCCGGTGCCCAGCACACGTACCAGCACCTCGCGCGACACCGGGCCGTCGAACGCCGATTGCGGATGGAGCCGGTCGGAGGTTTCGAGTTCGGCCTTGCGGCCATAGCCGAGCGGATGGTCTTCCTCGACGATCATGTGCGGCGGCGCCGTGGCCTGCAGCATCTGCGCGTGCGCGGCGTCGAGCTTGACCACGTAGGTGTGGGCGGCCTCGTCGGGCCGCACCGAATGCAGGTGCGTGTTCTTGTGGCCTTCGACCACATGCACGACTTCAACGCCGGGCAGCTGCGTCACCGTGCTGTGCAGTTCGCTGGCCGACATCGGCGCCACGCCCGCCTGCCGGGCCAGTGCGTGGCGCCGCGGCGCGATCAGGTACTGCTTGCGGCCGGCGTCCAGCGCCACGGCATCGCGGCTGCCCGCGCCGGCGCGCGTGGCCTCGGCCTTCTTGTCTCGTTCCATTTGCTTTCTCCACCGCGGCGCCAGGCGGCGCGCGCATCGATTCGGGCGGGCCGGCGCGTACACGCCGGCCCGCGGCGGCGCCGTCGGGCGCCACGGGTCATGCGCAGGACTTCATGCGCCGGACTTCAGGCATAGACCACTTGCGGCTGCGCCGAGAACGGCAGCAGGCCGCCGAGATGGCCGGCTACGGTGCCGATCTGCTGGCCCACATTGGCATTGCCCAGCAGGCCGCCGACGGCATGGCCGAGGGTCGGTGCCACCGCGCCGATCAGCGAGCCGAACACGCCCTGCGGTGCCAGCGCCGCCTGCGGTTGTGCCGAAAACGGCAGCAGTCCGCCGAGGTGGCCGGCCACGGTGCCGATCTGCTGGCCCACGTTGGCATTGCCCAGCAGGCCGCCGACGGCATGGCCAAGGGTCGGCGCCACCGCGCCGATCAGCGAGCCGAACACGCCCTGCGGCGCCAGCGTGACCGCGGGCATGGCCGAGAACGGCAGGTAGCGCGCGCCTTCGCGAACGATATTGGCGCCATGGATGGCGATGGTCGGATAGCCCGCGGCGGTGCCGGCCGCCTGGATGAATCCCGGTGCGTGCGCCGAGATGGCGGTGCCGATCGGGCCGGTATGCCCGGGCTCGGGGAAGGGAATATGCTGGGCCAGCGCACCGGCGGCGGCGCCGGCTGCATGGCCGATCACCGGGTTCACATAATGCGTGACCACGGTCTGCACGCCGTCTCGCACCGCCGGGGCGACCGCGTCGGTCATCGCGCTCTGGGGCACCAGCATCGGCTGCGCGGAAAACGGCAGCAGGCCGCCGATACCGCTGACGAGATTGCCAAGCACACCTTGCGGCGCCAGGACGGCGGCGTGGATGGGGTAGGTCATGACGACTCCTTTGAATGACTGCGTGGATTGAGAAAAACCAGGGCGGCGGGCCACGCATGCCTGGCGCGGATGCCGCGCCTGCCGCGTTGCTGCGCCATTGGCGCGACACCGGACAGGTGGAATCATTCTTGGTTTTCCGTCCGCGCCGCCGCCATTGGGCAAATGCGGTATGGCCAGTGGATAATGCCGTGCAACAATCAGAATTAAATATCGCGCAGCATGAATTGGCTTTTAAATATAAAAACCAGCACCTAGAATTCGCCTCTGCTGCCGGCATCCGGAAACTCCGGATCGCACCCTCGGGTAGTGCGCAATCCCATGCCGGCGCAACAGCGCAAGAGATCGAAAACATAAGCAGTGATCTGGAGCCCGGCCGGGCCGTCCCCGGTTCCGCTCGTAGGTCCGCACTAGCCTTGCACGAAGGGTCCTGTGATGCACTGATGCACAGATAGACGCGCGGCTGCCGCTCCTGCGACGGAACCACTTGTTCCATCGCATGGAGTCCTCCGCATGAACCTCACCACTCGGGAAGAGACGGTGCTCGCCTTTATTGCGCGCGGCATGAGCGATCGCGAGATCGCCGCGCGTCTCGCATTTTCCATATCCACGGCGCGCAAGCACCGTGAGCATCTGCTCGCGAAAATGCAATTGCGAAAATCCTCGCAGTTGACCATGTGCTATCTCGCGCGCCAGCACGGGCTGTTTAAAAAAGCGGGCCGCTGGCCGCGGATAATCCTTTCTCGGAACGCGAGCGCGAATATCTGGAATGGCTCGGGCGCGGCCTGAGCGACAAGGAAATCGCGCGCGCGCTCGGCATCAGCGACCAGACCGCGCGCACGCACCGGGCCCGGCTGCTGCAGAAGGCGGGTGCCGGCAATGTCTGCGCCCTGCTGTTCGTGAGCGTGCAGAAAGGATGGCTGGAGCTGCCGCAGCCGCAGGCCTGCGATGCATAGCGGGTGCGGCACAGTGTGGCGCGCTACCGCATTTGCCCAATGGCACCGTGTGGCGGTGGCTCCGGACAATGGTCGACGCAGCCGCCGCATGGCGACCAGCGTGCTGCCTGCCGCGATCCCTGCGCCGTTCCGATTCCTGTCGCCGTGCTGGAGCCATCATGATTCGATGCAAGCCAACCGCCCGCTATCGGGCACTTGCCGCGGCGTGCGCGCTCGGCGCCAGCGGGGGCGTCGCCGCGCAGGCGCTGCCCGCGCTGGGCGCGGACCTGGCACAGACCTCGGTGTCGGGGCTGTCGTCCGGTGCGTTCATGGCCACGCAGTTCCACGTTGCGTATTCCGGCACCATGGTCGGCGCCGGCGTGGTCGCCGGAGGACCGTTCTACTGCGCGGGACTGTTCGCGCCGACGCCGCCTGCTACCGCCGCCGCGACCCAGTGCATGCAGCCGGTCGGGGATACCGGCCCCGACGCGCAGGCGGCGCTGGACGCGGCGCGCACCTTTGCCCGCGATGGCCGCATCGACCCGGTGCAGAACCTCGCGCGCCAGCGCGTCTACGTGTTTTCCGGCACGCGCGACCAGACCGTGCTGCCGCGCGTTGCCGCGCAGGTGGGGCGGTTCTATACGCTGGCCGGGGTGCCGGCATCGCAGCTGCAATATGTTGCCGAGGTCGCGGCCGGACATGCCTTCATCACCAGCCAGTCGGGCGACGCCGCCTGCGCGGTCAGCGCATCGCCCTACATCAACAATTGCGGGCTCGAGCAGGCACGGCAGATCCTGCAGTGGATCCATGGACCGTTGAAGCCGGCGGCGCGGCCGACGGGCGAGCTGCTGCGCTTTGACCAGCGCGCATTCGACCCCGGCGGCAAGGCGCTGCTCGCCGACAGTGGCTATGTCTACGTGCCGGGCGAGTGCGCCGCGGGCGGCGCCGACGGCAGTGCTGCCGGCTGCCGCGTGCACGTGGCCTTCCATGGCTGCCTGCAGGGCGCGGCTGCCATCGGCGAACGCTTCGTTCGCGGTGCCGGCTACCTGGAGAGTGCCGAGGCCAACCGCATCGTGGTGCTGTTCCCGCAGGTCGCCGCGTCGCGGCATAACCCGCTCGGGTGCTGGGACTTCTGGGGCTATACCAGCGACGACCCGGCCCAGCCGGACTTCTTCTCGCGCGAGGCGCCGCAGATGGCCGCGGTCATGCGCATGGTCCGCCGACTCGGCGCCGCGCCGCAGTGAGCGCTGCCGCTCCGGCCCCATCCGATCCACTGCTCCAATCCGCAAGGAGAACCGCCATGCTTTCGATCCTGCAAGCCCAATGGGAGAGCGCCAGCCGTACGGCGCTGGACCTGACCCTGTGCCAGCTGCAAGCCGCCACCGCGCTCGCGCAGTCACCCTTCAGCGCCGCCGATCCTGCCGCGGCACGGGCGCCTGCGCGCCAGGCGCTGGCCGTGCTGAACCGCTATGCCGGGGAACGCGCCGCGCAGCAAGCGCAATGGTGGCGCGCGCAGCGCGACCGCCTCGACCTGGCCGACGTCGCGCAGGCGTGGCGCGGCCTCGATGCCATCGAGGCCGACCTGGCCGCGCGCGCGTCGCAGGCCAGGGCCGGCTACAACGACGCCGTGCGGGAAGCGCTGGCGCGCTACCTCGAGGATGTGGCCGAGGCGCGCGACGGCAGCGACATCGGGCTGGCGCTGCTGCGCGCGCTGACAGACTGGCAGGAGGCTGGCAAGACCTGCGCAGGGCAGGTCGCGGCCATGGCTGCCGCGATGATGCCGGCATGGACGCAGTGGCTGCAGGCGGCGCTGGCCGAGCCGGGCGGGTCGCGTGCCGTTGCGGGCGCGGCGGGACAGCGCGCGGCGCAGGACGGTTGAACACCGGGCAGTGCCCGCGCCGCGGCGCGGGCCCGCTGCCTCAGCCGTGTGCCGGCGTCGCCATCGCCGGATCGCGGCGGACCCACGGGTGCCGCGTTACTGCCAGAACCCTGCGTGCGGTGCCGCGGCTTCATCTTCCAGCACGGGGCCGACCACTTCGACCTTGCGCTGGCCGCGCGCAAACACATCGCGGCACGGCAGCGAGAAGGTCGGGTTCTCCGGATGGTCGCCGGTCAGCCCCAGCAGCTTGTGTTCGGACAGCGCATAGACCACGCGCCCGATGCCGGTCCAGTAGACCGCGCCCGCGCACATGCAGCACGGCTCTGCGCTGGTGTAGAGCGTGCAATCGGCCAATTGCGCGGGCGGCAGCACGCGCGCGGCCTGCGCGGCCGCGACCAGCTCGGCGTGCTGGGTCGGGTCGCCTTCGGGCGGCATCGAATTGTTGCCGGCGCTGGCGATGACGTTGCCGGCCGCATCGGCCACCAGCGCGGCGAACGGGTGGCGGCCGCGGGTCTTGGACTGGTCGGACAGCGCGATCGACTGGCGCAGCAGCGCCAGGTCGAGCGGCGACAGTTCGGCGCCGGACGGATCGGTGATTCGGGTCATGCTTGGGTCTCCGGGGGAAAGGAGCAGGAAGGATGGACGCTTCGGCTTGATCTTGCACCCGCGTCGGGGCAACGGGACGATGATGGCGCTGCGCGCGCCAGAAAGCTACCTGGCGCTGGTGGAGATGGTGAAGGGCGGACTGGGCTTGGCCACGCTGCCGCGGCAACTGGTGCGCGAGGCGCTGGCGCGCGGCGAACTGGTGGAACTTGACCTGGCGGCCTATCCGTACACGGACTGGCTGGTCAGCGTGGACCTGGTCTGGGCCAAGTCAGCGCGGCCGCAGGGCCGGGCCGAGCAGTGGCTGCGGCAGCGCTTCCGCGACACCACGGAGTTCGAGGTGGACCGGCGCGGGCAGCACGCCACGCGCTGAGGGCGCGCGAGGCGGTCGCCGGCGTGGCAGCACCGGCGACCGTTGGGGATGATCAGATCAGATGGAAGACCATGCTCAGGGCGATGGCGCCGCCCAGGGTTTCCACTGCGGCAAGGGCGAGAAGGTTCTTCAGTACGAAAGCCTCTTCTTTCTTCGTCACCATGGTCTGTCTCCCTGTCATTGGACTAGTTTTACAGCACCATCGGCGGTGGCAATCCGGCTTGGGCGGTGCCAGGGGCGTCGATGTGAGACCAGTAGACCGCATCCGGGCGCCGGCCGGAAGCTGGCGAAAACCCGCTCGGCGAAAACCCGGATTCCTACGGGCGTGTGACAGGGCCATGATTGACTGGCTTTGCAGGGCGCGCCTGCAGCCTGCCAGCCACGGCGCATGCAATGGCCCACATTTGGGGGATGCCCGAGTCGGCGCGATGCGCCAAGATCGACGGCGTGGGTGGTCGACAGATTGCCCCGCTACCGCTTGAGCCCCGCTGCCTCCCCGGCACGCGGGGCTTCTTTACATCGGCCGGGCGCGGCTCAGCGCGCCTGCAGGATGGCCTCGATGCCGGCCGCGGCCTCGCGCAGCGGCGCCAGGAAGCGCGCTTCCAGCTGGGCCCGGTCGCGGCTGCCCAGCACCATGCTGAAGCCCAGCCCGGCCACCACCGTGCCGGCCTGGTCGCGCAGCGGCACCGAGATCCCGGCGTAGCCGTCGACCAGTTCGCTGACCAGCACGCAATAGCCGTCGGCGCGCACCTGGCGCAGCGTGCGCGCCAGCGTGGTGCGCGAGCTGACCGTGAACGGCGTCAGCTTGCGCAGCGTGGCGCCGGCCAGGTAGGCCTCCAGGGCGCTGTCGTCCAGGCCGGCCAGCAGCACGCGCCCGAGGGAGTGCGCATAGGCCGGCATGCGCCGTCCCAGCGCCATGTCCACCCGCAGCAACTGGCGCGGCTCCTCGCGCGCCACCAGCACCACCGATTCGCCGTCGAGCACGCCCAGCGAGCAGCTTTCGCCCAGGGTCTCGCACAGCTGCTGCAGGTAGGGCCGCGCCATCTGCGGCAGGCTCATCGAGGCGAAGTAGCCGTAGCCCAGCTCCATCACCCGTGGCGTCAGCGCAAAGTGGCGGCCGTCCTGCGCCACGTAGCCGTTGTGCTCCAGTGTCAGCAGCAGCCGGCGCGCGGCGGCGCGGGTCACGTCGAGCTGGTCGGCCACCTCCTGCATGGTCAGGCGCTCGGCGCCAGCGCCCAGCAGGCGCAGCAGCGCCAGGCCCTTGCTCAGCGACTCCAGCAGTTCGTCTTTCTTGGCGGCTTCGGCTTGCGGCATAGGGTGTGTGGCAGGGGCGCGGTGGTGAAATGAACGATCAGGCACGTGCTGGCGGGGCCGTCGCGCAGGACTTGCGCCGACCGGCAGCATCTCCGTATGATAGCGTTTTCCGAACAAATGTTCGCAAAACGCATTCACGGAAAGCGTGCCGCCAGCGATGCGGGACGGCACGACGAAAAACCGGAGACAGCAATGAAGGTAATCACCGCGCGTGAAGCGGCGGCGCTCGTGCAGGATGGCTGGACCGTAGCCAGCGCGGGCTTTGTCGGGGCCGGCCACGCCGAGGCCGTGACCGAGGCGCTGGAGCAGCGCTTCCTGCGCGACGGGTTGCCGCGTGACCTGACGCTGGTGTACTCGGCCGGGCAGGGCGACCGCGGCGCGCGCGGCGTCAATCATTTCGGCAACGCCGGCATGACTGCCACCGTGGTCGGCGGCCACTGGCGCTCCGCCACGCGGCTGGCCACGCTGGCGATGGCGGAGCAGTGCGAGGGCTACAACCTGCCGCAGGGCGTGCTGACCCACCTGTACCGCGCCATTGCCGGCGGCAAGCCCGGCGTGATGACCAAAATCGGCCTGCACACCTTTGTCGACCCACGCACCGCGCAGGACGCGCGCTACCACGGCGGCGCCGTCAACCAGCGCGCGCGTCGCGCCATCGCCGAAGGCAAGGCGTGCTGGGTCGATGCGGTCGAGTTCCGCGGCGACGAATACCTGTTCTACCCCAGCTTTGCGATCGACTGCGCGCTGATCCGCTGCAGCGCCGCCGATGCGCGCGGCAACCTCAGCACCCATCGCGAAGCCTTCCACCACGAACTGCTGGCGCTGGCGCAGGCGGCGCACAACTCGGGTGGCATCGTGATCGCGCAGGTCGAAAGCCTGGTCGATCACCATGAAATCCTGCAGGCCATCCACGTGCCTGGCATCCTGGTCGACTACGTGGTGGTTTGCGACAACCCCGCGAACCACCAGATGACCTTTGCCGAGGCCTTCAACCCCGCCTACGTCACGCCGTGGCAGGGCGAGGGGAGTGCCGACGATGCCGCCGGTCCGCCGCCCGAGGCCGGGCCGCTGGATGCGCGCACCATCGTGCAGCGCCGCGCGGTGATGGAGCTGGCGCGGCGCGCGCCGCGCGTGGTCAACCTGGGGGTGGGCATGCCGGCCGCGGTGGGGATGCTGGCGCACCAGGCCGGGCTGCACGGCTTCACGCTGACCGTCGAAGCCGGTCCCATCGGCGGCACGCCCGCGGATGGCCTCAGCTTCGGTGCCTCGGCCTACCCGGAGGCGGTGGTGGACCAGCCCGCGCAGTTCGACTTCTACGAAGGCGGTGGCATCGACCTGGCGATCCTCGGCCTGGCCGAACTCGATGGCCAGGGCAACGTCAACGTCAGCAAGTTCGGCGAAGGCGAGGGCGCGCTGATCGCCGGCGTCGGTGGCTTTATCAACATCACCCAGAGCGCGCGCGCGGTGGTGTTCATGGGCACGCTGACCGCGGGCGGCCTGGAAGTGCGCGCTGACCATGGCAGCCTGCGGATCGTGCGCGAAGGGCGCGTGAAGAAGATCGTGCCGGAGGTGTCGCACCTGAGCTTCAACGGCCCCTACGTGGCATCGCTGGGCATCCCGGTGGTCTACATCACCGAACGCGCCGTGTTCGAGATGCGGCCCAGGGAGGGCGGGGAGGGCGGGGAGGCTCGCCTCACGCTGGTCGAGATCGCTCCCGGCGTCGACCTGCAGCGCGATGTGCTCGACCAGTGCGCCACGCCGGTGGCGGTGGCGCCCGACCTGCGCCAGATGGATGCACGGCTGTTCCAGGCCGGCACCATGCGCCTGTAACGGCCGCCGCACCAGACAACCATTCCATCGGACGGGCCGGCGATGACCGGTTCGCAAGGAGGCACGCCAGATCTGTCATGACGTTACGCAACCGCAGTCGCTTCATCCCGGCGCGGCCTGGGCCGCGCATCGATTCTGACTTATCGCGATTTACCGCAGGACATAGCCACATCATGCAGAACACCAGCCGCCGTACCTTCCAGCGCCGCCTGGGCGCCGTGCTCCTGAGCGCCACGCTGCCGCTCGCCGCCGCACCGGCTTTCGCCGAGACCTACCCAAGCAAGCCGATCCGGCTGGTGGTGCCGTTCCCGCCAGGCGGCCCGACCGACACCGCCGCGCGCATCATCGGCCAGAAGATGAGCGAAACGCTGAAGCAGCCGGTGGTGGTGGACAACCGCCCCGGCGCCTCGGGCACGATCGGCGCCGAAAACGTCGCCAAGAGCGCCGCCGACGGCTATACCCTGCTGGTGCTGGCCACGCCCACGCTGCTGGCGCCGCACCTGATCAACCGCAAGGGTTACGACATCTTCAAGGACTTCACGCCCATCGGCGCCGCCTATGACCTGCCGATCGTGATGGTGGTCAATCCGCAGGCGATGCCCGACGTGACCAGCCTGCAGCAGTACATCGCGAAGGCCAAGGCCAAACCGGGTGCGCTCAACTACACCAGTGCCGGCAATGGCAGCTTCGGCCACCTGTCGACCGAACTGCTGAAGAACCTGGGCCACTTCGACGTGCAGCACGTGCCCTACAAGGGCAGCGCGCCGGCCATCTCCGACCTGCTTGCCGGCCAGGTGCCGATGATGTTCTCGGACATGATCGCGGCGCTGCCGCATATCAAGGCCGGCAAGCTGCGCCCGATCGCGGTCGGCTCCAACAAGCGCGTCAGCTTTACGCCGGAGGTCAAGACGGTGGCCGAACAGGGCTTCCCGGGCTTCGATGCCACCGCATGGGGCGGGCTGCTGGCGCCGGCCGGCACGCCCAGGGAGGTGGTGGCGACGTTGTCGGCCGAACTGAAGAAGGCGCTGGCCGATCCGACCGTGCAGCAGAAGATGCTGGGCGCCGGCACCGTGGCCGCCTACATGCCGCCGGAGCAGCTGGCCGCGCGCATGAAGGCCGACTACAGCAAGTGGGGCAAGGTGATCCAGGACAACGGCATCCGCGGCGACTGAGCGCGCATGACGAGCCGGCGCCTGGCCGCGGTTCAGGCGGGCTGCCGGCGCCGGGGCTCGCTCGCTGGCAGGGCGGGCAGCGCCGGCATCGGTAGCGCCGGCTGGCGGCCGGCTGCGGCCAGTCCCAGGAACTGGCTGGAAGTGCGCAGGAACTGCTGGCAGGTCTGGCGGAACAGCTCGAAATCCATGTCAGTCTCGATGTGAAGAAGCCGCGCGGTCCGGCAGTGCCGCCGCGCCGCCGGCATCTTGCTTGGCCGATATGACAATGTCTTGACAATGCGCGCGCCGGCCGCCGCTGGCACGGGCTTGTCGCACCCGCCGCACGGCGGCGCCGGAGCGCCCACTGCGCGGGCAGAGGTGCTAAAATCTAAGTCTTTGATTCTCATGGCCAAATGCTGTAGCCAGCAGGGCCGCGCCGGAACCTTGCCGCCAGGCGTGATTCAGGGGCGAGATTCAGGGCGAGATGAGTTCCAGACGCGTATCCGTTTGTGCCGGGTTCGCCTCCCGCCAATACCGATACCCATGACCACTACGAACGCACCAGAACCTACCACCGCGGTTGCCGCCGCTGTGCAGACCTTCGACAGCTTCGGCCTCGATCCGCGCATCCTGCGCGCCCTGTCCGAGCAGGGCTATAGCTCTCCCACGCCGATCCAGGCACAGGCCATTCCGGTGGTGCTGCTGGGCAAGGACGTGATGGGCGCCGCGCAGACCGGCACCGGCAAGACCGCCGGTTTCGCGCTGCCGATCATCCAGCGCCTGCTGCCGCTGGCCAATGCCAGCGCCTCGCCGGCGCGCCACCCGGTGCGTGCGCTGATGCTGACGCCGACGCGCGAGCTGGCCGACCAGGTCTATGACAACGTCGCCCGCTATGCCAAGCACACCGACCTGCGCAGCACGGTGGTGTTCGGCGGCGTCGACATGAACCCGCAGACCGATGCGCTGCGCCGCGGCGTCGAGATCCTGGTGGCCACGCCCGGCCGCCTGCTCGACCACGTGCAGCAGAAATCGGTGAACCTGTCTCAGGTGCAGATGCTGGTGCTGGACGAAGCCGACCGCATGCTCGACATGGGCTTCCTGCCGGACCTGCAGCGCATCATCAACCTGCTGCCGGCGCAGCGCCAGACGCTGCTGTTCTCGGCGACGTTCTCGCCGGAAATCAAGCGGCTGGCCTCCAGCTACCTGAAGCAGCCGGTCACCATCGAAGTGGCGCGCAGCAACTCGACCAACGAGAACGTGCGTCAGGCGGTGTACCAGGTCGAGGACGGCCACAAGCAGGCCGCGGTGGTGCACCTGCTCAGGCAGCGCGCCGAGCAAGGGCTTTCGCGCCAGTGCATCGTCTTCGTCAACAGCAAGATCGGCTGTTCGCGGCTGGCGCGGCACCTGGAGCGCGAGGGCATCAACGCCGCCGCGATCCACGGCGACAAGACCCAGACCGAGCGCATGCAGACGCTGGACGGCTTCAAGAGCGGCACCATCGATGCGCTGGTTGCCACCGACGTGGCGGCGCGCGGGCTCGATATTCCCGACATGCCGTGCGTGATCAACTTCGACGTGCCGTACAGCGCCGAGGACTATGTGCACCGCATCGGGCGCACCGGCCGCGCCGGCGCCAGCGGCGACGCGCTGTCGATCTACGTGCCGGGCAATGACGAGCGTCTGCTGTCCGACATCGAAAAGCTGATCAAGCGCAGCATCCCGCGCGGCAAGCTCGAGGGCTTCGACCCCACCGGCGCGCGCGCCCGCCAGGACGACAGCGAGCGCCGCCGCGAGCGCGGCGAAGTGCGCCGCGCGCGCGGCAGCGCCGACAGCGAAGAGCGTCCGCGCCGCCACGACCACGGCGCCAGCCGCCAGGCCTTCCGCGCCTCGGACGACCCGTTCTTCTCGCGCCCGTATGAGCCCAGCCCCGCCAGCGCGGCGCAGGCCAAGGCCGCGGATGAAGTCGCCGCCGCGCTCACGCGCGGCCGCCAGGCGCCCAAGCGGCCGGTGGCGGCCTTGCTCGGCGGTGCGCCGCGCAAGTCCTGACCGGATCCGCGTTGACAGAGAAGGGCTCGCTTGCGCGGGCCCTTTGCTTTTGCGGGTCTAGCGCCGTGCCGGCAACGGCGGTGTGGCCAGGCGCTCGCGCCAGCCGTCGGTGGCCCGCGCCAGCCAGTCCTGGACCGTGCCGGCGGCATTCGACAATTCCAGGTGCGCACCGGCCTCGCGCAAGACGTCCAGCGGTGCGCTGGTGTCGATCGCCTGCGCGCCGCTCTGTTTGCTGAGCTTCTCGCCAAGCTGGTTCACCACCACCGGCACGTGCAGGTACGCCGGCGTGGGCAGGCCCAGCAGGTGCTGCAGGTGGATCTGCCGCGGCGTGGAGTCGAGCAGGTCGGCGCCGCGCACGATATGCGTGATGCCCTGCAGGCCGTCGTCGACCACCACCGCCAACTGGTAGGCCCACAGCCCGTCGGCGCGGCGCAGCACGAAGTCGCCCAGCTCGGTTTCCAGGTTCTGGCACTGGCGCCCCTGCCAGCGGTCATCGAAACACACGATGGCGGCCGGCCCGTCCGGCACGCGCACGCGCCACGCGCGCGGCAGCTTGCCGTTCAGGCCGTGGCGGCAGGTGCCGGGATAGCCCAGGGTCTGGTGGCGTTCGCGCACGTGCACCAGCGAATCGGCGATCTCCTTGCGCGAGCAGCCGCACGGGTAGAGTTGCCCGGCGGCATCGAGCCGGCGCAGCGCCTCGGCATAGTGCGGTTCGCGCCGGCTCTGCCACACCGGCGGCTCGTCGGGCGTCATGCCGACCCGCTCCAGCGTGCGCAGGATGTCGTGGTCCGCGTCGCGCACGCAGCGCGGCGTGTCGATGTCCTCGATGCGCACCAGCCATTGCCCGCCATGCGCGCGCGCGTCCAGCCAGCTGGCCAGCGCGGTCACCAGCGAGCCCATGTGCAGCGGCCCGGTGGGCGAGGGCGCGAAGCGGCCGCGATAGCCGCCCGCGGCGCTCTTCTGCACTGCCATTGCAGCCCTCCCTGCCATCAGCCCTTCCTCAGCCGGCAAAGTCGGGTTGCTGCAGCAGCGCCTGCGCCAGGCGCGGGTCTTCCAGCTTGCCGGCCCACCACTGCAGCGCCTTGCCGCGGTTGCTGGTGCGCCACGCCACCTTGAAGTTGCCCGGCGCGCGCACCTCGACGGTCTCGCGTGCCTGCAGCACGCCGCTCTCGATATGCGGCTGCGCCATCGGCGCCGGCAGCCAGCCGCAGCCAAGGCCGCGGATCTGCGCTTCGAGCTTGTCGCGCATGGTCGGCACCACCAGCACGTCCTGGCCGGCCAGCACGCCATGGGTGCGGGCCGGCAGGTTGCGCGAGGTGTCGCCCACCGCGACGATGCGGTGTTTGGCGATCTGGATGGTGGTGAGCGGGCCTTCCTCGGTGGCAAGCGGATGGTGCGCGGCCACCGCGAACACGAACGGCATCGACCCCAGCGGCCGGATCTGGAAGCCCTGCGTGCTGGGTGCGTCGTAGGCGCCGCCGATCACCAGGTCGGCGCGGTTGCTGACCAGCGCGTCCCACGCGCCGCCCAGCACCTCCTTGGAGAAGCGCAGCCGGGTTGCGGTGTTCTCGGCGTAGAAGTCGTGGATCACCGGCAGCAGCGCGCGGAAGTTGATCAGGTCGTCGACCACGATGGTGAGGGTGGCCTCCCAGCCGGTGGCCAGGCGCTTGACGCGCCGCGCCAGGTCGTCGGCGGCGTGCAGCAGGTGGCGGCCCTCGTCGAGCAGGGCGCGGCCGGCGGGCGTCAGTTCGGCGCGATGGCGGCGGCGGTCGAACAGCAGCACGTCCAGGTCTTCTTCCAGCTTGCGCACCACGTAGGTCAGCGCGGACGGGACCTTGCCCATCTCGTGGGCGGCCGCGGCAAAGCTGCCCTTGCGTTCGATGGCGTCGAGGACTTCGAGGGATTCTAGTGAGAGGGCCATGTTCAGAAATTCTGAATGACTGCTTCTAAGTCGATCCCCGTAAATATACGCCTGAAGGCCTAAACTGCCTAGCATCCAAAGCGAAAACGTATGCCACAACACGGTTATCCACACGGTGCTGTCGGCGAAAAGGCTCAAGGAGGGCCATCAAAATGATTGAAATCAGAAAGTCCGCAGAGCGTGGTTACGCCGATCACGGCTGGCTGAAGTCCTATCATTCGTTCTCATTCGCCGACTATTACGACCCGCAACATGTGCAGTTCGGGCCGCTGCGCGTGATCAATGAAGACCGCGTCGCGCCGGGCATGGGCTTCGGCACCCATGGCCACCGCGACATGGAAATCATCAGCTACGTGCTCGAAGGCGAGCTGGCGCACAAGGACAGCATGGGCAACGGCAGCGTGATCCGCCCGGGCGACGTGCAGCGCATGAGCGCCGGCACCGGCGTGCGCCATTCGGAATACAACCACGCAGCGCACGACACCACGCATTTCCTGCAGATCTGGATCGTTCCGGCCGAGAACGGCATCGAACCCGGCTACGAGGAAAAGCACTTCGACGCGGCCGACAAGCGCGGCAAGCTGCGCCTGGTGGCCAGCGCCGACGGTGCCGATGGCTCGGTGCTGGTGCACCAGGACATCCGGCTCTACGCCGGCCTGTTCGACGGCGACGAAGCCGCCACCCTGGCGCTGGCACCGGGCCGCCGCGCCTATGTGCACGTGGCGCGCGGCCGCATCGCGGTCAACGGCAAGGCGCTCGAGGCCGGCGACGCGGCCAGGCTGGAAGACGTGGCCGAGATCGCGCTGTCGGACGGCGATGGCGCCGAGGTGCTGGTGTTCGACCTGCCCTGACACCGTTGGCGGCCCCGCACGAGCCCGCCCCATGGCGGGCTTTTGCTTTCGCGCGGCGCAGCGGGGTGCCCGCGCGTAGCGCTGTGCTATCTTCTCGCTATGCATTGCGCCTGCGCCGGCACATCGCTGGCCGGTCGCGCCGGCCGGCCCGAACGGGCCGGCGTGCCCTGGGAGCACCCCGTACCAAGATGACCTTTGTTTCCATTCTCCTGGCGCTGATTGCCGAGCAGTTCCGCGCCCTGGGCCGCAACAACCCGATCTACGAGATCGTGCGCGCGCTCGCAGACCGCGCCGAGCACGCCTTCGACACCGGCCGTCCGCGCGACGCCGCGCTGGCGTGGCTGACCGTGGTGCTGCCGCTGACGCTGGCGGTGATCGTGGTGCACTACCTGCTGGCGTCGATCAGCGTAGCGCTGACGCTCGCGTGGAACGTGCTGGTGCTGTACATGACGCTCGGCTTCCGCCAGTTCAGCCACTATTTCACCGACATCCACGAGGCGCTCAACCGCGACGACCTCCATACCGCGCGCGCGCTGCTGCACGAGTGGACCGGGCTCGACACCGTCGAGATGCCGGTGTCCGAAATCGTGCGGCATACGCTGGAGGCGGCGATCATCGCCGTGCACCGGCACGTGTTCGGCGTGTTCTTCTGGTTCCTGGTGCCGGTGGGACCCGGCGGCGTGGTGCTGTACCGCACCGCCGAATACCTGGGCCGCCACTGGAACCTGCCGTCGACCGAGCGCAGCCCGGCGCTGGGCCGCTTCGCCGCGCGCGCCTTCTACCTGCTGGACTGGCTCCCGTCGCGGCTGACCTCGATCGGCTTTGCCATCGTCGGCAACTTCGAGGACGCGGTCTACGCCTGGCGCAACCATGCGCGCAAATGGAACGATGCCGTCAACGGCATCCTGCTGGCGAGCGGCGGCGGCGCGCTGGGCGTGCGCCTGGGCACGCCGCTGGCCGAGGACGATTCCACCGTGGTGCTGCGCACCAGCGTGGCCGGCCCGGCGGTGGACTACGCGCCCGGCATGGAAGACGCCGACGGCGCCAACGGCGGCCCGGAGCCGGCGCCGCCCGAGTTCGGCACCGAGCCCGGCGTGCGCACGCTGCAGTCGGCGGTGGGGCTGGTGTGGCGCGCGGTGGTGTTGTGGATGCTGCTGCTGGCGATGCTGTCGCTGGCGCTGTGGGTGGGCTGAGCGGCGTTCTGAAGGTCGGGCCGGCCGGTTGCGGCCGGCCGCCTGGCACTGGCTAGTCCCGCGCCGCGCCGCAGCGCCAGCACGCGCCGAACTGCGCCTCGTGCCATTCGCCGCAACGGTCGCATTGCCAGCTCGGCCCTGGCACCGGGTTGGCCGCGGCATTGAGCACCGCCCACGCCTGCGCCTCCATCTCGTCGTCGACCAGCCACACCTGCGGCGCGCTCTCGCGGAACGGGATCTCGCCGGTCGCGCCGGCCAGCCAGGTATTGCGCAGTTCCGCGCGGATGCCGGCCGCACGCAGGACGTTTTGGCAATGGGCCGCGTGGACGAGGGACGTGGCGGACAGCAGCAGTTTCATGGCAGCGCACCGGGAACCCAGGTGCGCTTACCTTACCACGGCTTCACCACGGTTTCTGCTGGCTGGATTCGTGCAGCAGCTGCGTGTAGAGCTGGTGCCGGCGTGCCGAGATGTCGCCGGCGGCCACCGCGGCCAGCACGCCGCAGCCGGGCTCGTTGACGTGGTGGCAGTTGTAGAAGCGGCACGCGGTCAGCAGCGGGCGGAACTCGGGGAAGGCGCGTTCCAGCATGCCCTCGCTGAGATGGTAGAGGCCGAATTCCTGGAAGCCCGGCGAATCGATCAGCGCCCCCTGGCGCCCATCGACGCTACCCCAGTCCTCGGGCAGGTGGTAGAGCCGGGTAAAGGTGGTGGTGTGCTTGCCCGAATCGAGCTTGGCCGAGATCTCGCGGGTCTGCGCGTCGACGCCCGGGATCAGCAGGTTCAGCAGCGACGACTTGCCCATGCCCGATTGCCCGATCAGGATGCTGGCCAGCCCGGCCACGCGCGGCCGCAACGCGGCCAGCGCCTGGGCCGGATCGGCGCGCACCGACAGCTCGAGCGTGTCGTAGCCCAGCCCGCGGTACAGCGCCAGGCGGCCGCGCGCGTCTTGCAGGCGCTCGGGCAGGTCGGTCTTGTTGAGCACGATCAGCGGCCGGATCCCGAGCGCCTCGGCCGAGACCAGCGCGCGCCCGAGCAGGTCTTCGGAGAAGCCCGGCTCGGTGGCCAGCACGATGATGACCTGGTCGATATTGGCCGCCAGCAGCTTGGACTTGAACTGGTCCGAGCGGTGCAGCAGGTTCTTGCGCGGCGCGACTCCGGTGATCACGCACTGGTCGGCGGCGGCGCGTTCGACGCTGACGTGGTCGCCCACCGCGCAGTCGCTTTTCTTGCCGCGCGGGAAGGCGTGCATGCGCGCGCCGTCCGCCAGCTCCACCACGTAATGGCGGCCATGGGCGGCGATGATCAGCGCGGATTCGGTCGTGGTGCCGGCATGGGTGCCGCCGCCGGCGTTGCGGTGACGCGTGGCGCGGCTCATGCGTGCGCCAGCAGGCGGTCGATCCGCTGCGCCGCGGGCGGATGCGAGTAGTAGAAGGCGCTGTAGAGCGGGTCGGGCGTCAGCGTCGAGGCGTTGTCCTTGTACAGCTTCACCAGCGCCGATACCAGGTGGCTGGCGTTGGTCTGGCCGGCGGCAAAGGCATCGGCCTCGAATTCATGGCGGCGCGACGACTGGCTCGACAGCGGCCCGAGCAGGAAGGTGAAGACCGGCAGCGTCAGGAAGAACAGCACCAGCGCCAGCGCGCTGTTGGACACGCCCAGGTTGGGTGCCACCCCCAGCCCGGTGTAGAACCAGCTGCGCGTCGCCAGCCAGCCCAGCAGCGCCAGGAACACCAGGCTCAGCGCGAAGGTGACGGCGATGCGCTTGGCCACGTGGCGGCGCTTGAAGTGGCCCAGCTCGTGCGCCAGCACCGCCTCGATCTCGTCGCCCGACAGGCGCGACAGCAGCGTATCGAAGAAGACGATGCGCTTGGCCGCGCCGAAGCCGGTGAAGTAGGCATTGCCGTGCGCGCTGCGCTTGCTGCCGTCCATCACGAACAGCCCCTTGCTGGCAAAGCCGCAGCGCTGCATCAGGCTCTCGATGCGCTGGCGCAGCGACTCGTCGTCGAGCGGCTCGAACTTGTTGAACAGGGGCGCGATAAAGGTCGGGAACACCACCAGCAGGAACAGGTTGAAGGCCATCCACACCAGCCAGGTCCACACCCACCACAGCGAACCGGCGCGATCCATCAGCCACAGCACCGCCAGCAGCAGCGGCAGGCCCAGCGCGCTGGCCACCAGCAGCATCTTGACCATGTCGGCCAGCCACAGCCCGAAGGTCATCTTGTTGAAGCCGAAGCGCTGCTCGATGCCGAACTGGCCGTACAGCGAGAACGGCAGGTCGACCAGGCCGCCGATCAGCGCCACGCTGGCCACCAGCGCCACGCCGTAGGCATAGCCAGGGCCGAAGGCCGACAGCCAGAACTGGTTGAGCCACTGCAGTCCGCCCAGCATGGTGAAGGCGATCAGCACCGCGGCGCCGGCCAGCACTTCGAGCATCGACAGCCGGGTGCGGGCGATGGTGTAGTCCGCGGCCTTCTGGTGCGAGGCCAGGCTGATGGTGTCGGCAAAGCGCGCCGGCACGGCATGGCGGTGCTGCGCGACATGGCGCACCTGGCGCGCGGCCAGCCACAGCTTGGTCAGCACCATCAGCACCAGGGCGGCGAGAAAGACAATGGTGAACATCGGCAAGTGCCTTGTGGGTGCGGGCGCCCGGCGTTCGACGGGTGCCCGTGGGGACCGCGCCGCGGGGTGGGGCAGGCGGCGGTCCGGGAATTCCGAAAACGGCGCCGCGCTGGTGCGCGGGCAGCCGTCCCGGACGGATATGCGAGAATTATAAATTGTTCGCGCCCGGCCCCGCCGCGGCCGCTCCACTCCAATCCCTATCTCCCGCAGTCCCGATGACAAGCCAAGCCGCCGCCAAATCCGTCAAAAGCGAAAACAACCTGATCTGGCTGGACATGGAAATGACCGGCCTGCAGCCGGATACCGACCGCATCATCGAAGTGGCGGTGGTGATTACCGACTCCGAGCTCAATATCCTGGCCGAAGGCCCGGTGCTGGTGATCCACCAGAGCGATGCCGTGCTCGACGGCATGGACAACTGGAACAAGGGCACCCACGGCCGCTCGGGCCTGATCGACAAGGTCAAGGCCTCGACCCTGACCGAAGAGCAGGCCGAGGCCGAGTTGCTGGCCTTCCTCAAGCGCTGGGTGCCGGCCGGCAAGTCGCCGATGTGCGGCAACTCGATCTGCCAGGACCGCCGCTTCATGGCGCGCTACATGCCCAGGCTGGAAGCCTTCTTCCACTACCGCAACCTGGACGTGTCGACGCTCAAGGAGCTGTGCAAGCGCTGGGAGCCGGCCGTCCACAAGGGTTTCGTCAAGCGCCAGCTGCACACCGCGCTGGCCGACATCCTGGAGTCGGTGGAAGAGCTGCGCTACTACCGCACCCACTTTATCCGCCACGCCGCGCCTGGCGCGGCGCCTGCCGGCGAAGCACCGGCCGCCGGCACGCCGGCGCAGTAAGCGGAGCGCGGCTCCGCCGGCCCATCACCATTTACGGCGCGCCCACCCGTGCGGGCGGCGCGTTGCCCGTCCGCCTGCCCATGTTCGAGCGCATCGTCTCCATCATCACGCCGGTCATCCTGATCATCCTGGTCGGGTGGCTGTACGGGCGCCGCGCCCATCCGGACATGGCGGGGATCAACCGCGCCACGCTCGACGTAATCGCGCCGCTGCTGGTGGTGTCGGCCTTCGTCAGCAAGGACTTCGTGCTGGCCGACCAGCTGGTGCTGCTGGGTTGCGCGGTGGCGGTGGTGCTGGGCTCGGGGGTGCTGGCGTGGGGGCTGGCGCGCTGGATGAAGGTCGATCCGCGCACCTTCGTGCCGCCGATGATGTTCAACAACTGCGGCAACATGGGCTTGCCGCTGTCCGTTTTCGCCTTCGGCCCGGCCGGGCTGGCGCCGGCGGTGGCGCTGTTCGCGGCGTCGAACCTGATGCACTTCACCCTCGGCATGAAGATCGTCAACCGGCATGCGTCGGTGGCGCAGATCGCGCGCAACCCGATGGTGCTGGCCACGGTCGCTGGCATTGCGCTGGCACTGGCGCGGCCGTGGTTCACGCTGCCGGATCCGGTCTACCAGTCGGTCAAGCTGCTGGGCGATGCCACCGTGCCGCTGATGCTGTTCGCGCTGGGCGTGCGCATGAAGGATGTGAGCCTGCGCAACTGGGGCATGGGACTGGTCGGCGCGGCGGTGTGTCCGCTGACCGGCATCGCGGTGGCGCTGGCGCTGGCGCAGTGGGTGCCGCTGTCCGAACTGCAGCGCGGCCTGCTGTTCGTGTTTGCGGCGTTGCCGCCGGCGGTGCTGAATTTCCTGGTGGCGGACCACTTCCGGCAGGAGCCGGACCAGGTCGCGTCGATCGTGCTGCTCGGCAATATCGCCGCGGTGGTGTTCGTGCCGGTCGGGCTGTACCTGGGCCTGCGCTGAGGCGGCATGCCCGCGCGGCGCGTGTCGGCGGGCGGGCCGTCCGCGTCAGGCCGCGGGCTTGGCGCGCACGGCGTTCTTGGGGCGCCAGGCCTTGACGATGGCCTCGTCGGTTTCCATGTAGGGCCCGCCGATCAGGTCGATGCAGTACGGCACCGCGGCAAAGATGCCTTGCACCACCGGCTTGCCGTCGGCGTCGCGCAGGCCTTCCAGGGTTTCGCGGATCGCGCGCGGCTGGCCGGGCAGGTTGATGATCAGCGCCGCGCGGCTGGCGGTCTCGCGGATCACCGCGACCTGGCGCGACAGGATCGCGGTCGGCACGAAATGCAGGCTGACCTGGCGCATCTGCTCGCCGAAGCCCGGCATTTCCTTGGTGGCGACCGCCAGCGTGGCCTCGGGCGTGACGTCGCGGCGCGCCGGGCCGGTGCCGCCGGTGGTCAGCACCAGGTCGCAGCCGGCCACGTCGACCAGCTCGATCAGCGTGCGCGAGATCTGCGCCTGCTCGTCCGGGATCAGGCGCTCCATCGCCTGCCAGGGCGAGGTCAGCGTGCGCCCGAACCACTCGCGCAGCGCCGGGATGCCCTCGTCCTGGTAGGTGCCGGCCGAGGCGCGGTCCGAGATCGAGACGAAGCCGACGACGAGTTCGTCGGGATGGTGGCGGACAACCGGCTGGGTGGTCTGGGTCATGCCTCGGGCTCCGGATGGTCGGGGGTGGGTTCCTCGGCGGCGCGGCCCTTGCCGTCCTTCAGGTCCAGCGCCGTCTTGATCGCCTGGAACAGCTCGCGGAAATAGCGCGGCGGCTTGCCCAGTTCCTTTTCCTTGCGCGCGTTGCGGATGGTGTTGCGCAGCGCCTGCACGTCGATGCCGGGATGCTCGGCGAGGAAGCGCGTCAGCGCCGCGTCGTCGGCCAGCAGCAGCTCGCGCCAGCGCTCGATCAGATGCATGCGGGCGGTTTCGGCCTTGCTGGTGCCCTTGAAGCCCTCCAGCGCTTGCCGGATCACCTCGACCTCGTCGTCCTCGAGGCCGCGCATGATCTTGCCGACGTACTGCATCTGGCGGCGCTTGCCTTCGTGGCTGTTGATGCGGCGCGCCTCGTGGATGGCGTCGGCGAGCGCCTCGGGCATCGGCACGCGCGCCAGGCGGTCCTTGGCCAGCGCCTCGAGCTCGGCGCCAAGGTCCTGCAGGGCGGTCATGTCGCGCTTGCGCTGCGACTTGCTTTTCGGTTCGTCGTCTTCCGGCTCGGGGGCAAAGCCTCCGGGAAAGCGCGCGCCTTGGGAGTTACGGGAATTTCGCGTCATGCCCGGCATTTTATCTTGCTATGATTGCCGCTTGGACTTTTGATGACACCCGCCCAGCATGGACCCGATCGCCGAACAGACCGCGCATTTCACCTACACCCAGGCCCAGCTCAGCGAGATGGCCGCCGATGTGCTGCGGGTGGCACGCGAACTGGGGGCGACCGACGCCGCCACCGAGATCTCGGAAGGCAGCGGCCTGTCGGTTTCGGTGCGCAAGGGCCAGGTGGAGACCATCGAGCAGAACCGCGACAAGGTGGTCGGAGTCACGGTGATGATCGGCAAGCGCCGCGGCAACGCCAGCACCTCCGACTTCTCGCCGGCGGCGCTGCGCGCCACCGCCGAGGCGGCCTACAACATCGCCCGCTTCACCGCCGAGGACGACTGCGCCGGCCTCGCCGAAGAGGAATTGCTCGAGCGCGCGCCGCAGGACCTGGACCTGTTCCACCCGTGGGCGCTCGATGCCGAAGCCGCGATCGACATCGCCACCCGCGCCGAGGCCGCGGCCTTCGCGGTCTCGCCGCGCATCCGCAACAGCGACGGCGCCAGCGTCTCGGCCCAGCATTCGCAGTTCGTGCTGGCAACCACGCGCGGCTTTACCGGCGGCTATCCGTATTCTCGCCACTTCATTTCATGCGCGCCGATCGCCGGCAGCGGCAGCGGCATGCAGCGCGACGACTGGTATTCGTCCAAGCGCTCGCCGCTGGCACTGGCCGCGCCCGAGGACATCGGCCGCTACGCCGCCGAGCGCGCGCTGGCGCGGCTGCAGGCGCGCAAGCTGTCGACGCGGCGCTGCCCGGTGCTGTTCGAGGCGCCGCTGGCAGCGGGCCTGCTCGGCGCCTTCGTGCAGGCGGTGTCGGGCGGCGCGCTGTACCGCAAGTCCACCTTCCTGTGCGATTCGCTGGGACAGTCCGTGTTCGCCCCGCATATCCAGATCCATGAGCAGCCGCATACCCCCGGCGCCATGGGCAGCGCTCCGTTCGACGAGGAAGGCGTGCGCACCCGCGAGCGCGACGTGGTCCGCGACGGGGTGGTGCAGGGCTATTTCCTGTCGACCTATTCGGCGCGCAAGCTCGGCATGCAGACCACCGGCAATGCCGGTGGCTCGCACAACCTGACGCTGTCGAGCAGCCTGACCCAGCCCGGCGACGACTTTCCCGCCATGCTGCGCAAGCTCGGCACCGGCCTGCTGGTGACCGAGCTGATGGGGCAGGGCGTCAACTACGTCACCGGCGACTATTCGCGCGGCGCGTCGGGCTATTGGGTCGAGAATGGCGTGATCCAGTATCCGGTCGAGGAAATCACCATCGCCGGCAACATGGCCGAGATGTTCCGGCAGATCGTCGCGATCGGCGCCGACGCGCTGGTACGCGGCACCAAGGAAACCGGCTCGATCCTGCTCGAGCAGATGACGATTGCCGGCAACTGAAGGTTTTCTCCCCTCTCCCGCACGCTGTATGGACCGGGGACATGGGTAACACATGTGCCAGGACATGGGTAACAGTCCAGTCTCCAGTTTAATCGGCCTGCTGTAGGTCTATTGTGGCGACCTTTTGATGGCAGAAGTAGACGTCAAAGGTGCCGTCCAGATCCACGCGAGGGCGCAGCGCTACGGGCGTTCCGACCAAGGCTCGTCCGACCCGGAACGTCTTTCCTCGGAAGCAGATGCGCCCGCCGTCGCCTACCTTTCGCACGATGTCATTGCTGCCGTACTCGATGGGCGGGAGTTCGCGCGGCATCGCCCGTGGGCTAGGCGCATAGCGGCTTGCGGGGGTCTCCATATCCAGCGCGTGGTGGGGGCGCTTGAAGTTGTACACGTGGCGCCAATGGCTGAAGTGCTGCTGGGCATCGTCCAGATCCCGGAAACGCTGGTTGGCCAACAGCTCAGCCTGCATGGTTCGATGGAAGCGCTCGTCCTTACCGTTGGTCTGAGGATGGCCAGGTCGGCTATGACTGAGCCGCACGCCCAGGCGAATCAGCCACGCGCCCAGCGTGGTTAATGCTCGGGGCACTGGGGAACCCCAGGGCGGGCCGTTGTCTGCATTGATCCGTTCGGGCAGCCCATAGCGCGCAAAAGCCATCTCTAACGCTTCCTGTACGGATTCAAACTGTTCGTTGCCCAAGGCCTTGAGCAGCACATTGAACCGGGAGTGATCGTCCAAGACCGTGAGCGGGTGGCACCTCTGCGTGTCGGTAGCGAAGTGGCCTTTGAAGTCAATTTGCCATAGTGCATTGGGCCGGTCGTGCTCGAAGCGCTGCCATGCTGTAGCGGCCGCGCTGGCGGCCGGATCGATCAAGCCATGGCGGCGCAGCACCCAATTGACTGTGCTCGGGGCGATTTGGATGCGGTGGTCGCGCTCCAGCACGCGTGCGATCTTGCGGGCGCCCCAGGCCGAATGTTCGGCTCGTATCGCTAGCACGCTCTCTTCGATGGCAGCTGGAGTTCGGCCGGGAGAGCTATGTGGCCGCCGAGTTCGGTCGTCCAGATCCTCTCGGTTCAACCACTTGTAGCCGGTCTTGCGGCTGATGCAGAAGCGGCGGCAAAGCTCCGCAATATTGGCGTCCGCCTGGCGTGCCAGGCGGACGAACTCTTCTCTTTGCTGCTTCACGGTGGTTTGGCTCCAGGGCAACGTTTTCCTCCCGCTGACTAAGCGGGAAAAGTGTTACCCATGTCCTGGCACACCTGTTACCTATGTCCCCGGTCCATACAGCACGCGGGAGAGGGAGCACTCAATCAGGTGCGCAGAAACTGCGGGCTTAACCTGGTTTAGGACTCGTTCGACGGCGGCCGCTCGTAAGTGACGAAGGCATAGTCGAAGCCGTTCGCTGCCGAATGATGGCTCTCGCGCGCGGTTTCGATCCATTGGGTGCGATCGATCTCGGGGAAAAAGGCATCGCCTTCCACATCGGCGTCGATCTCGGTCACCACCAGCCGGTCGGCGCTCGGCATGGCTTCCGCATAAAGCTGCGCGCCGCCGATCAAAAAGATCTGGTCGGCGCCCACGCACAGCCGCTGCGCGTCTTCCAGCGACGACGCCACCTCCGCGCCTTCGATGCGCAAGTCCGGATTGCGGCTGACCACGATATTGCGCCGGCCCGGCAGCGGGCGGCCGATCGAGTCCCAGGTCTTGCGCCCCATGATCACGGGTGCGCCCATGGTGGTGCGCTTGAAGTGCGCCAGGTCTTCCGGCAGGCGCCACGGCAGCGTGTTGTCGCGGCCGATGGTGCCGTTGCGGGCGCGGGCTACAACCAGTGTCAGCAGCGTCATACGGCCACCGGCGCCTTGATCGCGGGATGCGACTGGTAGCCGGCCAGTTCGAAGTCTTCGTAGCGGTAGTCGAAGATGCTGTCGGGCTGGCGCAGGATCTTCAGCTGCGGCAGTGCCATGGGCGCGCGCGCCAGCTGGGTCTGCACCTGCTCGAAATGGTTGTTGTACAGGTGGCAGTCGCCGCCGGTCCAGATGAAGTCGCCCACTTCCAGCCCGGTCTGCTGCGCCATCATGTGGGTCAGCAGCGCATAGCTGGCGATATTGAACGGCACGCCCAGGAAGATGTCGGCACTGCGCTGGTACAGCTGGCACGAGAGCCGGCCGTCGGCCACGTAAAACTGGAAGAACGCATGGCAGGGCGGCAGCTTCATGCGCGGGATGTCGGCCACGTTCCAGGCCGACACGATCAGCCGGCGCGAATCCGGGTTGGCGCGGATCTGCGCCACCAGCTCGGAGATCTGGTCGATATGGCGGCCGTCCGGCGCCGGCCAGGAGCGCCATTGCGAGCCGTAGACCGGGCCCAGTTCGCCGTGCTCGTCGGCCCACTCGTCCCAGATGGTGACGCCGTGCTCCTGCAGCCAGCGCACGTTGGTCGAGCCCTGCAGGAACCACAGCAGTTCATAGATGATCGACTTCAGGTGCAGCTTCTTGGTGGTCACCACCGGGAAGCCTTCGCGCAGGTCGAAGCGCATCTGGTAGCCGAACACCGAGCGCGTGCCGGTGCCGGTGCGGTCGGCCTTGTCGGTGCCATGCTCGTAAACATGGCGCATGAAGTCGAGGTACTGTTTCATCGGCGCGGGGCGGGATGGAAGAGGTGGCGCGGGCGCCTCGGCCCGCGAAACCGGCATTTTAAAGCAAGACGGGCCGCCCCTCCGGGCAGCCCGTCCTTTGCGTCAGGACCAGGGCCCATGGCCCTGGCGCCGGGGCAGCCTCAGTGGCTGCCGGCCGGCTCCTGCTGCTGCTCGCGGCGCTTCTGCACCAGGTAGCCGGCGCCCAGCACGCCACCGACGATCAGCACGTACAGGCCCCAGTTGACCACCGGGTTGGCTTCGAAGAACGCCTTGACCATCGGCTCGTGCACGATCATCTTGACCGCCGTGAAGGCCAGCACGCCGGCGCCCAGGTAAATGATGACGGGGAAGCGGGCCATCAGCTTGAGCACCAGGCTCGAGCCCCACACCACGATGGGGATGCTGATCAGCAGGCCCAGCACCACCAGCAGGAAGCTGCCGTGCGCGGCACCGGCCACCGCCAGCACGTTGTCGACGCCCATCACCGCGTCGGCGATGATGATGGTCTTCATCGCGCCCCACAGGGTCGAGGCCCCGCTGCCATGCTCGTCGCCGTCGCCTTCGTCGGACAGCAGCTTGTAGGCAATCCACACCAGCGCCAGGCCGCCCACCAGCATCAGGCCCGGAATCTTGAGCAGCCAGACCACGCCGATCGTCATGGCCGAGCGGACCACCACGGCACCCACGGTACCCCAGACAATGGCCTTTTTCTGCAGGTGGGCGGGCAGGTTGCGCGCCGCCAGCGCGATCACGATGGCATTGTCGCCGGCCAGCACCAGGTCAATGACGACGATGGACAGCAGTGCCGTCAGGAACTGCATCGTGAACAGATCGGTAAACCACTCCATGAACTCTCCTCAGGGTACGAAACAGCGCGGGGCGCGTTGGGTTCGCCTGGATTCCTGGAGCACGGGAGGGTGGGGCCGCCTTTGCAAACCATGGAAACCAGGTTGCAAAGGTCTTGCTCGACCACTGGCGCGGTATGCGCACCGGTGGTCAGCACAACCGGGGACACGGGTCCCGGAATGACGATTGTGCTAAGGGCATGGGCCCCGGAGCTACTCCCCTTTGAGGGACGCGACCCTTGGGGGCCGCGCTGGGCGAGATTATAAACGAACTCCGCGGCATCTGCCGCCCTAGGAAAGATACTGACTCAAGTTCGTTGGGATGCAGTAACCGGCGCACCAGCTCGCCCTGCCCGGATCGCTTTGCCCGGGGTGCGGCCGGCGATTTCGCATCGGTACGCGGTGGAAGCTGCGCGATCGGCCGGATCGGCCTATCCTTGAGGTTCGGCTCCGACCGATGCGCCCCGGACAGCACAGGCGCGCATTGCGGAGACCGGCGCGCACGACATGCACAGCGCGGCCTTGGGGAATACGCAGTGAAGCAGTGCCCATTTGCGACCACACAAGGAAACGACATGCCGGTTGTCCCGAACCCGCCCAACCCGCCCGCGCACCACAAAGCCCCGCAGACCCCCGTCCCGCCCCTGAACCACCATAACGGCCATGCCGTGGCGCCGCCCGCGCTGGTGGCGCTGGCCAATGGCCGTGCGCAGCGCCCGCCGCGGCCGGAGTTCGTGCAGCAGTACCGCGAAGACAGCGGCGCGCTGCGCGAGCAGATCCTGTCCGGCCTGCGCGCCGCGCAGGCGGCCATCAGTCCCAAGTTCTTCTACGACGTGCTGGGTTCGCGCCTGTTCGAAGCCATCACCGACCTGCCCGAGTACTACCCGACCCGCACCGAGGCCGCGATCTTTGCCAGCGCGGCGCCCGCCATCGCGGCGCGCGCGGGCAGCGGCTGCGTGCTGGTGGACCTGGGCGCGGGCAACTGCGAGAAGGCGGCGCGGCTGTTCGGCAGCCTGCGCCCGGCGCAGTATGTGGCGGTGGATATCTCGGTCGAGTTCCTGCGCGCGACGCTGTCGTCGCTGCAGCAGCAGCACCCCGAGATCCCGATGCTCGGGCTCGGCGCCGACCTGTGCGCCCCGTTCGACCTGCCGGCCCAGGTCAGGCGCGGCAGGCGCCTGTTCTTCTATCCGGGCTCGAGCATCGGCAATTTCGCACCGGTCGAGGCGCTGGCGCTGCTGCAGCGCCTGCGCGGCGCGGCCGGGCGCGGCGACGGCGTGCTGATCGGCGTGGACCTGCACAAGGACGAGACCACGCTGGTATCGGCCTATGACGATGCGCTGGGCGTCACCGCGGCCTTCAACCGCAACCTGCTGCGCAACGTGAACCGCATCGTCGGCACCGATTTCGCGCTGGACGACTGGCGCCACCAGGCCAGCTTCGACCGCGACGCCTCGCGCATCCAGATGCACCTGCGGGCATGCCGCGAGGTGCGCGTGCAATGGGACGGCGGCGCGCGCGAGTTTGCCGCCGGCGAGCGCATCCATACCGAGGATTCGTACAAGTACCGCCCGGAGGACTTCGCGCTGCTGCTCGAAGCCGCCGGTTTCGACGACCCGGTGTACTGGTCTGACCCGCGCGGCTGGTTCGCGGTATTCCACGCGCGCGGCTGACCGGCCCGCCGGGCGGGTGGTGTCATAATGGCCGCAGCCCGGCGCGGCGAGCCGCGTCCGGGCCGAGGCCAGCGCGCGGCGGCCCCGCTTACCCCGGCTGTCCCGGCTGTCCCGGCCGCTGCCTCTCCACCTCCATCCCTGCGCGGACTTCCCCGATGAGCGGCTTTCCCATGCTTCCCGATCTCTACTTCACCGGCGGCAAGGCCACCTGGTCGGACCCGCGCCGGCTGCCGCGCGAAGGGCTGGCGCAGGCACTGGTGGACACGCGCAGCCGCACGCTGGCGTGGCTGGCGCCGTTCGGGCAGACCCGGCGCGCCTGGGACGTGCCGCGCCAGTACGATGCCGACCCGCCGCTGTGGACGCTCGGCCACGTGGCCTGGCATGCGGAGTGGTGGTGCCTGCGCGGCGTGCGCCAGGTCGATCGCGGCGGGGTGCCGGTGCCGGTGGCGTCGGAGCCGTCGCTGCTGGACGGCGCCGACGAATGGTTCGATCCGGACCGCATCGGGCCCGACCAGCGCTGGGAGATCGCACTGCCCGACGTCGCGGTGGTCAAGCGCTATGCCGCCGAGGTGCTGGACGGCGTGCTGCGCCGGATCGCGCTGCTGCCCGACGACACTGACCTGACCCTGTACCCGTACCGTCGTGCGCTGCTGCATGAAGACGCGCACGGCGAAGGCGTGGCCGCGCTGCTGCAGGCGCTTGGCATGGCCCCCGCCGAGGCCGCCGGCGCGGCGCCCGCGCTGCCCGCCGGACATGGCGGCACGCTGCATTTTCCGGGCGGGCGCTTCACCCTGGGCTGGAGCGATGCCGACGGCTTTGCCTGGCCCGACGAGTTGCCGCCCCAGCCGACCTACGTGCCCGCGGTCGAAATCGACATGGCGCTGGTCAGCAACGCGCAGTTCCTGGAATTCGTCGAGGACCGCGGCTACGAGCATCCGGCCTGGTGGTCGTCGGCGGGACGGCAATGGCTGATGACGCAGGAACGCTCTGCGCCGCGCTACTGGTCGCGCCACCCGGAGTCGCGCGCGTGGATGCTGGAACGCTTCGGCACGCTGCGCACGCTCAATCCGGACGAGGCGGTGCGCCATGTCACGCTGTACGAGGCGCAGGCGTGGTGCGTCTGGGCCGGGCGGCGCCTGCCGGCGGAATCGGAATGGGAGCTCGCCGCGACGCAGAACCGCGGCCTGCAGTGGGGCGCGCTGCGCGAGTGGACCGCCACGCCGTATGAGCCGTATGCCGGCTTTGTCGCCGCGCCGTCCGACGGCGACATGGTGGGGCGCTTCGGCACGCACCAGGCGGTGCGCGGGGTGTCGTTCGCCAGTCCCGCGCGGCTGCGCCATGTGCGCGCGCGCTGGGCGCGGCTGCCCGAGGACGACCTGTCCTTCATCGGCTTCCGCAGCTGCGCGCTGTAGCACGGCGCCGGCAACAAAAAAACAGGGCACCCGAGGGTGCCCTGTTTTTTCATGCGGCAGGTGCGCCTGGCGCACCGCGCGTTCAACGCTCGTAGCGCGAGCGGCTGTTGCGGTTGCCGCCGTTGCCGCCGCCGTTGCCGCCGAAGCCGCCGCCAAAGCCGCGGTTGCCGTCGCGGTTGCCGAAGCTGCGGCCTTCGCCATTGCCACGGTAGCCGCCGCCGTTGCCACGGCCCTCGCCGAAGCCGCGGTTGCCGTCACGGTTGCCGAAGCCGCCGCGCGGATCGTCGCCGAACGGACGGCCGCCGTCACGGTTGCCGAAGCTGCGGGCGCCGTCGCCGGCGCCGCGGTAGCCGCCGCCCTGGCCGCGGTAGCCGCCTTCACGGTTGCCGAAGCCGCCACGGTTGTCGTCGCCGAACGGGCGCGCGCCTTCCGCGCGGTTGCCGAAGCCACGGCTCTCGCCGCCGAACTTGCGCTCGCCGAAGCCGGTGCGGTTGTCGCCGCCGAACTTGCGCTCGCCGAAGCTGCGCTCGCCGCCGCGGTAGCCGCCGCCGTTGCCACGGAAGTCACCGCGGCCGCCACCCGGCTTGCCGCCGAAGTTCGAGCGCGGCTTGGGCGCGCGGCGCGGCTCCAGGCCCTCGATCACCGAGGCGTCGACGCGCTGGTTGGTAAAGCGCTCGATCCGGCGCCACTGGAACATGTCGTTGTGGTTGACCAGGTTGATGGCAATGCCCGAGCGGCCGGCGCGGCCGGTGCGGCCGATGCGGTGCACATAGTCCTCGGCCTGCTTGGGCAGGTCGAAGTTCACCACGTGGGTGATGTCGGGCACGTCGATGCCGCGCGCGGCCACGTCGGTGGCTACCAGGATGCGCAGGTTGCCGCGGCGCAGTGCGGTCAGAGTGCGGTTGCGCGCGCCCTGGGTCATGTCGCCGTGCAGCGCGCCGGCGGCAAAGCCGGTGTCGGACAGGCGCTCGGCCAGCGAATCGGCATCGCGCTTGGTCGCGGTGAAGACGATCGCTTGCTTGAGTGCGGCGTCGCGCAGCAGGTGGTCGAGCAGGCGCTCCTTGTGCGACATGTCGTCGGTGAAGTGCAGGCGCTGCTCGATATGGCTCTGGTCGGCGCGGGCCGCGGCGATCTCGATGCGTTGCGGATCCTTCAGCTGGCGCGAGGCCAGCTGTGCGATGCGCGCATCCAGCGTGGCCGAGAACATCAGCGTCTGGCGGGAAGCCGGGGTGGCGTTGACGATGGCGTCGATGTCGTCGGCAAAGCCCATGTCCAGCATGCGGTCGGCCTCGTCGAACACCAGCATCTGCAGGGCGGACAGGTCGATGCGGCCGGCGTCGATATGGTCGAGCAGGCGGCCCGGCGTCGCCACCAGGATGTCGGGCATCTTGGCCAGCGCGGCCAGCTGCTTCGGATAGGGCATGCCGCCCAGGATGCTGGCGCAGACGATGCGGCGCAGGTTGCGGCCGTATTTGGCGGCGGCCTCGGTCACCTGCAGCGCCAGTTCGCGCGTCGGGGTCAGCACCAGCAGCGCGGGCTGGGCCGGCGACGGGCGCGGACGCTTGCCCTTCATGCGCTTGGCGGGCTCGGTGGGGCGCTGCGGCGCGGGCATCTCGCTGATGCGCTGGATCGCGGGCAGCATGAATGCGGCGGTCTTGCCCGAGCCGGTCTGGCTCGAGACCAGCAGGTCGCGGCCGGCCAGGAAAGCCGGGATGGCCTGCGCCTGCACCGGCGTAGGCGTGTTGTAGTTCAGTTCGGAGAGGGCGCGCAGGATGGCCGGGTCGAGGCCAAGCGTGGCGAAACCGCTTTCCACGGCCGGGGCTTCCCCTGCCGGGCTGGGGTTGAGCAGGGCGTCGAGCTTGTCGAGCGGGCTCTGGGCAGCGTCGGAAGTGATCGAAGCGTCGGTCGCGGAGGCAATAGCTTGCTCCGCACGAATGTCGTGCTGGGTCATGTCGAAAGGTCTAATAAATGCATGGCACCCCGGAACGCAGAATGGGGTGGGCGCAGTGCAAAGTCTTAAAAAGGCTTCGGCGCCAATCGGTGAGGCCGTTACGACAGACACAGCTGGCAGTACGGCGGCAGGCAGGGTGGTGGCTGGTTACCGCGGGGCGGTCCGGCCATGTCCCTGGCAGGCAAACAGCTCAGTTCAGGCTGTTCAACAGGATCGGAGACGAGGCGACGTCAGGTGAGCGGTGCGTTCTGCTGGGCGGCTGGGGCCATATGGTGATGACTAGGCGTCCGGCAGCGAGGAAACAGAGCTTGGGAGGGCAGCGGATTCGCCGCGGCAGCTAAGCCGGGCGTTGGCGGATCTCACAGTTGCGAAACTCACGGCGCGGATTATAGCAGAGTGCCAGAATTTTGTTGCACTGCGATAACGTAACCGGATATGTCAGCGCTGCGTCACCTCCGGGCCGGCCCCCGCGGCGCTGGTTGAAAGCGGGAAAGCCCCGCCTATACTGGAGGCGCGAGCACACAGGATGCCCGCACGGGGCGGACGAAAACGCTCCCGCTTGACCTCCTGCAGCGGCATTGCGCCGCTGTTCGCGGCAAGCACTGCGGTCATTGACTCCAGGCGCCAGTCTTCCTGCGACTCTCCGGGTGGTCCGGATGGGCGTCCGCGTCATGGGCGGAATCATGGGAAGCCTGCATGGATACAGAATGACCGAACTGCTGACCGCGTGACCCAGTCGGTCCGGGCCCGTCCGCATCCAAAGCCCGCCAGAGATGGCGGGCTTTTCATTTGGGCCGCGGCTGCCCTCAGTCCCCGGCGGCCCGGCGCGGCAGCCGGCCCAGCGGTGCCTCGCGCGGCATCACGTGACGGTTGCCGGGCAAGCCGCCCGGGTAGTCGACGATGCGCGCCGTGCCCTGGCGCCGCAAGCCATGCCATGCCTGGCCCCCGGCGGTGCGTCCGCCACCGAGGATGGTGGTCATGGCCTGCCGGTCGAGATCCATGCTGTCGGGCAAATCCTTGATGACGATCACTGCCATGGCGGTCTCCGGTCAAGCGGGGCCGCGGCGTCGCGGCCGCGGGACCGCTTCAGTATAGGCAAGGCGGCCCCGCGCTCCTGCGCGGGCCCGCCATGCGGGGCGCTCAGACTGCGGCAAAGTTGCCGGCCCATTGCGACGGGTTGACGTTGACCCGCACCGGGCCGACGCCGGGGCCGACGAAGCTGTTGTTGAGCGTGTTGACGTTGATGCTTTGCAGTTGCGCGATGTTCTGGTTGACGTTGACGGTGACATTGGCGAGCGGGCCGACATCGCCGACACCGCGGCTGAGCCACGAGCTGCCGCCGCGTACGGCGCACAGCGAGGCACGGTCGAGTTCCTTGCTCAGGGCGAGGTCGCGGACGAGGATGGTTGACATGATGGTGCTCCTTTGCATCGGTGTTGGGGCGGTTGGCGCGGAGCTTGCTGCGCTCAGGCAGGCGCTCCGCGCGCGTTGCGCATCGGCTTTCAGCCGAAGATGTTGTTGGTGGCGTTCTGGTTGGTGTGCACGTCGGACTTGACGTGGTCCAGGAAGGCCGAGCCATTGCCGTTCAGGTTGGTCACGGACTGCATCTGCGCGATGCTCTGCACGGCGCTGATGCTCTTGTCGACCGACGCCTTGATCGGCATGTAGACGGCGGCGAAGGGCAGGTAAGAGGTGCCGCCGCGCACGGCGTGCATGCGCTTGCGGTCGAGGGTTTCAGCGGCGGACAGGTCCTGGATGGTCAGCGTGGTCATGATGGTCTCCGGTATCGGTGGTCAGTGTCTGGATCTGGCGGGCGCGGCGGCTCAGCCGTAGATGTTGTTGCTGGCGTTCTGATCGGTGTGCACGTTCGACTTGACGTGGTCCAGGAAGGCCGAGCCGTTGCCGTTCAGGTTGGTCACGGACTGCATCTGCGCGATCTCCTGCACGGCGGTGATGCTCTTGTCGAGCGACAGCTTTACCGGGCTGTAGACGGCGGCGAACGGCATGTAGGCGATGCCGCCGCGCACGGCGTGCATGCGCTTGCTGTCGAGAGTTGCGGCGGAGGACAGGTCCTTGATGGTCAGCGTGGTCATGATGGTCTCCAGTAGAGGAAGGTATTGCCTTGGGTTTGGGTTCGAGCATCGGGTTGGTGTCGCGCTCGGGAGGGACAAACGCAGGGACCGTGCCAAGGCCCCGGGCGCTCGCGCTGGGCACGCGCAAGAGCCTGAAAACAAAGGGAATTCGCCGCAGATGCCGGCTCGCGACCGGGGCCGGCGCCGCGCGTGGGCGGGTCCGCTGTGACGGGCCGCGGCCAACATCGGCGGCGCAGGTGTTGGTGCCGATGCGACAGAGCCGCGCGCGCCCGGCAAGGGCGCATGCCAAGCGCGCCAGGGTGCCGCGGCATGCCGCCCTCGCATGGTTTGCGCATGCCTTGGGTGCGCACTAGTATCCAGCGAGGAGAGGGCATATCCGCTGGGTGGGACAGGCCCTGCCAGCAACCATGTCAGGGCATCCCGTGGCCAGTCTCAAAGACCTGATCCGCAAGTTCCAGAACGGTGGTCTCTCCGACGACGAGTTCGTCGCGTCATTCGAAACGGCCCTGGCGCAGGACCCCACCACCCCGAGCCAGGCGGCACGGGTGGTGATCGAGGAAAACACGCGCTTTCCGTTCCCGCCCGCGGTCTATGCCGAAGTCATGCGGCGCATCGAGCGCCGCGGCGCCACCCAATACGATGGCGCCACCGACGCCACGCGCCTGGCCGGCACGGAAACCGGCTCGATGTATGCGGCCTCGCCCGAACCCGGCACGCTGCCGCAGACGCCGGCCACCAAGGGCGTGGGCGATACGCTCAACGGCCGCTTCGTGCTGGAGGAATGCCTGGGCGTCGGCGGCATGGGCACGGTCTACAAGGCGCTCGACCTGCGCAAGCTGGAGGCCTCGGACCGCCGGCCCTACATCGCGATCAAGGTGCTGAACCTGCAATTCAGCGGCCATCCCAAGTCGCTGATGGCGCTGCAGCGCGAGGCGCGCAAGGCGCAGACGCTGGCGCACCGGAACATCGTCACGGTCTATGACTTCGACCGCGACGGGCCGGTGGTCTTCCTTACCATGGAGTACCTGTCGGGCTCGTCGCTCAACCATGTGCTCAAGGCCCCCGGCTTTGCCGGCATGCCGATGGCGCGCGCCATGCCGATCATCCAGGGCATGGGCAACGCGCTGGCGTATGCGCACGAGCGCGGCTTCGTGCACTGCGACTTCAAGCCCGCCAATGTCTTCCTGACCGCCAACGGCGAGGTCAAGGTGATCGACTTCGGCATCGCGCGCGGCTTCCTGCCGCCGGCCGACGAATCCGACCGCACCGTCTTCGATCCCGGTTCGCTGGGCGGCATGACGCCCGCCTATGCCAGCCCCGAGATGTTCGAGCATCGCGAGCCCGATCCCCGTGACGATATTTACGCGCTGGCCTGCGTGACCTACGAGCTGCTGAGCGGCAAGCATCCCTACCAGCGGCTCTCGGCCAACCAGGCGCGCGAGGCCGGGCTCAAGCCGGCGCCGCTGCCGCAGCTGGGTCGCACGCAATGGAAGACCCTGCGCGAAGCCCTTTCGCTCGACCGCGAGACGCGCACGCCGACGGTCGCGCGCTTCCTGCAGGGCATGAGCGCGGCGCCGGCCACCATCATCGGTCCGGCGCGCCGCTCCGGGCCGCTGGTGGCGGGCGGCGTGGTGACCGCGCTGGTCGGCGTGGCGGCACTCGGCTACTACGCCTGGCAGTCGCAGCGCCAGGCCGAGGCCCCGAGCGGCGATGCCGGCGCGGCAGCGCCGGTGAGCGCCGCCGCGCCGGCCACGGAGGCGCCAGCCGCGCCGGCGCCTGCGCCGCCAGCGCCGGTGCCACCAGCGCCCGTGGCAGCCGCTGCGGCGGAGCTGTCGATGGCCGAGGTCGGCAAGCTGCTGGCGGCGGTGCCGTGCTCGCTGCTTGCCGGCGCGCGCCAGGACCAGACCCTGCACGTGCGCGGCTACCTGGCCGAGAGCGTGGGTGCCGCGCGCCTGCGCGAACAGCTCAGTGGCCTGCCCGGCGCCAAGGCGCTGCGCGAGGTGGTGGTCGAGGCCCAGCCGCTGGCCGCCGACAAATGCGAAGTGGCCAGCATGATCGCGCCGTACTGGTCGGGCAACCGGCAGGGCGCGACGGCGTCGTCGCTGCAGTTGCGCGGCAAGGGCACGCAGCTGACCGAAGGCGCGCCGATGGTGCTCGACCTGCGCACGCCGGCGCAGGATTCCTATGTCTATGTCGACTACTTCGCCGCAGACGGCAAGGTGGCGCATATGGTGCCGAGCCAGCGCATACCGGCGCACCAGGCGCCGCCGGCCTATCACGCCACCATCGGCGACAGCGGCGACTGGATCGTCTCGGCGCCCTTCGGCAACGAACTGGTGGTGCTGCTGACCACGCCGGCGCCGCTGTTCGCGGCGCGCCGGGCCGAGGTGGAGTCGCGCCAGGAGTATTTGCGCGCGCTGGAAAAGCCGCTGGCGCAGATGGCGCGCACTTATGGGCGCGACCGCATCAGCGCGGACCTGGTGCAGATTTCCACGCGCGCACGCTGACCGCGCTGACCACGGTCCACGGGCTTGCGCTGCCCGCCGCAGCGGCTTCCTATTTCATGTCGCGCGCCACGCGGAAGCCGTTCTGCGACTGCCGCACGCTCGGGCTGTACTTGAAGCGCGTCGACGACACCATGTAGCTGGCGCCTTCGCGCCACGAGCCGCCGCGGATGACGCGCGCCCCGCAGGCGCTCTCGTTCCATGCGCGCCCGTCGGCGGGCGCGCCCTTGTAGGAGCTGTGCCAGCAATCGGCCACCCATTCCCACACGCTGCCGTTGACGTCATGCAGGCCGTAGGGGTTGGCAGCGAACGAGCCCACCGGCGCCGGCCCATCCTGGCTCCACGGATCGCCGCAGTCCTTGCAGTTGGCATTGCCCTTGCGCATCTGGTCGCCCCACCAGTAAGTGCTGGCACTGCCGCCGCGCGCCGCGTATTCCCATTCCGCCTCGGTGGGCAGCCGGTAGCTCTTGCCGGTGGTCTTGCTGAGCCAGGCCACGTACTGCTGCGCGTCGTCCCAGCTGACGTCGCGCACCGGTGCGTTCTTCGCGCTGTCGGCGACGGTGGCAATGCGCTGGCAGCCGCCGGCGTCGGCACAGGCGTTCCATTGCTCGACCGTGACTTCATAGCGGCCGATGGCGAAGGGCTGGGCGATGGCGACATGATGCGGCGGCTTCTCGGCCGGGTCGCTGGCGTTGCTGCCCATGGTGAAGCTGCCGGCCGGCAGCGTGACCAGCGTCGGGCAGGCCGGACAATCGCGGATCTCGCCGGTGCGCAGCGTGGTGCTGACCACGCCGTCGCCCGCGCTGCCGGCGCGCGGCGCCGCGGCCGCTGGTGCTGGGGCTGACGGACGCGCGGCCGCGGGCGCGGGCGGCGCCGCCTTGGCCGGGGGCGCCGAAGCCGCGGCAGGCGCCGCGGGCCGCGAGGCTGGTCCGCTGGCCGTGGCGCCCGCGCGTGGCGGTGGCGCGGGCGCCTGAGTCTTGGGCGCGGGCGCGCTGCCCGCCAGGCGCTCGAGCCGGGCCCTGGCGAGTCCGGCGAAGCGGCCGTTGGGGTACTGCTTCAGGTAGGCTTCGTAGTCGGCGGCGTAGTTGCTGTTCTTGATCGATTCCCAGAAGCTCAGCTCATATTGCTCGTCGGTGTTCTTCGGCATGATGCCGGCGAGCAGTGGCTGGGCTTGCGCCGATGCGCCAGCCGCGGGCATTGCCGTGGCCAGCAGCGCCGCCGTGGCGGCCATCGGGATCATCGCAGCCACGCGTAAGACTGGTAGGTTGCGCCACATCTTCACACCTCGCTGGAGCCGCCGCGATTGCATTGCATGCCGTAGCCGCCGGCATGCGCCGGGCACATTGCGGTGTGGCCAGGACGTCGACCGGCTTGCTTCAAGATAGCACAGCGCGTGTGGATGCGGCGAAGCATTGCCACGTCGCCGCCGCACGCCGGGGTCGCCTTTTCCGCGCTTGCGTCCTAACCTGAATGACGAATCGCCGAGCGCTGACCAACAAGCAACAACAAGGGGCTTTCGGGACAACGTGATCGGGTTTCGGGATAGATCTCGGGGAGGCGACGCGTATGTCCAGACGATTCCTGCTCCGCCTGCTGGCGGCCGCCACGCTGGCCGTCGCGCCGTCGCTGTCGTTGCCGACGGCAGCCCCGCCCAATGCCGAGGTTTATATCATCTGGCCGTACGACGGCGCTGTCATCGGCGGCGGCAAGTTCTGGGTGCGCATGGGCCTGCGCAATATGGGCGTCTGCCCCAAGGGCGTCGAATCGCCGCGCTGCGGTCACCATCACCTGCTGATCGATACCGAGCTGCCGCCGCTCGACAAGGAAATCCCCTCGGACAAGAACCACCTGCACTTCGGCGCGGGCGAGACCGATGCGCGCATCGAACTGCCGCCAGGCAAGCACACGCTGCAATTGCTGATGGGCGACGCCAGGCACGTTCCGTTCGAGCCGCCGATCTATTCGAAGAAGATCACGATCACGGTGAAATAGCGACGCAGCATGCGCCGCGCGCGCCGGCGCAGGCCGATCAACATACAGGGAGGGCGCCATGTCCCGACTACTTGCCGCGGCTGTCTTCGCCGTCAGCCTGATGCTGTCCGCGTGGGTGCAGGGCGGCCCCACGGCGGCGCCGCCCAATGCCTATCTGTACATCGGCTGGCCCAATGACGGGCAGACCTTGCCCGCCGGCAAGCCGTTCAAGGTGTGGTTCGGGCTGCGCAACATGGGGGTGGCCCCCAAGGACGTGAAGTTTCCCAATACCGGGCACCATCACCTGCTGATCGACGTGGACCTGCCGCCGATGGACAAGGAGATTCCCAACGACCGCAACCACCTGCATTTCGGCGCGGGCGAGACCGAGACCATGGTCGAGCTGGCGCCGGGCAAGCACACCCTGCAGCTGCTGATGGGCGATGACAAGCACATACCGACCAACCCGCCGGTGTATTCGAAGCGGATCACGATCTACGTGAAGTAGCTCCGCAGCGCGCGGCCCCGCGGCCCGTCAGGGGAGCGGGCCCGGCAGTTGGACTGCCAGTTGGCCGGCTCCCAACACGCATCCTCCGATCTGTTGGTGGCAGCCCGCCACCGCACCTCGCCCTGATCCCGCCAGCGGGTGTCTCCCGGCTACGCGCCGGAGGCGAAAACCCCCGTGTTTACAGGCACTTCCGTCATCCAGACCGGTTTCGCAGGCGCGCTGGCACAGTCCCTGCGTTTGTCCCTCCCGAGCGCGACACCAACCCGATGCTCGAACCCAAGCCCAAGGCAATACCTTCCTCTACTGGAGACCATCATGACCAAGCTGACCCTCACCGACCTGACCACCGTCGAAACCCTGGACCGCAAGGGCATGCACGCCGTGCGCGGCGGCCGCGCGCTGATGCCGTTCGTGGCCGTGTTCCAGCCGCTGAACCTGTCGTTCGACAAGAGCATTACCGCCGTGCAGGAGATCGCGCAGATGCAGTCCGTGACCAACATGAACGGCAACGGCTCGGCCTTCCTGGACCACGTCAAGTCGAACGTGCACACCAACCAGAACGCCACCAACAACATCTACGGCTGAGCCGCCGCGCCCGCCAAATCCAGACACTGACCACCGATACCGGAGACCATCATGACCACGCTGACCATCCAGGACCTGTCCGCCGCTGAAACCCTCGACCGCAAGCGCATGCACGCCGTGCGCGGCGGCACCTCGTACCTGCCCTTCGCCGCGGTGTATGCACCGGTCAAGCTTGCCTTCGACGGCAGCATCAACGCGCGGCAGGAGATCGCGCAACTGCAGTCCGTGACCAACCTGAACGGCAACGGCTCGGCCTTCCTCGACCATGTCCGCTCGCATGTGGATACCAACCAGAACGCCAGCAACAATATCTATCGTTGAGAGGATGGTTGAGATGGCGCCGCGCCGCGGGGGCGTCCCCGCGGCGCTTTTGCCGGCCCCGTGCCGATCGGGGTTGGAGCGCGCGCCGGCGCGCACCACAATACAGACAGACGCGGCGGCCGCGCTGGACCGGCGAACCGGTTCCGTCCCGCCGACCGCCGCCGTCGCACGCAGGAAAGACATCGTGCCCGCATTTCCCCCAGTCCCGTCCGTGCCTGCGGTGATCCGCGCGCCGCGCCGTGCTGCCTGGCTGGCCGCGCTGGCGGCCGGCGCGGCCCTGCTGGCGGGTTGCGCAGACTTCCGCCCGCCGGTGTACCAGCGCCCCGAAACCCCTGCCAAGGCGGAATGGTCGCGCCAGGACTCGATCACGGTGTCGCCGGCCGAAGCGGTGCAGCCCAACTGGTGGCTGGGGTTCCAGGACCCATACCTGAACCAGCTGGTCGAACGCGCGCTGGCCGGCAACTACGATATCAAGGTGCTGGCGGCGCGCATCCGCGTCGCCAATGCGCAGATCGGCGAAGCCCGCGCGGGCGGGCTGCCGGTGATCGACGTCGGCGCCGGTGCAAGCTTCGAAAAGAGCACCGGGCAGAAGTCCACCTGGACCTATAGCGCCGGCGCCCAGCTGAACTGGGACATCGATATCTGGGGCAAGGTCGAGAAGGGCGTGCAGGCGCAGGCCGCCGAGTTCCGCGCCACCGAGGCGGACTGGCGCGCCGGCTACCTGACACTGGTGGCCAATGTCTCCACCACCTACTTCCAGATCCTGCAGTTCGACGAACAGATCGAGCAGCAGGCGCGCACCGTGGCCAAGAACGGGCAGATCCTGTCCACCTACCAGGCCATGTACCAGAACGGGCTGGTGCCGAAGATCCGCGTGATGCAGCAGCAGGCCGAAATCAACCGGCTGAACAAGGACCTGCTCGAGCTGCGCCGCTCGCGCGACGTGGCGGAGAACGCGCTGGCGACGCTGGTGGGCGTGCCCGCCGGCAATCTCAAGGTGCCGGCAGGGCGGCTGCAGGACCGCGTGCAGCCGCCCGCGGTGCCGGCCGGGCTGCCGTCGCAGCTGCTGGCGCGGCGCCCGGACGTGGTGGCGGCGGAGTATCGCGTGCTGGCCGCCTACAACATCGTCGGCCAGGCGCGCCTGGCGCAGCTGCCCAGCATCAGCCTGACCGCGCGCGGCGGCACCGCCAGCTTCGCCTTGAGCGACCTGCTCAAGTCCTTCACCTTCGGCTTCATGCCGAGCATCAACCTGCCCATGCTCGATCCCAACGTGCGGGCGCGCGTGAAGACCACCGAGGCGCAGGTGGGCGTGGCGGAAAACGAATATGGCCGCACCGTGATGACCGCGTTCGAGGAAGTCGAGACCGCGCTGGTCAACGTCGACGCCCACAAGAAGCAGCGCGTCGAGCTGCAGCAGCAGGTCGAGCAGCTGCGCGTGGTCTCCGCGCAGGTCGAGGCGCAGCTCAAGGAAGGCGTGGTCTCGCAGCTCGAAGTGTTCGAAACCGAGCGCTCGCTGCTGGCCGCGCAACTGCAGTTGTTGGCGGTCCACCAACAAATCCTGGGCGACACCATCACGCTCTACAAGGCGCTGGGCGGTGGCTGGCCCGAGGCGGATGTGCGCAACACCGCCCTGAATCCGCCGCAGTAAGTGGTGCCGGCGATGCTGCCCCGCGCCCAGGTGATGCCGGCGCAAGCAACGCGTTGCGCAATGCCTGAACAGCGTGTCGCGCCGGGCCGGCCGCGGGCGTCGCGACGATGCCGCTGCCGTCCCAACCACGCCCGCCGTGGCCGATTGACTAGCCTAGGCCGTCGCCTACTATGTTCTTAGTCGCTTCATCCCCCCTGGCCCGCCGCCGCGGCCCGCGCAGTTGGCTCGCTGGAAACATGGCTCCTGACGAAGCACTGATCATGGAAATGCCGGTGAAAATGGCCCAGGGATCCGCACGGGAACTCGCGCCGCATGCGGCGCACGAAGTGGCGCAGGATGCGGCGCAGGATCTGGCGCAGGAATTCGATGTATTCCTGACGCCGGTGGCGCGCCCCGAAATCGGCGAAATCCGCATCGATGAAGCGCTGTTCGCGGTCGGCCGCAGCGAGTTGCCGTTTGCCGCCTACCCGGAAGCACTGGCCGCATCGCTGTCGCGGCGCCATGCGCGCATTTTTGCCGAGCATGGCGTGGTCTATGTGGCCGACCTCGGCAGCAAGAACGGCACGCGCGTGAACGGCGCGCCAGTGGCGCGCCAGCCGGCGCGGCTCAGCGATGGCGATGAAGTCGCGTTCGGGCCGGCGCTGTCGTTCCGGGTGCGGCTGTCGCCGCGCGCGCCGCAGCCCGGGCCGCCGCGCGTAACGCTGACGCTGGTGCCGGAACGCCATGACGTCGGGCTGCAGCCGCTGCATGTGGAGCAGTTCCCGTACCTGATCAGCAAGGGCGACGATGCCTTCGCGCGCTTTCGCGACAGCTATCCGCACCAGGTCAACTACCTGTCGCGGCGCCATGCCCATGTCTACCTCAAGGGCGGCATCCCCTTCGTCGAGGATCTCGGCAGCACCAATGGCACCTTCGTCAACGGCAGGCGCCTGGCCGACCACGGCGTGCCGCTCGACGATGGCGACCTGATCGCGTTTGGCGGCAACCACTTTGTCTACCAGGCGCAGGTGCGGTACGACGGCGCCGACGATGCCACGGCGACGCGTTCGCTGCTGCAGCTTCCAGGGACGCCTGACACGCCTGGCCCACCCGGCACGGCCGGCACGCCCGCATCGTCCGCCGCCGCGGCTGCCACCCCCGCCACGCCGCCCGCCCGCGACGACGGCGACCGCACCACCTTTGTCGGCGCGCCCGATTCCTTCCTCGACATCTTCTGCGTCGACTATGCCGCCCACCAGGAGGACGAGGTCAACACCGAGGCCGAAGCCCAGGCCGCGGCGGCTACCGCCGCCAGCGACGGCGCGCGGCGCCCGCGTGGCCGTGCCGCGCTGCTGCTGGCGGAAGCGGCCCGGCTGTTCGGACTGGACCAGCCGGGGCGCGCGCGGCGCACGGCGCGCTGGGGCGGGGCCTTGCTGCTGCTCGGGCTGGTGGCCGGCGCCGCGGTCTACTGGCGTGGCGCGCCGGAGCGCGCGGTGCAGTCGCGCTTTGCCGCCGGCGACCACGCGGGCGCGGCGCAGGCGGCCGACAGCTACCTGGCGCGAGATCCGGGCGATATCGAGGTCCAGGCCGTCGGTGCCGAAGCGCTGTTGCGTGCCTACGTGCCCGACTTTGCCGCCAGGCTCAAGGCCGGCGACGTGGCCGGCGCCGATGCGGTGCTGGCGCGCCTGCGCCAGCTCAGCACGCACAACGCGCAGGCGCGGCCGCTGGTGGCCGAGCTCGACTGGATCGGCAGGCTCGAGCGCTTCACCGCGCCGCGCGGCGCCGATGCGCCGATCCGGCTCTATACCGACGAAACGCCGATGCGCCAGCTGCTGGCGTACTGGAACCAGGACACCGCCGCGCACCAGCGCGCGCTCGGACGCATCGCGGGCGACGTGCCGGCGTTCCGCGACCTGTATGCCGATGCGCTCAGCGATGTGCGCCGGCTGCAGAACGACGCCTCGGTCTATCTGGCGGCGATCGACCGGCTCAATGCCACCATCGCCGCCGAACTGGGCCGCGACCGCCCGGAAGCCTTGGTGCCGGTGCTGGCCGAATACCGCGACAAGTATCCGCGCCTGTCTGGCCTGGAGCGGCTGCAGGCGGACCTGGAGCGCTACACCGGCCTGATCCAGGCACTGCGCGCGCGCCGGCCGGGGCCGCTGGTGGCGCGGCTGGCCGACAGCCGCTTTGCCACGCCGCCGTTCCAGGCGCAGCTGGCCAGCCTGGGCGCGCGCCTGCCGCCGCCGCAGCTGGCGCGCGAGTATGCCAGTGCGGCCAGGGCGTGGCAGCAGGGCGACAGCAGCGCCGCGCTGGCCGCGCTCGGGCAGATCCGCGGCGGAGCGTGGGCCGACGACCTGGCGCGCGACCTGGGGCACAAGCAGAAGGTCGCGGCGCAGTACGCCGCGTTGCAGGCCGCGCGCGGCAGCCGTGGCTACGAGGACCGCCTGCTGGATTTCTACGCCTTGCTCGATGCGGACGAGGACCGCTATTTCGCCAGGGCGGTCGAGGCCGACGTCAACGGCGTGCGCGACAGTGCCCTGCGTCGCGCGCGCGAGCTGATGGCGAGCGCGCTCGCGGCGTGGAAGCAGTATCGCGCCAACGGCGTGATCGGCGGCGAGCAGCGGCTCGAGCCCGGCATCTCGCCGAAGTTCCGCGCGCAGGCACGGCTGCTGTCGCAGGCGCAGGACGACGCGCGCCAGGGCATGCGCATCTTCACGCAGCTGCGTGCCGGCGAAAGCGCCGACCTGGCGCAGCTGGCCAAGGTCGAGCAGGAGATCCGCGCCGAGGCCGAGCAGCAGCGGCACGCGCTGCGCGAACTGGGCACGGTGCTGGATCCCGCCGTGCTCAAGGCCAAGCTCGGGCTGATCGGCGGCGAGGACACCGGCAAGGCGCCGGAACCGGTCGCCGCCGTGGCCCCGGTTCCGGCGCCGGCCCCGCCGCCGGCGTCAGTGGGGAAGCCATGAAGGACGATGCCCGTCACGCCGGCCTGAAACCACTTGCCGAGGCGCTGGAAGACCACGGCGCCGAAGGCATCGGCCTGCTCAGCGCCGAGCCGTCGCGCCTGGGCCTGCTGACCATCGTCACCACCTTTGCACTGGTGCTGTGCGGGCTGGTGTGGTCCTTCGTCGGCCATGCCGACGTCATCGTCACCGCGCAGGGCACGCTGGCACCGGAGTCCGAGGTGCGGCGCTTCTATGCGCCGGTGGACGGCGAGCTTGCCGACCTCTACGTGGCCGAAGGGCAGCCCGTGTCCAAGGACGACGTGCTGGCGCGCCTGAACGCGCGCGGCGCGATCGAGGCCGCCGCCAACGCGCTGGAGGCGCAGCTCAAGCTGGAAGACTCCGAGCGCGAGTGGAAGCAGTTCCCCGACAAGAAGGCGCTGATGGAGCGCCGCGCGGCGGCGCTCAAGCAGCAGATCGACGTGGCCACGCGCCAGCACGAGACCCGCATCGCCGAAGGCACCACGCGGCTGGCCGAGCAGCAGCGCGCCCAGGTGCAGGAAGCGCGCAGCAATCTCGACAACGCGCGGCGCGCGCGCGAGTTCGCCCGCCAGGAGCAGGACCGCTATGCGCGCCTGCTGGCGCTGCCCGGCGGCGGCGGGGTTTCGCAATCGCAGGTCGACGCCAAGCGTGCCGCGGCGCAGGACGCGGAGAACAATCTGCGCGTGGCGCAGTCACGGCTGGCCGAGCTGGAGGCGCGCCTGGGCCGCGAACTGACCCAGGCCAGCTCCGAGCTCGAAAGCAGCGGCCAGGACCTCGCCGGCCTGCGCGTGCAGTATGACGCGGCGCTGCGCGAGATCGCCAACACCGAGGACAAGCTGCGCCTGCAGGTGCAGACCGCGCGCCTGGTGGCGGACGCCGCCGCGCGCATCCGCTTCGAGAACATCGACAAGGACAACTTCCTGCTGATCCTGGCGCCGGTGTCCGGCGTGATCACCGATGTCACCTCGACCCAGCGCGGCGACAAGGTGCAGGCCAATACGCCGCTGGGCGGCATCGCGCCCAAGGATGCGCGCCCGGTGGTGAAGATCGTGATCGCCGAGCGCGACCGCGCCTTCCTGCGCGAAGGGCTGCCGGTCAAGCTCAAGTTCAATGCGTTCCCGTACCAGCGCTACGGGATCATCGACGGCACGCTCGAGTTCATCTCGCCCGCGACCAAGCCGGGCGGGCCTGACAAGCAGCCGGTCTACGAGGGCCGCGTGCGCCTGGCGCGCGACTATTACACCGTGGCCGACAACAAGTATCCGCTGCGCTATGGCATGACCGCCACCGCGGAGATCGTGGTGCGCGAGCGGCGCCTGATCGATCTCGGGCTCGACCCGTTCCGCGAGGTGGCGGGCTAGCGCCGCGGCGGCACCAGCAACAGCATCTGGCCGGCCGGGCGCGCAAGCCGCGCAAGGCCGCCAAAGGAGTGGGAAAAATGACTGGCATCGTGCGTATCGACGACGAGGTGCTCGGGGTCGAGGAATTCGTGCGCCTGCTCAAGCTGACCGGGCAATTCGAAGGGCTGGTCGAGCAGATCGTGCGCGACAAGCTGACCGTGCACGCCGCCAGGCGGGAGGGGCTGGTGGTCACGCCCGAAGAGATCCAGGAACGCGCCGACCAGTTCCGCCGCGTGCAGGGCCTGCACCGCGCCGCTGACATGAATCACTACCTGGATGCGCTCAATGTCAGCCTGGACGAGTTCGAGGCCTTCATCACCGACAACCTGTATCAGGAGCGGATGATGGAACAGGTGTGCAGCGATGCCGCGGTGCAGGAGTACTTTGCGTTGAATTCGCCGCGCTTCGACAGCATCGAGGTCAGCCATATCGTGGTCGACAGCGAAGGCAAGGCGAAGGAACTGATCTCCTACCTGCAGGACGATCCCGGGGCCTTTGCCGAGATGGCGCGCGAGCACTCCATCGCCGACACGCGCGAGCGCGGCGGCGAAATCGGCAAGGTGCTGCGCGGCTCGCTCAAGACCGAGATCGAGGCCAAGGTCTTCAACGCCGAGCCGGGCGACCTGCTGGGGCCGTTCCCGGCCGCCGACCGCTCGTTCTTCGAGGTCTTCCTGGTGCGCGCCAAGCACCCGGCCACGCTCGACGGCGAGGTGGCGGTCGAAGTGCGCCGGCTGCTGCGCGAGGACTGGCTGATGGCCAGGGCGCAGGAACATGTCATCGAAGCCCGCTAGCGAGGCCGCGCCGGCCGCCGACGGCGCCGCCACGGCCGCCCCGCAGGAGCCGGCGGCGGGTTCGGCGCTGGCCGCTTTCCTGGCTGGCGTCGAGATCCTGTCGGTGCTGACGCCGGAGGAGCTGGCGCGCCTGGCCGACGCCGCGCAGGTGCTGAGCTTCGGCTTCGGTGACACCGTCTGCAATGCCGGCGAAACCGCGCCGGGCCTGTTTATCGTCAAGTCCGGCTCGGTGCGCGTGTTCAACGAGGAGCACGGCAAGGAAATCAGCATGGGAGTGCGCAAGACCGGCGAGGTCTTTGCCGATCTCGCGCTGCTGCGCGAATACCGGCACGAGTCGTCGGTGCGGGCCTCGGGCAAGACCGAGCTGCTGATGATTCCGCGCAGCGTCAGCGAGCCCCTGGTGGCCGGCAACCCCGCCGCGCTGGCCTTTATCACCAGCTATGTCGCGATCAGCTCGGCCGGCGGCTTTGTCGCGCGGCTGTTCGACCTGCGCGGCAAGCTCGACAAGCAGGAGCTGGAGGACGCGGTGCGCAGCGTCGGCGTGAAGCGCGTCGCGGCCGGCCGGGAAATCCTGAAGCAGGACGGACGCGACGACCGGCGCCTGTATGTGGTGCGCCAGGGTACGGTGCGCATCGTGCGCAGCGAAGAGGGCGGCGAGTTTCCGCTGGCGACGCTGGGCCAGGGCGATATCTTTGGCGAGCGCGCCTGCGTGATGCGGCAGGAGCAGCTGGCCGCGGCGATTGCCGAGACCGACGTGCGCCTGCTGGTGATCCCCGAGAAGACCGTGCAGCTGATCCTGGAGCGCAACCCGCGCCTGCGCGAGGTGCTGGAGGAGCGCATCCGGGTGCTGGACCGCGAGCTGCACCGGCAGAAGAAGCTGGCCGAGCGGCGCCGGCGCCCGGTGCTGCTGGACCTGGCCTCGAAGCCGGAGCTGGGCGAGAAGCTGATCCGCCGCTTCGCGCTGGTCGAGCAGGCCGAGGAGATGGACTGCGGCGCGGCCTGCCTGGCGATGATCTGCCGGCACTACGGCATCCCGATGACGCTCGGCAAGCTGCGCGAGCTGGCCAACGTCACCACCCAGGGCGCCACCCTCGACAGCCTGGCGCGGGCGGGGGAATCGCTGGGCTTCACCACGCGCGGGGTGCAATGCACGCGTGATTCGCTGCTGGGCTTCGAGCTGCCGTTCATCGTCCATTGGGAGGGCTACCACTATGTAGTGGTGTATGGCATCTCGTCGCGCTGGGTGTGGGTGGCCGATCCCGCCATCGGCTTTCGCAAGATGAGCGCCGAGGAATTCGAGCGCGGCTGGAGCGGCACCTGCCTGCTGTTCGCGCCCGGCGAAAGCATGACGCAGCTGTCGGTGCAGCGCTCGCCATGGCTGCGCTTCATCGGCTACCTGGCGCCATACAAGAAGATCCTGGCGCACCTGTTCCTGGCGACCTTCGTGATCCAGATGCTGGGGGTGGTGCCGCCGCTGATCATCCAGAACATCCTGGACGGGGTGGTGGTGCACCAGAACGTCGGGCTGCTGCACCTGCTGATCGCGGGGCTGATCATCTCGAGCGTGTTCTCGCAGCTGATGTCGACGATCCGCGCCTACCTGGCCAACTTCATGGTGCGCAACATGGATTTCGCCATGATGTCGCACTTCTTCCGGCACACGCTGTCGCTGCCGCTGTCGTTCTTCGCCAAGCGCAAGACCGGCGACATCTTCGCGCGCTTCCAGGAGAACCAGACCATCCGCGCCTTCCTGACCGAATCGACGGTGACCACGGCGCTGAACCTGCTGATGGTGTTTATCTACTTCACCATCATGTTTCTGTATAACGTCAAGCTGACGCTGCTGCTGATCGCCTTCGTGATCCCGATCGCCGCGCTGACGGTGGTGGTGACGCCGCGGGTCAAGGCCTATGCGCGCGACGTATTCGCGGCGTCGACCGATGCCAAGGCCTACCTGATGGAGACGCTGGGCGGCGCCGAGACGGTCAAGGGCATGGGCATCGAGCGGCCGGTGCGGCTGCGCTGGGAGCGCAAGTACACCAAGGCGCTGGAGGCGCAGTACAAGGCGCAGCAGTTCCATATCCTGGTGGGGCTGGCGAGCCAGTTGCTCAATGCCGCCACCACCATCGCGGTGCTGTGGGTGGGCGCGACGCTGGTGCTGGAGCGCGAGCTGACCATCGGCCAGCTGATTGCCTTCAACGCCTTCATGGGCAGCGTGCTGGCGCCGCTGATGGGTCTGGTGGCGCTGTGGGGCCAGCTCAACGACGCCGGCGTGGCGATGGAGCGGCTTGGCGACGTGCTCGACCTCGAACCGGAGCAGAAGCCGCAGGACGTGCTGTCGCGCGTGATGCTGCCTGACCTGCAGGGCGAGATCGTGATGAAGGACCTGTACTTCCGCTACGGCGGCGAGGACACGCCTTACGTGCTGGAGAACATCAGCTTCGCGATCCGCCCCGGCGAGATGGTCGCGATCGTCGGCCGCAGCGGCTCGGGCAAGACCACGCTGGCCAAGCTGCTGGTGGGCTTCTACAAGCCCACCGAGGGTTCGATGACGGTCGACGGCTACGACCTCAACGTGATCGACGCGGCCTTCTACCGCGCGCAGGTGGGCTACGTGATGCAGTCCAACCTGCTGTTCTCCGGCACCATCGCCGAGAACATCGCCTGCGGCGACGACAGCCCGGACCGGCGCCGCATCGAGGAGGTGGCGCGCATGGCCGACGCCCATGCCTTTATCAGCAAGCTGCCGCTGGGCTACGAGCAGGTCGTCGGCGAACGGGGCATCGGCCTCTCGGGCGGGCAGATCCAGCGGCTGTGCATTGCGCGCGCGCTGTACCACGACCCGCGCCTGCTGGTGTTCGACGAAGCCACCTCGGCGCTGGACACGCAGTCCGAGAGCAACATCCTGGCCAATATGCAGGAAATCCTGCGCGGGCGCACCGCGGTCATCATCGCGCACCGGCTCAGCACCATCATGCAGGCCGACAAGATCCTGGTGCTGTATGAAGGCGCGATCGTCGAGCAGGGCCGGCACGAAGAGCTGCTGGAGCGCAAGGGCATGTATTTCCAACTGGTGCAGAAGCAACTGAGCGCAGCATGAAGCTATACAACCAGGGCGCCACCCCCGTCTCGGTGACTTCGCCGGTGTCGTTCGCCGGGCTGATCGAAAAGATCGAGATCCTGCGCTCGACGCTGCGCTGGGCGTCGAAGCTGGACCGGCCCGAAATCGAGAAACTGCTCAAGCAGGCCACCACGCTGCGCGACGAGGTGATGGGCCTGTCGCACAAGGAGCGCTTCGTGCAGGCGGCATCGTCCGCCGACGCCGCCGCCGCGGCCGCAAGCGCGGCCGCGGCCGCGCCGCCGCCGCCGGAGGTCGAACGGCTGCCGCGCGAGCGGCGTCAGGCGCTGATGGAGCGCAGCTTTATCTTCGAAGGCACCTTCGGCGACAACCCCCGGCTGCTCGAAGCGCTGGAAATCGCCGAGAAGGCCGCGCCCACCGACCTGCCGGTGCTGATCGACGGCGAAAGCGGCACCGGCAAGGAACTGATGGCCAAGGTGATCCACGCCAACGGCGCGCGCACCGACAAGCCGTTCATCTCGGTCAACTGTGGGGCCATTCCAGACAGCCTGCTCGAATCCGAGCTGTTCGGGCACAAGAAGGGCGCCTTCACCGGCGCCAGCAACGACCGGCGCGGCAAGTTCGAGAGCGCGCATACCGGCACCATCTTCCTCGACGAGATCGGCGAACTGCCGCTGACCGGGCAGGTCAAGCTGCTGCGCGTGCTGGAGGCGCACGAGATCCAGCGGGTCGGCTCCGACGAGATCATCTCGGTCGATGCGCGCATCGTCGCGGCGACCAACAAGGACCTGCGCCGGATGAGCCAGGCCGGCACCTTCCGCGAAGACCTGTTCTATCGGCTGAGCGTGATCCACGTCAGCCTGCCGGCGCTGCGGGAGCGGCGCGACGAGATCCCGCTGCTGGTGTCGTACTTCAGCGACGAGGCCGCCGGCATGCTCAGGCGCGCGCCGGTCAGGCTGACGCCGCGGCTGCGTGACTTCCTGCTGCACTACGACTACCCCGGCAATATCCGCGAGCTGCGCAACCTGCTGTACCGGCTGAGCTGCCTGGCCGGGGATACCGCCGACCTGCCGCACCTGCCGCAGGACATCCGGCCGAAGCCTGCCGCGCTGGCGGTGGTCGGCGCCGGCGCGGCCGGCGCCGACATCGCCATGGCAACCTCGCTCAGCGAAGCCAAGCGCGCTGCCAGCGACGAGGCCGAGCGCGCCTTCCTGGAGCGCGGACTGCAGGAGGTGGGCGGCACCGTCGCCGAGCTGGCCCGGCGCTTCGACATGAACCGCTCGCACCTGCAGATGCTGCTGAAGAAGCACGGCATCCACTCGAAGGACTTCCGCGCCAGCCGCCAGGCCGAAGCCGGCAAGGGGTAGGGCGCGGCGGGCGTCAGGCGTCGAGCTCGGGGTTGACCAGGGTGCGATCCGGGCCACACGGGTCGGCCGCGCGCAGCACCACTACCGAGATGTTGTCGCGGCCGCCCGCATCGAGCGCCTTCTGCACCAGTGTCAGCGCGGCCTGCGCCACGTCCTGCTGGGCCAGCACCGCGGCGATCGCGTCATCGTCGACCTCGTTGCTCAGCCCGTCGCTGCACAACAGGTAGACGTCGCCGTCGGCCACGTCGGTCAGCAACTGTTCCGGCGCCAGCGTCGGGGCCGCGCCGACGGCGCGCGTGATGGTGTTCTGCGCGGGATGGTGGCGCGCCTGCTCCGGCGTGATCAGGCCGCGCGCAAGCAGGCGCTCGACCTGGTTATGGTCGCGCGTGAGGCGCGCCAGCTGGCCGCCGCGCAGCCGGTACAGGCGGCTGTCCCCGGCCCACAGGCAGGCACAGCGGCTGTCGCCGGCCAGCAGGACCACCACCGTGCTGCCGATGCAGCGCACGCCGAGGCGCGCGGCTTCGTCGACCAGCGCCAGGTTCACGCCCTGCAAGGCCGCGCGCGTGGCGTCGATCCGGTCCTCCAGGCGCGCCTGCGGCGGCAGCGCCGCCAGCGCCCGCACCACCGCCTGGCTGGCGAAATCTCCCACGGCATGGCCGCCCATGCCGTCGGCCACGGCCCACAATTCCTGTCCGGGCAGGTCGAGGCAGGCGTCCTCATTGCGCTCGCGCACGCGCCCGACGTCCGTGCACGCCGCCGAGGTCCACTGGAAATGCGAGTCGAAACCCAAGCTGGTCTCCGCTGCGATCCGCAACGATCCACGCCAGCGCCCGCGGGGGTCCGGGCAAGGCCGGATCAGACTAGCCGGCCGTCGTTCCTGGCACCCTGGTCGCCCCGGACATTGATGTTGGCGTTTGGCGCGTTGTTGCGGATATCGATGTTCTGGAACTGGTTGTTTATCTGATCAGCATAGAAGCTGTAGTTGATCTCGTAAAAGTTGATCACGGTGCCGAGCGGCGCCGGCGACGACGGCACGAACGGCCGGATCCAGCCGAACACCCACTGTCCCCCCGCGCCGCGTACGCGCGCCATGGCGGCGGGGGCAAGTTCGCGGCAGCTGGCAAGGTCATTGATCGAGAGGGTGGCCATATGTGGTCTCCGGTGAAAGGCGTCGATGCGCCGGGGGCGGTACGGCTGATCGAGCAAGCAGCGTGCCACCGGGGGCAACGGGACCGGCGCAGGCCGGAAGCGGTGGTGTGGCGCCGATTCCGGGCCGGTCGGGGACCAGTTGCCAATTGCGGCTGGCGCCGCCGCGTTGGATGCACGCCGACACCTGGCATGCCGGTGTCGGGCGACACCCACCACCGCGCCGGCGACGGGCCGCGGGCGTGCGGATTTTGATATACTCCCGCCCGTCTCCAGGATCACCGCGCCAGCGGCTTGCCGTCCTGGCAGTCCTGTCCCTCGCCGTAGTTCAATGGATAGAACGAGCGCCTCCTAAGCGCTAGATACAGGTTCGATTCCTGTCGGCGGGACCATAGATGCCCGGCATTGCCTGCCAGCCCTCGCTTTCCCCGCGCTTCAAAGCATTCAGCGCAACCGTCGCGCGCCGCGTTCCGCTGCGGGCCCCGTAGCGTCCGGCGATAGACGCCGCAGCCATGACCCGTCCCTGTCAAGTGTTGCCTTGTCGGACAAAAGCCGATACCCGCGCTCGGGCCGACTACAGATACTCACTCCCGTCAGCTTTGGAGCAGCCATGTCGGACGGACACGTTCACGTTTTACGGATCGAGGGACTTCAGTGGGTCGTGGAGAGCGCGTGCGGCGGCGAGGGCCGTCTATTCTTTCCCAGCCGGGAGGCGGCCATCGCGGCCGGCACGGCGAAAGCGGAGGAAAAGTGTGTCGACCTGGTCGTGCACACGCGCGATGGCCGTATCGGAAGGCGCATTTCCTTTGGCAAGGAGGGGGAGAACCGGCGCTCGATGCTGGTCAATGCGCGCTCGTCTTCGAAAACAGCTGGATCACCGCCACCCCGGCAATGATCAGCCCGATCCCGACACAGGCGGCCAGGTCCGGCACCTGCCGGTACAACACCACGGCGATCAGCGACACCAGCACGATGCCGGCGCCACTCCAGATCGCATAAGCGATGCCGACCGGGACCGTGCGCATCACCAGCATCAGCAGATAGAAGGCGGCGACGTAGCCGGTGACCACCAGCACGCTGGGCAGGAGCCGCGTAAAGCCTTGCGAGGCCTTCAGGCTGCTGGTGGCGATGACTTCGGCGACGATGGCGAAGGCGAGCAGCAAATATCCGTTCATGGCATGCAGAAGAGGCTGGCCGGCATGGGCCTGAGCCGGCATCTTAGCGCTCCGCGCATGTTGCGCCAAAGCCGCTCCCTCCCTCGCGGTGGTTGTGCGAGGCGGCAAGGGCGGGTTGAATGTGACGGGCAGAACCATAACAAGCGGGTGCACGCTGGCCCGCGGCAAGAGGGGCATCCAGGCAGTCGCGGTAATTTTGCCTGACCAGGCCGGCACGAAATCGAGAACACATGACGATGCCGGCGGCGGGCATGGGGATTAGGGGAGCGGTATGCAGCACACAGGCATCGGCGGCGTGGCTGTCCCGCCATCGTCGGCATCATCGTCGACATCGGGGTCAGGGGACCCTTCCAGCGCGCCGGACGCGAATCCATGGCACGACACCATTGCGGCGGCGGACCAGGCGCTGGAAGAGGCCGCGCGCATCCAGCGCGGCGTGCAGCACAACCTGAAGCTGCTGCAGGAGGTGCGCGCGCTGCGTGAAGAACTGCGCAAGGCCCATGCGGAGATCGACCGCTACCGCGGCATGCATGCCCGCGTGGTGATGGGCATGCGCAAGCTGGAGGAAGAGAACACCAGTGCGATGAGCCGGCTGCAAGCCGACACCGAGATGCTGCGGGTGCGGCACCGGGTCTACCGGCTGCTGGCCGAGCACTACGCGCGCGTGGCGCTGCGGCTGGATCCGCAGGCCTTTGCCGGGGACCGCGACCGCGTGCTGCAGCACATCCTGTTCCAGCGGCGCAAGGGCGTGCTGCCGGAGGAAATCGGCCTGTCCGACCTGGCTTTCCTGCTGCTGTAGCCCCGCGCCGGGCCTGCCGTCAGGCTCCCCGGCGGCGCAGCGCGTGATAGGCGAGCATGCCGCCCACCACGCCCCAGAATGCCGAGCCGATGCCCGCGAGGGTCATGCCCGAGGCCGTGATCATGAAGGTCAGCAGGGCGGCTTCGCGCTCGGCCGGGGCTTGCATGGCGACGGTCAGGCCGTTGGCGATCGAGCCCATCAGCGCGAATGCGGTCACGCCCACCACCAGCGCCTGCGGAAAGGCGGCGAACAGCGCGGCGATGCTGGCGGCGAGCGTGCCCGCGACCAGGTAGCCGACGCCGCAGACCACCGCCGCGGTATAGCGGCGGTGGCGGTCGGGGTCGGCCTGCGGGCCGGTGCAGATTGCCGCGGTAATCGCCGCCAGGTTGATGCCGTGCGAGCCGAACGGTGCCAGCGCGGCCGAGGCCAGCCCGGTGATGGTGATCAGGCGCGACGCCGGCACGTGGTAGCCATCGGCCTGCAGCACGGCCAGCCCGGGAATGTTCTGCGACGCCAGCGCGACGATGAACAAGGGGATCGCCAGGCTGATGAAGGCCGGCATCGAGAACGCCGGCGTGGTCCACACCGGCACGGCCAGTTCCAGCCGCACGCCGGCGAAATCGAGTTGGCCGAGCACCCCGGCCACCACCACGCCGGCCAGCAGCACCCCCGGCACCGCATAGGCCGGCCACAGCCGCCGCCCCAGCAGGAAAGCGGCGAACATCGCCAGCAGCAGCACGGTCTGGTGCTGCGCCTGCACGAACACGTCGACGCTGATGCGGAACAGGATGCCGGCCAGCAGCGCCGAGGCGATGCTCGCCGGCAGGGCGCGCATCAGCTTGTCGAACCAGCCGGTCATGCCGGCCGCGGTCATCAGCAAGGCGGCCAGCAGGAAGGCGCCGATGGCCTCGGCATAGGGCACGCCCGGCAGGCTGGCGATCAGCAGTGCCGCGCCGGGCGTGGACCATGCCACCACGATGGGCACGCGCAACGCCAGCGACAGGCCGATGGTGGTGATCCCCATGCCGATCGACAGCGCCCAGATCCACGACGAGATCTGCGCGTCGCTCAGGTGGGCCGCGTGTCCCGCCTGGATCATCAGCACCAGCGAACTGGTGTAGCCGGTGAGCGTGGCGACCAGCCCGGCGACAAGCGCCGACACGGACAGGTCGGAAAATTTCAGCGAAGCGGTGGTCATGGGGCGGGCAGCAGGCACTTGGGTACGGCCGCCATCTTCGCATGAGTGCCTTGGCCGTACCAATTCGGCCCGGATCGGCGCGGCCGCGGCGCGGCGCCCCCGCTAGACGGGGCTTTCCCTTACGGACTTGTCCGACTGGAGCGGGCCGTGGACCGTTGTTATGCTGGTTCCGTGCCTTGCGAGCAGGGCACCGAGGAGAGACTCTTGGGCCCGCAGTGCGCGGGCCCTTCTTTTTTGCCCGTGCCGGGTCAGGCTGCCGGTCGTCTACAATGCGGGCTGCCGCCGGGCGCGCCCGCGCCGCCGGCCCGTCCCATCTTTCCTCGCGGTCTCGCCTTCCTTCCCATGGCCCTGTTTTCCATTACCGATGCCCAGCTTGCCTTCGGGCACGTGGCCCTGCTCGACCACACCGACTTTTCGCTGGAGGCCGGCGAGCGCGTCGGGCTGATCGGACGCAACGGTTCGGGCAAGTCCTCGCTGCTGAAGATCGTGGCGGGGCTGTCGGCGCCGGACGACGGGCTGATCGCCCGCCAGAGCGGCGTGACCAGTGCCTACGTGCCGCAGGAGCCGCAGTTCGCGCCCGGCATCACCGTGTTCGACGCGGTATCGCAGGGCATGGGCGATGCGCACGACCTGCTGGTCCGCTACGAGGCCGCCGCCGACCGCGTTGCCGAGCACCACGACGACGAAGCGGCGCTGGCCGAACTGCACCGGCTGCAGTCCGAGCTCGACGCCGCCGGCGCCTGGCAGTTGCGCACCCGCGTGGAAACCACGCTGGCCCGGCTGGGGCTGGATTCGCACACGCGTGTCGACGCGCTCTCGGGCGGGCTGCAGAAGCGCGTGGCGCTGGCGCAGGCGCTGGTGGCCGAGCCCGACATCCTGCTGCTGGACGAACCCACCAACCACCTCGACGTGGAGGCGATCCGCTGGCTGGAAGACCTGCTGCTGCAGTTCCGCGGCAGCGTGCTGCTGATCACCCACGACCGCGCCTTCCTCGACCGCGTCGCCACGCGCATCGTCGAGCTCGACCGCGGCCGGCTGGTGTCCTTTCCCGGCAACTTCGCCGCCTACCAGGCGCGCAAGGCCGAGATGCTGGCCGCCGAGCAGGTCGAGCAGGCCAAGTTCGACAAGCTGCTGGCGCAGGAAGAGGTGTGGATCCGCAAGGGCGTGGAAGCGCGCCGCACGCGCAGCGTGTCGCGCATCCAGCGGCTGGTGGCGATGCGCAACGAGCGCGCCGCGCGCCGCGAGGTGCAGGGCAATGTCAGGCTGGAGGTGTCGCAGGCCGACCGCTCCGGCAAGATCGTGGCCGAGCTGGTCGATGTGAACAAGGCCTATGGCGACAAGGTGGTGGTGCGCGATTTCACCGCCACCATCATGCGTGGCGACAAGGTCGGCCTGATCGGCCCCAACGGCGCCGGCAAGACCACGCTGCTGCGCCTGATCCTGGGCGAGCTGGCACCCGACAGCGGCACCGTGCGCAACGGCAGCAACCTGCAGGTGGCGTATTTCGACCAGATGCGCACCGCGCTGGACCTGGAGAAGTCGCTGGCCGACACCATCAGCCCGGGCAGCGACTGGGTCGAGGTCAACGGCCAGCGCAAGCACGTGATGAGCTACCTGGGCGACTTCCTGTTCGCGCCGGAGCGCGCACGCTCGCCGGTCAAGTCGCTGTCGGGCGGGGAGCGCAACCGGCTGCTGCTGGCGCGGCTGTTCGCGCGGCCGGCCAATGTGCTGGTGCTGGACGAGCCCACCAACGATCTCGACATCGACACGCTGGAGTTGCTGGAGGAGCTGCTGCAGGACTACGGCGGCACCGTGTTCCTGGTGTCGCACGATCGCGCCTTCCTCGACAACGTGGTGACCTCGACGCTGGCCGCCGAAGGCGATGGGGTCTGGCGCGAGTCGGTCGGGGGGTATTCCGACTGGGTCGAGCAGTCAGCGCGCAGCGCCGCGCTGCAGGCGGCGCGCAAGCCGGCTGAGCAGAAGCTGGCCGAGCCGGCCAGGGGCAAGGATACGCGCGAGGCGCGCGGGGCCAATCGGACCGTCAAGCTGTCGTACAAGGAGCAGCGCGAGCTGGATGGGCTGCCTGAGCGGATTGCGTCGCTGGAGACCGAGCAGAAGACGATCTCGGCGCAACTGGCGGATGGCTCGCTCTACGTCAGCGATGCGGCCAAGGCCGCGCTGCTGGCGACGCGGCACGACGAGATCGAGATGGAACTGCTGGAAGCGCTGGAGCGCTGGGAAGTGCTGGAGGCGAAGTCAAAGGGCGAGTGGGCGTAAGGTCCTGAGAGCGTCTGGCACGCAGTTGGTTTGCTCCCCTCTCCCGCCTGCGGGAGAGGGGCCGGGGGTGAGGGCAGGCGCGTGGCAAGCATGTCAGCGCCTCACTTCGCCAACCCTCTCCCGCAAGCGGGAGAGGGGGCACACAGTCGGCATGGTCGAAGCGCCTCAGTCCGGCTCTTACCCACACCACGCCAACACCATATTCGTAAGGTCCACCACGAACGACGGCCGCAGGTACCCCACGAATCCCGCCGCCAGCAGCCCGGCCAGCCCCGCCAGCCCGGCCGCCTTCGCCACGCGTGCGCGAACCATGGCCATCACGCCGCCGCCGGCTGCGCCCGCACCAGCGCCTGCTCGCGAATCGGCAGGTTGACCAGCGCAGCCACCACCCCCAGCGCGATCGCGAGCAGCCACACCGTGTTGTATCCCCCGGTGCGGTCATAGAGATAGCCCCCCAGCCACGCGCCCAGGAAACTGCCGATCTGGTGCGAGAAAAACACCACCCCCGACAGCATCGACAGGTATTTCACCCCGAACACCTGCGCGATGATGCCGTTGGTCAGCGGCACCGTCGACAGCCACAGGAACCCCATCAGCGCCGCGAATACCCAGGTGCTGGCCACCGTCAGCGGCAACAGCAGATAGCCGGCGATCACCACCGCACGCGCGAGGTAGATGAAAGCGAGCAGGTAGCGCTTGGGCAGGCGCTGGCCCATGGCGCCGGCGGTATAGGTGCCGAACACGTTGAACAGCCCGATCAGCGCCAGTGCCACCACGGCCACCTTCGGATCCGTCAGCCCCTGGTCTTTCAGGTACGGCGCCAGGTGCACGCCGATAAAGACCACCTGGAAGCCGCACACGAAGTAGCCCAGTGTCAGCAGCTGGAAGTTGCGGTTGCCGAAGGCTTCATGGATGGCCTGGCCGATGGTCTGGTGGTGGCCGCCGGTGTGGGCGGCCTCGCGCGGCTCGCGCAGGGTCAGCGCCAGCGGCAGCATCACGCAGGCCATCAGCGCCATCACGTACAGCGCGTTCTGCCAGCCCAGGCCGGAGATCAGCCCCTGTTCCACCGGGATCATCAGGAACTGGCCGAACGAGCCCGCCGCCGCGGCGATGCCCATGGCCCAGATCCGCTTTTCCGGGCTGGCCACGCGGCCGATCACGCCGTAGACGATGCTGTAGGTGGTGCCGGACTGGGCGATGCCGATCATCACTCCGGCGCCGGTGGCGAAGGCGGTGCCGCTGGTCGCCAGCGCCATCACCACCAGGCCGGCGACGTACAGCGCCACGCCCGCCAGCATGATGCGCAGCGCGCCGAACTTGTCGGCCAGGGCGCCGGCGAAGGGCTGGCTGGCGCCCCACATCAGGTTCTGCAGCGCCAGCGCAAAGGCGAAGGTCTCGCGGTTCCAGCCGTGGGACTGCGTGATCGGCAGGTTGAACAGGCCGAAGCCGTGCCGGATGCCCATCGAAAGCGTGACCAGCAGGCCACCGCACACCAGCACGGTGGTCAGGGAGAGTTGTCGGTTCTGCATGTCTTGGCTCGGTGTGCGGCGGCCGCGCCGGGTGGGGGCGGCGCCGACAGGATTGTCTGTGCTTGTTGTCTTACCGCGCCGAAACGGCAATCGGGCTTGCCGGGGGCCGGGTGGTGGGGAGTTTACTCCGCCCCGGGAAAACGCGTACGGCGCCGCCCGCATCGGCGGCGCCCCGGCAACAAGTGCCGGCGGCCCGGCAAGCCGGGCCGGCGCAGGCTGCAAGGGCGGGCGTTTTTCCGCGGGAATGGCGTCGCGCGCTTCCATTACAATGCAGTGCCCGGTGCCCCGGCGCGTGCACAGTTGTGCGCCTCGCGGCAGCCGGGACCATCACTTTCGTAGCGACTCCATGGCGAGCAAAACCAGTCAGTACAGCGAATCTTCCATCCGGGTCCTGAAGGGCCTGGAGCCGGTCAAGCAGCGCCCCGGCATGTACACCCGGACCGACAACCCCCTGCATATCGTGCAGGAGGTGATCGACAATGCCTCGGACGAGGCCCTCGGCGGCCATGGCACCGAGATCCTGGTGACCCTGCATCGCGACGGCAGCCTCAGCGTGGAAGACGACGGCCGCGGCATCCCGGCGGGCATCCACCCGGAAGAGGGCGTGCCCGTGGTCGAGATCGTGTTCACCCGCCTGCATGCCGGCGGCAAGTTCGACAAGGGCAAGGGCGGCGCCTATGCCTTTTCCGGCGGCCTGCATGGCGTCGGCGTCTCGGTGACCAATGCCCTGTCGACGCAACTGGACGTGACCGTGTGGCGCGACGGCATGTGCTCGACGCTGACCTTCTCCGGCGGCGACGTGACGGTGCCGCTGGCTTCGCGCAAGCTCGAGCGCGGCGAAAAGAAGAACGGCACGCGCGTGCAGGTATGGCCGGACGCGAAGTATTTCGATTCGGCCGCGATCCCGCTGGCCGAGCTGCAGCGCCTGCTGCGCAGCAAGGCGGTGCTGCTGCCGGGCGTCAAGGTCACGCTAGTGACCGAGAAAACCGGCGAGCGCCAGACCTGGCAGTACGACCAGGGCCTGAAGGGCTACCTGGTGGAGGCGCTGGCGCAGGGCAGCGCTCAGGGGCCAGATCGCGAGCTGGTGATCCCGATGTTCGAAGGCGAGCACTTTGCCGACCCCGACGCCAACCCCGGCGAGGAAGGCTTTGCCGACGGCGAGGGGGCCTCGTGGGTGGTGGCCTGGACCGAGGACGGCGCGCCGGTGCGCGAGTCCTACGTCAACCTGATCCCCACGCCGGCCGGCGGCACGCACGAGTCCGGCCTGCGCGAAGGACTGTTCCAGGCGGTCAAGAGCTTTATCGAGATGCATGCGCTGCAGCCCAAGGGCGTCAAGCTGATGAGCGAGGACGTGTTCGCGCGCGCCTCGTTCGTGCTGTCGGCCAAGGTGCTGGACCCGCAGTTCCAGGGCCAGATCAAGGAGCGCCTGAACAGCCGCGACGCGGTGCGGCTGGTGTCCACCTTCAGCCGCCCGGCGCTGGAGCTGTGGCTGAACCACCATGTCGAGTACGGCAAGAAGCTGGCCGAGCTGGTGATCCGCCAGGCCCAGGCGCGCACGCGCGCGGCGCAGAAGGTCGAGAAGAAGAAGGGCTCGGGCGTGGCCGTGCTGCCCGGCAAGCTGACCGACTGCGAATCCACCGACGTGACCCGCAACGAGCTGTTCCTGGTCGAGGGCGACTCCGCCGGCGGCTCGGCCAAGATGGGCCGTGACAAGGAATTCCAGGCCATCCTGCCGCTGCGCGGCAAGGTGCTGAACACCTGGGAGACCGAGCGCGACCGCCTGTTCGCCAACAACGAGGTGCACGACATTGCCGTGGCCATCGGCGTGGACCCGCACGGCGCCAGCGACGAGCCCGACCTGTCCAACCTGCGCTACGGCAAGATCTGCATCCTGTCCGACGCGGACGTGGACGGCGCGCATATCCAGGTGCTGCTGCTGACGCTGTTCTTCCGGCATTTCCCGAAGCTGATCGAGACCGGCAACGTCTATGTGGCGCGCCCGCCGCTGTTCCGCGTCGATGCGCCCGCGCGCGGCAAGAAGCCGGCGCAGAAGCTGTACGCGCTGGACGAGGGCGAGCTTGAAGCCATACAGGACAAGCTGCTCAAGGACGGCGTCAAGGAAAACTCGTGGCAGATCTCGCGCTTCAAGGGCCTGGGCGAAATGAGCGCAGAGCAGCTGTGGGAAACCACCATGAACCCCGACACGCGGCGCTTGCTGCCCGTGATGCTGGGCGAATACGACCTGCCGCAGACCGTCGAGATGATGAACATGCTGATGGGCAAGGGCGAGGCCGCCCAGCGCCGCAGCTGGCTGGAAGAGAAGGGCAACGAGGTCGAGGCCGACATCTGAGCCGGGCGCCGCGCCGCGGGCTCTGCCGCTCCGCTGCCAGCCCGGCGCGATTGGCGCATAATGCCCGCTCCGGTCCGCCCACTCTGGAACGCACGATGACGACGAGAACCCCCGGCAACTCCTGGCGCAAGGCAACCGCGGTCCTGCTGGCGCTGGCCGGGCTCGCCTGCGTGCCGGCGGCGCATGCCGAGCTGTGGGGCTTTATCGATGCCGACGGCGTGGCGCACTTCGCCGACCAGAAGCTCGACGCGCGCTACAAGCTGTTCATGAAGGACGGCGGCAAGCTCGACACCGGCCGCCTGGCCGCACGGCAGGCGCAGGCGGCGCGCGGTGACATCGACCTCGACATCGACCTGGAGCAGCACAAGCTGTACCGCTACGTCGTCAACCATCCCAACATCAAGACCGTCGAGCCGCTGATCCACCAGATCGCCGGCAGGCAGGATGTCGATCCCGCGCTGGTCAAGGCGGTGATGGCGGTGGAGTCCGGCTTCAACCCGGCGGCGGTGTCGCCCAAGGGCGCGATCGGCCTGATGCAGGTGATTCCCGACACCGGCGCGCGCTTTGGTGTCAGCGCCGATGCGCGCCGCACCATCGAGCAGAAGCTGGCCGATCCGCGCACCAACATCACCGCCGGGGTGCGCTACCTGAGCTGGCTGATGCAGCAGTTCCCCGACAACCTCGAGCTGGTGCTGGCGGCGTACAACGCCGGCGAGGGCGCGGTGCAGCGCTACAACAACCGCATCCCGCCCTATCCCGAGACGCGGCAGTATGTCAGCACCGTGCTGCAGTTCTACCGGCTGTATCAGCCGCAGCAGGGCGTGGTGCTCAGGCGCGCCGGCGCCGGCCCGGGCGATGGCAGCGGCCCGCGCGTGAAGATGGTGATCGGCGCGCGCCGGCCCATGCCCTGAGCGACACCCAAGAATCACAAGCAACCGGTGCGCCGGCCGTCGAGGTCCGACGCGTGGCGCGCCGAATCCTTGCCTATCCATGGAACAACAAGACATCACGTTTCAACCTGAAGAGCCGGCCGATTCGCTGACGCTGGCCCGCTACGCCGAGCGCGCCTATCTGGACTACGCCGTCAGCGTGGTCAAGGGCCGCGCGCTGCCCGAGGTGGCCGACGGCCAGAAGCCGGTGCAGCGGCGCATCCTGTTCGCGATGCACGAGATGGGCCTGCGTGCCGACGCCAAGCCGGTCAAGTCCGCGCGCGTGGTCGGCGACGTGCTGGGCAAGTTCCATCCGCACGGCGACCAGTCCGCCTATGACGCGCTGGTGCGGCTGGCGCAGGATTTTTCGCTGCGCTACCCGCTGATCGACGGCCAGGGCAACTTCGGCTCGCGCGACGGCGACGGCGCCGCGGCGATGCGCTACACCGAAGCGCGCCTGACGCCGATCTCGCGGCTGCTGCTCGACGAGATCGACGAAGGCACGGTCGATTTCATCCCCAACTACGACGGCTCGATGCAGGAGCCCAAGCTGCTGCCGGCGCGGCTGCCGTTCGTGCTGCTCAACGGCGCCTCGGGCATCGCGGTGGGCATGGCCACCGAGATCCCGCCGCACAACCTGCGCGAGGTCGCCGCGGCCACCGTGGCGATGATCCGCAACCCGAACATCTCGCTGGCCGAGCTGCTGGCGCTGATGCCGGGGCCGGACTATCCGGGTGGCGGCCAGATCATCTCGCCGGCATCCGACATTGCCCAGATCTACGAAAACGGCCGTGGCAGCCTGAAGGTGCGCGCGCGCTGGACCATCGAAGAGCTGGCGCGTGGCCAGTGGCAGCTGGTGGTGACCGAACTGCCGCCGAATACCTCGGCGCAGAAGGTGCTGGAAGAGATCGAGGAAATCACCAACCCCAAGATCAAGACCGGCAAGAAGGCGCTGACGCAGGACCAGCAGCAGCTCAAGGCCACCGTGCTGGCGGTGCTCGACGCGGTGCGCGACGAGTCCGGCAAGGACGCGCCGGTGCGACTGGTGTTCGAGCCCAAGAGCAAGAACATCGACCAGCAGGAGTTCATCCAGACGCTGCTGGCGCATACCAGCCTGGAATCCGGCGCGCCGATCAACCTGGTGATGATCGGCACCGACGGCCGTCCGCGCCAGAAGGGCCTGCGCGAGATCCTGGGCGAGTGGATTGCGTTCCGCTTCGATACCGTCACGCGCCGCACGCGCCATCGCCTGGGCAAGGTCGAGGATCGCATCCACATCCTCGAAGGCCGGATGCTGGTGCTGCTCAATATCGACGAGGTGATCCGCATCATCCGCGAGAGCGACGAGCCCAAGCCCGCGCTGATCGAGGCCTTCGGCCTGAGCGACCGCCAGGCCGAGGACATCCTGGAAATCCGGCTGCGCCAGCTGGCGCGCCTGGAAGCGATCCGCATCGAGAAGGAACTGAAAGCGCTGCGCGAAGAGCAGGCCGAACTCGACGTGCTGCTCAAGTCCGAGACCATGATGCGCCGTCGCATCATCAAGGAGATCGAGACCGACGCCAGGCAGTACAGCCCGGAAGACAAGGACCCGCGCCGCACGCTGATCCAGGAACAGCGCCGCGCCGCCGCCGAGGTGCGCGTGATCGACGAGCCGGTGACGGTGGTGATGTCGCAGAAGGGCTGGGTGCGCACGCGCCAGGGCCATGGCCACGACCCGCAGCAGTTCACCTTCAAGGCCGGCGATGCGCTCTACAACACCTTCGACTGCCGCACCGTCGACGTGCTGCTGGTGTTCGGCACCAACGGCCGGGTCTATTCGGTGCCGGTCTCCAGCCTGCCGGGCGGGCGCGGCGACGGGGTGCCCATCACCACGCTGATCGAACTGCAGCCCGGCAGCCAGGTGGCGCACACCTTTGCCGGCAGCGCCAGCCAGCGCGTGCTGGTCGCCACCGCGAGCGGCAACGGCTTCCAGACCACGGTGGGCGACATGACCGGCCGGCAGAAGGGCGGCAAGTCGTTCCTGACGCTGGACGACGGCGACGCCCCGCTGCCGCCGGCGCCGATCGGCGACGAGGCCACGCATGCGGCCTGCCTGTCCGGCAACGGCCGCCTGCTGCTGGTGGCGCTGGACGAAGTGAAGGTGCTGTCGGCCGGTGGCCGCGGCGTGATCCTGATGGAGCTGGAGCCCAGGGAGAAGCTGCTGCAGGCGGTCGCCGTGGGCGCGCCGGGGCTGGTGCTGTCCGGCACGGGCCGCGGCGGCAAGCCGTCGTCGCAGAAGCTGGCCGGGCAGTCGCTGCTGCCGTATGTGGGCAAGCGCGCGCGCAAGGGCAAGCAGATCGAGGCGAAGCTGAAGGAGCCGAGGATCGATCCGGTGCGCGTGGAGGCGCCGGGCAACGGCAACTGAATTTTGCCGGAGCGAGTGTTGTCGCCCCTCTCCCATTTATGGGAGAGGGGCGGGGGAGAGGGCCGGCGTGTCCACGCAGGGACGCGCTTTCATGCTTGCCGAAGTCCTGCCCTCTCCCCCGGCCCCTCTCCCGCAAGCGGGAGAGGGGAGAAAACAATCGCTCAATCCACCCCCACGAACCCCCCCGTCTGATGCGCCCACAGCCGCGCATACAGCCCCCCATGCGCGAGCAATTCCGCATGCGTGCCGCTTTCCACGATATGCCCGCGGTCCAGCACCACTAGCCGGTCCATCCGTGCGATGGTCGAGAGCCGGTGCGCGATGGCAATCACCGTCTTGCCCTGCATCAGCGTTTCCAGGCTTTCCTGGATCGCGGCTTCCACTTCGGAATCGAGCGCCGAGGTCGCTTCGTCGAGGATCAGGATCGGCGCGTTCTTCAGCAACACCCGCGCGATCGCGATGCGCTGGCGCTGTCCGCCTGACAGCTTCACGCCGCGTTCGCCGACCTGCGCTTCCAGCCCGGTGTTGCCGTGGGCATCGATCAGGTTGGGAATGAACTCGTCGGCGCGGGCGCGGTGCAGCGCCGCAGCCAGCTCGGCTTCCGTGCTGGAGGGCTTGCCGTAGAGCAGGTTCTCGCGGATCGAGCGGTGCAGCAGCGAGGTGTCCTGCGTGACCATGCCGATCTGCGCGCGCAGGCTTTCCTGCGTGACCGTGGCGATGTCCTGGCCGTCGATCAGGATGCGGCCGCGCTCGACGTCGTAGAGCCGCAGCAGCAGGTTGACCAGGGTCGATTTGCCGGCCCCCGAAGGGCCGACCAGGCCGATCTTCTCGCCCGGCCGCACGGTCAGGTTGACGCCTTCGATCACGCCCGAGCCCTTGCCGTAGTGGAACCCCACCTGCTCGAAGCGGACTTCGCCATGCGTGACCAGCAGCGGCTGCGCGTTGGCGCGGTCGGTGACCTGGCGCGGCACGGCGATGGTCTTCATGCCGTCCTGCACTTGCCCGACGTTCTCGAAGATGCCGTTGACCACCCACATGATCCAGCCCGACATATTGTTGATGCGGATCACCAGCCCGGTGGTCAGCGCGATCGCGCCGGTGGTGACATGGCCGGTGCTCCACAGCCACACCGCCAGCCCGGTGGTGCCGGCGATCAGCGCGCCGTTCATCGCGGTGATGGTGACGTCCATGCCGCTGACCATGCGCCCGGCCTGCCGCGTCTTCTCGGTCTGCTCGGCCATGGCGTCGCGTGCGTAGTCCTCTTCCTGGCGGGTATGGGCGAACAGCTTGAGCGTGGTGATATTGGTGTAGCCGTCGACGATGCGCCCCATCAGCTGCGAGCGCGACTCGGTGGCGACCACCGAACGGTGCTTCACGCGCGGCACGAAGTACAGCAGCGCGGCCACGTAGCAGACGATCCACAGCAGCAGCGGGATCATCAGGCGCCAGTCGGCCTGCGCGAACAGCACCAGCGAACTGACCGCGTAGATCACCACGTGCCACAGCGCGTCCACCGCCTGCACCGCGGAGTCGCGCAGCGAAAAGCCGGTCTGCATGATGCGCTGGGCGATGCGCCCGGCAAAATCGTTCTGGAAGAACGACAGGCTTTGCTTGAGCACGTAGCGGTGGTTCTGCCAGCGGATCAGGTTGGACAGGCTGGGGCTGATCACCTGGTGCACCAGCACGTCGTGCAGGCCGAAGAAGATGGGGCGCAGCAGCACCGCCACCACCGCCATCCACACCAGCTCGTTGCGGTGCCGGCTGAAGAACTCGGCGCCGGGCGTGGTCTGCGCCATGTCGACCAGCCGGCCGAGGAAGCTGAACAGCGCCACCTCGATCAGCGCGCCAACCAGGCCCACCAGCAACAGCAGCACGAACACGCCCCAGACCTCGCGCAGGTACCAGGTGTAGAAGCGCAGCACCTGGCCCGGCGGCTCGCGGTCGGGCATATGGCGGAAGGGGTCGATCAGTCTTTCCAGGCGACGCAACATGGCAGGGTTCCCGTTGTGTGCCACGGCACGCCCCGCTCGTCCTGGTGGGATGACGGGCGCTTGCGGCGGATCAGACGCAACATGATACGCGCCTTGCCCAACGGAAAAGCCCCGCCGGGGGCGGGGCCTGGTCTGAAATGCCATGCCGAAACCCCTGCAGCGGCAGGGCGTGCAAGCGCGTCAGGGGTGGTGGATCACCATCTGCGTGAACGGCGGCACGTAGGCCTGCAGCGTCACGAACAGGCCTACCAGGATCGCCAGCACGATCGAGTGGAAGAACACGTAGCGCAGGATGTCGCCCTCGTGGCCGTACCACTTGGTCGCGGTCGAGGCGACCACGATCGACTGCGCGTCGATCATCTTGCCCATCACGCCGCCCGAGCTGTTGGCCGACGCCATCAGCACCGGCGACAGCCCCAGCTGCTCGGCGGTGGTCTTCTGCAGGCCGCCGAACAGGACGTTAGAGGCCGTGTCCGAGCCGGTCAGTGCCACCCCCAGCCAGCCCAGCATGGTGCCGAACAGCGGGTAGAACACGCCGGTGTGGGCGAAGGCCAGGCCCAGCGTGGCATCGAGGCCCGAATAGCGGGTCAGGTAGCCGACCCCGAACATGGCGCAGATGGTCAGCAGCGAGTAGCGCACCAGCTTGATGGTTTCCCAGTACTCCTTGAACAGCCGCGGCACCGAGTAGCCCATCAGCAGGCCGCCGGCGATGGCCGAGACGAAGATGCCGGTGCCGGCCATCGACAGCACGTTGAAGTTGAACACCGCGCCTTCGATGACTTCCTTCGGCACCACCGGCGGCACCTTGACGATGGCCTTGTCCAGGCCCGGCACCGGGAATTTCCAGGCCCACAGGCTATCCATCAGCTTCTTGAATTCGGGGATGCCCCACACGAACACGAACACCGTCAGGATCACCCACGGCATCCAGGCCCTGGCCACCGAGATGCCGGCCGAGGCGGCGCTGGCGCGGGCGTCGGCTTCGAGCGCCTCGGGGTGGTCGACCTTGGAGTCGTCGTGGCGGCCGAGGATCTTGGTCGAAGTCCAGATTTCCTTCGGATGCCAGACCTTCAGGAACAGCGTCAGCGCGCCCATCGACACCAGCGCGGCGATCACGTCCACCAGCCACGGGCCGTGGAAGTTCGACACCAGGAACTGCGGAACGGCGAAGCTCACGCCCGCCACCAGGATCGCCGGCCAGATCGCCAGCATGCCGCGGAAGCCGGCAAAGGCCCAGATCAGCCAGAACGGCACGATCACCGAGAAGAACGGCAGCTGGCGGCCGATCATGGCCGACAGGTCGAGCAGGTCCAGCCCGGTCACCGAGGCCAGTCCGATGATCGGCGCGCCCAGCGCGCCGTACGCCACCGGCGCGGTGTTGGCGATCAGCGCCAGGCCCGAGGCCGCCAGCGGCGAGAAGCCCAGCCCGATCAGGATCGCGCCGGTCACGGCCACCGGCGTGCCGAAGCCGGCCGCGCCCTCGAAGAAGGCGCCGAAGCTGAACGCCACCAGCAGCAGCTGCAGGCGCCGGTCTTCGGTGATGCCGGAGATCGAGTTCTGCAAGACCTTGAAGGATCCGTTCAGCGTGGTGAGCCGGTGCAGGAAGATGATGTTCAGCACGATCCAGCCGATCGGGAACAGCCCCGAGACGATGCCCAGCCCCGCGGCCTTGCCCGCCATTGCCGCCGGCATGCCGAACACAGTGGAGGCAACCACGATGCCGATGAGCAGCGCCAGGCCGGCCGCCAGGTGCGCCTGCATATGAAAGAAAGCCAGCGCTGCCAGCAGCACGGCGACGGGAATGCCCGCGGCAATGGTCGACAGCGCCATATTGCCTAGCGGGTCATAGACTTGACTCCACACGATCGAAATCCTCCTCTGGTTTGGCTCGGGCGCCCGGGCGATCTGCGTGCCCTGGAAACTCCCGCATGCGGCTTTGCACTGGCGCGCGGCATCCGCCGCGCCGGCAAAGAACAAGGATTTTAAAAAAGGGCCCGCAGGCGGCCGCCGTATATCGCGTCATGATCGCGTTGAGCCACATTCAGGGATCAGGGTTTGCCCGGAGAGCACGGCGGCGCACATGGGGCCCTTGCGGCACACCGGCCAGAGTACTCTAAACGGCGTCCGTTGCAAAAGTATGCAAGCCAGCCGCGCGCCAGCATGACCGGCCATGGCGACGATTCTGCCGGCTGGCGCGGGCGCGGCCATGGCGCCATACTGGCGGACAGCGCGCCGGCGCATCGTCGGCGCCATCCCACTTCGAGGCGAGGTTCCGATGACTGAATTCCTTCCGCCGTGGCCGCTGCTGACGGCCTTCGTGGTGGCCAGCCTGGCGCTGGCGATCACCCCGGGCCCGGCCGTGGTCTATATCGTCACGCGCACGCTGGCGCAGGGACGGCAGGCCGGCCTGGCTTCGATCGGCGCGGTGGCGCTGGGCAACCTGGGCAATGCCATCGGTGCCTCGCTGGGGCTGGCGGTGCTGTTCTCGGTCTCGGCGCTGGCCTTCACGATGGTCAAGTACGCCGGCGCGGCCTACCTGATCTGGCTGGGCCTGCGCGCGCTGCGCGGCGCCGGCACCGGCGCCGCCGGCGGCGCCCCGGAAGTGGCGCCGCGCAGCCTGCGCCAGGTGGTGCGCGACGGCTTCGTGGTGGCGCTGCTCAACCCCAAGACCGCGATCTTCTTCGCCGCCTTCCTGCCGCAGTTCATGAACCCGGCGGGCTCGGCGCTGGCGCAGAGCCTGGCCCTGGGCGTGGCCTTCGTGCTGATCGCGGCGACCACCGACGCATGCTACGTGATGGCGGCCGCCGCGGTGATGCCGGCACTGCGCCGCGCCGGCCGGGCGCGTGCGCTGGGCCGCTACCTGACCGGCGCGGCCTTTATCGGGCTGGGGGTGTTCACGGCGGCGTCGGGCTCGCGCGCGCCGAAGTAGGCCGGGCGGAAAAAAATGCCGCGGCTCAGCGCAGCGGCAGTTCCAGGATGCCGCCCGCGGCGGGGCGGGCGCGCATGGCATTGAGCCAGCGTTCCAGTTCGGGGCGCGGCTGGTGCTGGCGCGGCAATCCCATCCAGCGGTGCGCGGCGCAGGCCAGCGAGATGTCGGCCATGGTGAAGCGCTCGCCGCCGATAAACTCGCGCCCGGCCAGCGCCCGGTCCAGCAGCGCGGCCAGCGGCTCGGTGCGCTCGCACGAGGCCTCGATGGCGGCCTGGTCGCGCTCGGCGACGGGCTTGCGCACCAGGTTCAGGAACGCCGTCACCATCGCCGGGCTGAAGGCGGTGGTCTGCCAGTCCATCCAGCGGTCGGCCGAGGCGCGTGCCTTGACGTCCTCGGGCCACAGCGTGCCCTCGCCGTAGCGCGCGCACAGGTAGCGCACGATCGCATTGGATTCCCACAGCACGAAGGGCTCGCCGCCGACATCGGTGCCGCGGAAATCCTCGATCACGGGGATCTGGCGGTTGGGGTTCAGGCGCACGTAGGCCTCGGTGTCGAGGTCGCCCTTGGTCACGCCAATATCGACGCGCTCATGGTCCAGGTGCAGCTCGCGCGCGCACCAGACCACCTTTTGCACGTTGATGGAGGAAAGCCGGCCCCAGATACGCAACATGTCGTCTCCCAAGTGAAGTGCGCCCGTTTGCCGTGGCGTCAGGCCGCGCGCGGCTGCCGCGCCGCGGCGATGGCTTCGCGGAACAGCTCGCCGAGGATCGCCACACCCTGCTCGATGCGCTCCGCCGGCACCGTGACAAAGGCCAGGCGCAGCGCGTTGCGCTTCGGGTTGTTGGCGTAGAACGGCGCGCCCGGCACGTAGGCGACGTTGCGCTTCACCGCTTCCTCCAGGATCGCCATGCTGTCCAGGCCTTCGGGCAGCTCCATCCAGATGAACATGCCGCCTTCGGGCGTGTTCCAGCTGACGCCCTCGGGCATGTGGCGCCTGAGCGCATCCAGCATGGTCTGACACTGCTTGCCGTAGAGCTCGCGGATGGTGGGAATGTGGGTGTCGAGCAGGCCGTCGCGCACGGTCTCGTAGGCCACGCGCTGGGTGAAGGTGGGCGTGTGCAGGTCAGACGCCTGCTTGGCCTGGCACAGCTTGAAATGCAGCTCGGGCGGGGCGATCACATAGCCCAGGCGCATGCCGGGGGCCAGGACCTTGGAGAACGAGCCCATGTAGATCACGCCGTCGGGGTTCATCGACAGCAGGCTGGGCAGCTGGTCGCCGGTGTAGCTGAGTGCGCCGTACGGATCGTCCTCGACCAGCAGCACGCCCAGTTCCTGCGCGCGCGCCACCAGCGCCTGGCGGCGCTCGAGCGGCAGGCGGCGCCCGGTCGGGTTCTGGAAGTTGGGCAGGGCGTACAGGAAGCGCGCGCCCGCGGTCAGCTCGGGCGTCAGCGCGTCGGGCAGCAGGCCCTTGTCGTCGCTGGGGATCGAGACGAATTCCGGTTCGAACAGCGAGAACGCCTGCAGCGCGCCGAGGTAGCTGGGGGTTTCCACCATCACCTTGCTGCCCGGGTCGATCATCACCTTGGCGATCAGGTCCAGCGCCTGCTGCGAGCCGGTGGTGATCAGCACGCGCTCGACTGCCACGTCATGGCGCTTGGCGACGAACTCGCGCAGCGGCAGGTAGCCTTCGGTGGCGGCGTATTGCAGCGCCGCCTGCGGGTTGTCGGCGAAGACGCGGGCCGTCGCGGCTTCCATCGCCGCTACCGGGAACGAGGCCGGCGACGGCAGGCCACCGGCGAACGAAATGACTTCCGGACGCTCGGTTACCTTCAGGATTTCGCGGATGGCCGAGCTGGTGAGTTGCTGCGCCCGGCGGGAAATGGCCCATTTCATGATGTGTCTCTAGTGGTCTGCGGTAATTCTGGGGAGAGCGGCCACGGCCGGCCGCTCGGTCAACGATAAGGATTCAGCCCTGCACTTCGGCGATCAGCTCGATCTCGACGCAGGCGCCCAGCGGCACCTGCGCCACGCCGAACGCGCTGCGCGCGTGCTTGCCCTTGTCGCCGAAGACCTCGGCCAGCAGCTCGGAGGCGCCGTTGGTGACCAGGTGCTGCTCGGTGAAGTCGGTGGTCGAATTGACCAGGCTCATCACCTTGACGATGCGGGTAACGCGGTTCAGGTCGCCGACATGCGCGTGCAGCGTCGCCAGCAGGTCGATGGCGACGGCGCGGGCGGCGGCCTTGCCGGTTTCGGTGTCGATGTCCTGGCCCAGCTTGCCGCTCCATACCTTGCCGTCCTTGCGCGCGATATGGCCGGACAGGAACACGGTGTTGCCGGTCTGCGCGGCCATCACGTAGGCGGCGGCGGGGGCGCTGACGGCCGGCAGTTCGATGCCGAGGCGGGCGAGGGTATCGTAGACCGAGGTTTGGGACATGTAGGCTCCAGTCAGTGAATGCGTCCGGGAAGGATCGGTGGGGGTTTCGCGGCGGGGCGGGTGCCGATTGCTGCACGGCGGCGCGGCGGCCCAGGGCCACGACGGCAATCACCGCCACCGCGAAGCCGATGGTGGCAGCGTCGAGCGGCTCTGACAGGATCAGCGCGCCGCCCGCCAGCGTCAGGAACGGCTGCAGCAATTGTATCTGGCCGACGCGGGCCACGCCGCCTTTTGCCAGGCCGGCGTACCAGAAAAGGAAGCCGACGAACATCGAGAACACCGCAACATAGGCCATGCCGCCCCAGGCCCGCGGCGACGCCGCGGCGATCGCCGGCAGGTCGCGCAGCGTCAGCCATGCCACCACCGGCACCAGTACCGGCAGCGATACCACCAGCGCCCAGCTGATGGTTTCGAGCCCGCCCAGCTCGCGCGACAGCTTGCCGCCCTCGGCATAGCCGAGCGCGCCCAGCAGCACCGCGCCGAACAGGAACCAGTCGGCATGCTGCAGGCCGCCGGCACCCTGCCATACGGCGAAGCCGACCACCAGCGCGCTGCCGGCCAGCGCCGACAGCCAGAACGCCGGCGACGGCCGCTCGCGCCCGAACCACGCGGCGAACACCGCGGTCGCCAGCGGCAGCAGGCCGATCACGATGGCGCCGTGGCTGGCCGGCACCTCGCGCATGGCCAGCGAAGAAAACAGCGGAAAGCCCGCCACCACGCCCAGCGCGGTCACGGCCAGCCGCGCCCATTGCCCGCCGCGCGGGCGCCGGCCGGCGCGCAGCGCGCCGCGCCAGGCCAGCAGCGCCAGCGCCAGCAGCGCGGCCAGCACGGCCCGCGCCAGCGCGACGAAGATCGGGTCGAGTTCGGCCACCGCCATGCGCGTGAACGGCAGGGTCTGGCTGAAGATCGCCACCCCGGTCAGGCCCAGCAGCATGCCGCCGGAGGCCGGCGCTGCGGGAGCCGGAGGTGTCGTCGATGCGCCGGGCGTTTGCGAAGCGGGGCGGCTGGCGGGCATGGTTGGACTCGGTATCGTCAGGGGATGTCGAGCGCGTGGTCAGGCTGCCGCGGGCACGCCGGGCCGGGCCCCGAGCGCAATCCACAGCGCCGTCAGCGCCAGCGCCGCGCCCATGGCGCGGTTGAACCAGCGCACGCGCTGGCCCTGCTGCAGCCATTGCCGCAGCGACGCGCCCACCGCGCCATAGACGCCGTTGCTGACGAAGCCCAGCACGCCGAACACGCCGCACACCAGCAACACGCGCTGCACCGGCGAGGCTGCGCCCGCCAGGTACGACGCCGCCACCGCCAGTGCCAGCATCCACGCCTTGATATTGGCGTACTGCAGCGCCGCCGACTGCCACACACTGAGCGGGCGCAGCACCTGCTTTTCGGCCAGCGCCGTGCTGCACGCGATCTTCCACGCCAGCCACAGCAGGTAGGCGACGCCGGCCGCGTGTACCGCGCCGGCCAGCGCCGGCTGGCCCAGCACCAGCGCGCCCACGCCCAGCGCGCACAGCGCCAGGATGCTGGCAAAGCCGAAGGCGACGCCGACGCAGTGCGGCAGCGTGGCGCGCAGGCCGAAGTTGGCTCCGCTCACGGCGGCGATGGTGGTGTTGGGTCCCGGCGTGAACAGCCCGACCGTCAGCAGCGTCAGCAGCGCCGCGAACTGCGCCGCGCTCAGGCCGGTGAGCAGGTTCGTGAGCAGTGCGGACGTACTCATGCGAACGCCACCGCCACGCGCCGGTTGGTGCGGCTCTTCTTTTCGATCCTGGTCACCACCACCGCGCCGATCTCGCCGGTGTTGGCCACGTGCGTGCCGCCGCACGGCTGGCGGTCGACGCCGGGGATCTCGATGATGCGGATGCTGGCCGTGCCCGCCGGCGGCGCGGCGCCGATGGTGCGCACCAGGTCGGGTTGCGCGGCCAGTTCCTGCGGCGTGATCAGGGTGGTGCGCACCGCGGTGTTGGCGCGGATCAGCGCGTTCAGGCGCTCGCTCAGGTCGGCCTTGTCGAGCGTGGCTTCGGGCAGGTCGAAGTCGATGCGCGCGCTGTCCGGCGAAATGCCGCAGCCGGTCACCGGCACCGGGATCAGCGAGCCCAGCAGGTGCAGGCAGGTGTGCAGGCGCATCAGCCGGTGGCGGCGGTCCCAGTCGATGGCCACGGTGACGCGCTCGCCGACGCGCGGCAGCGGCGCCTCGGCGGCCGGGAGGTGCAGGATGCGGCGGCGGTCGTCGGCGTAGACCGTGTCGGCGATGGCCACGGTGCGCCCGTCGGCCAGCGTCAGCGTGGCGGTGTCGCCGGCCTGGCCGCCGCTGCGCGCGTAGCACACGGTCTCGTCTAGCTCGATCCCTTCGGCGCTGGCGGCCACCACGGTGGCGGCGCAGTGGTCGAGGTACGGGTCTTCGTCGAAACGCTTGCGGGTGGCGGACATCGGCGGCTCCTTGGGCTTGTTATGGGATGGCTAGCGCAGGATGCGGAGGCCCTGAGCGGTTTCGATCTCGGCACTCAGCTCGGGCGGGCCGTCGTCCTGCTCCACCGCGAGCAGGTGGTCGGCGCCGAGCCAGGCCAGCCCCTGCCGCAGCAGCTCGGCGCGCGGATGGCGCGCGCGCAGCCGGCGCAGCGCCAGGTCCTGGCGCGGCAGGCTGGCGGCGGGGGAAGCGGCCACGTCCCACTGGATCAGGCTGGGCAGCGCGCCGTCGCCGGCGCTGCCGGCTTCGCCGGGCCAGGCCGGCAGGCTGCCGTCGGCCGGTACGGTGATGCGCCAGTGCAGGCTGCCGCGGCTCATGGGGATGACCGGGGCGATGCGTTCGGGATACTGCGCCTGCCAGCGGCTCAGGTCGGCGGGCCGGTCCACGCGCGCGGCCCAGTGCAGCAGGAACGGGCCGTCGCGCAGGCGCTGCCGCACCGCTTCGGTGTCCAGGCCGAACCAGCGCGGCCGCGCCGGCGCGGGCGCGGCCGGATCGATCGCGATCACTTCCAGGTAGATGCCGCCGAACAGGCCCAGCACGCGGTTGTGCGTGCCCATGGCCGCATGCGCGCCGCCGCCCCGGGGCGCAAGGCCCAGGGCGCCGGCAACGTAGTCGGTGCCGGTGTCGAGGTCGGGGGCGGCAACAACGAGGTGATCGAGGGCTAGCTTCATCTTGGCTTGATGGTAGACAAGGTACTCGGTACAGTACCGGTACAGTTGAGCGGATCGTCTTCAGTACAGTTGCAGGAGCAGCACATGGATGCCCATACCAGCAAGGGCGACGCCGGCGGCGACAGCGCCGCCGGGGCCCGCCAGAAGGATAGCCGAGGCGGCGCACCAGCCGATGCCGGCGCCGCGCCGGCGCGCACGCTGCAACTGGTGTTGCCGTCCACGGCACGGCTGCCCGACCCGGTACCGTCGGCGCAGATGACGCTGGTCGAGCAGCTGACCGAATGGGCGCGCATGCGCATCGACGAGCGCGTCTTCCGCGCCGGCATGCGCATGCCGTCGATCCGGCAGCTGGCGCAGGAGAAGGGCATTTCGCGCTTCACCGTGGTCGAGGCCTACGAGCGCCTGGTGGCGCTGGGCTACCTGGACTCGCGCCGGGGCTCGGGCTTCTACGTGCGCGAGCGGGCCCCGGCCGCGCCGGCGGCGCCGGTCTCGCGCGACGCGCCGGCGGCGCGCAAGATCGACGTGACCTGGCTGCTGCGCAGCATGTTCCATACCGCCGAGGCGCACAAGGCGCCGGGGCTGGGCTTCCTGCCCAACGACTGGCTCGACGGCGAGCTGATCGCCAGCGCGCTGCGGGGGCTGGGCCGCCAGCCCGGCAACCACTTCCTCGCCAGCGGCACGCCGCAGGGCTTCCTGCCGCTGCGCCAGCAGCTGCGCACCCGGCTGGAAGAGCTGGAGATCCGCGCCGGCGCCGAGCAGATCGTGCTGACCTCGGGCATCACCCAGGCGCTCGACCTGATCGCCCGGCTTTACTTGCAGCCCGGCGACGCGGTGCTGGTGGGCGACCCGGCGTGGTTCGTGATGTTCGGCCGCTTTGCCGCGCAGGGCGCGCAGGTGATCGGCGTGCCCTACACCGGCGAAGGGCCGGACCTGGAGGCGCTGGAGCGCATCGTGCAGGCGCGCCGCCCGAAGCTGTTCGTGATCAACTCGGTGCTGCACAACCCGACCGGCACCTCGCTGTCGGCGGCCAAGGCGTTCCAGTTGCTGCGCATGGCCGAGCAGTACGACTTCCTGATCGTCGAGGACGACATCTACTGCGACCTGTGTCCGCCCGGCCACGCCGCCACCCGGCTGGCCAGCCTGGACCAGCTGCGCCGGGTGATCTACCTCGGCAGCTTCTCCAAGACGCTGGCGGCCAACCTGCGCGTCGGCTTTGTCGCGGCGCACCCGGAGACCGCCGCGGCGCTGACCGACAGCAAGCTGCTGGCCGGGCTGGCAACGCCCGAGATCAATGAGCGGGTGCTGTACAAGGTGCTGACCGAAGGGCATTACCGCAAGCACGTCGAGCGCGTGCGCACCCGCCTTGACCGCGCCCGCGACGACACCCGGCGCGCGCTGGAGCGGCTGGGCCTGCGCCTGTTCCCCGGCCAGCATGCCGGCATGTACCTGTGGGCCGACACCGGCCGCGATTCCAACGCCATTACCACCGCCGGCCATGAAGAAGGCTATCTGTTCGCCCCCGGCAGCCTGTTTTCGCCGTCGCAGATGCCGTCCGGCTGGATGCGCTTCAACGTTGCCAGCAGCGGCGACCCCGACATGCTGCGCTTCCTGGCGCGGCAGCTCGAACGCCTGTAGCCAGGGCGGCCGCTGCGCCCCGGGGTCTTGAAAATGGCCCGGGCGTCCCTATTTTTGCCGGCACGGCCCTGGCGGCCACCCAACCCATCCAGATTCGCCCGTTTCCAAGAGGAGAACCATGACCGCACCGCACGAGACGATGAGCTTCCAGGCGGAAGTGAAGCAGCTGCTGCACCTGATGATCCACTCGCTGTACAGCAACAAGGAAATCTTCCTGCGCGAGCTGGTTTCGAATGCTTCCGACGCCACTGACAAGCTGCGCTTCGAGGCGATCGCGAATCCGTCCCTGCTCGAGAACGACGCCGACCTGGCGATCCGCATCGAGGCCGATGCGCAGGCGCGCACGCTGAAGATCACCGACAACGGCATCGGCATGAGCCGCGACGAGGCCATCCGCAATCTCGGCACCATCGCGCGCTCGGGCACGAAGGAATTCTTCCAGCAGCTGTCCGGCGACCAGCAGAAGGACGCCGCGCTGATCGGCCAGTTCGGCGTGGGCTTCTATTCGGCCTTCATCGTCGCCGACAAGGTCACCGTGGAAACGCGCCGCGCCGGCCTGGGCGCCGAGGAAGCGGTGCGCTGGGAAAGCACCGGCGACGGCGAGTTCAGCGTCGACGCGATCGCGCGCGCCGAGCGCGGCACCACCATCACGCTGCACCTGCGCGAGGGCGAGGACGATTTCCTCTCGGCCTGGCGCCTGAAGAGCATCATCCAGAAATACTCGGACCATATCTCGCTGCCGATCCGCATGCCCAAGGAAGTGTGGGACGCCGAGGCCAGCAGCTACAAGCGCACCGACGAGTGGGAAAGCGTGAACCAGGCCAGCGCGCTGTGGACCCGCGCCAAGTCCGACATCACCGACGAGCAGTACACCGCCTTCTACCAGCACATCGCCCACGACAACGAGGCGCCGCTGGCGTGGACCCACAACCGCGTCGAAGGCCGCAGCGAATACACCCAGCTGCTGTACATCCCGGCGCGCGCGCCGTTCGACCTGTGGGACCGTAACCACAAGGCCGGGCTCAAGCTGTACGTCAAGCGCGTCTTCATCATGGACGACGCCGAGCAGCTGCTGCCGGGCTACCTGCGCTGGGTCAAGGGCGTGGTCGATTCCGCCGACCTGCCGCTGAACGTGTCGCGCGAATTGCTGCAGGAAAGCCGCGACGTCAAGGCGATCCGCGAGGGCTGCACCAAGCGCGTGCTGTCGATGCTCGAAGCGCTGGCCGACAGCGAGGAGGAAGCCGAGCGCGCCAAGTACGACACCTTCTGGCAGCAGTTCGGCCAGGCGCTGAAGGAAGGCGCCGGCGAGGATCAGGCCAACCAGGAGCGTGTGGCCAAATTGCTGCGCTTCGCGTCGACCCACAACGACACCGCCGAGCAAAACGTGTCGCTGGCCGCCTATGTCGGCCGCATGAAGGAAGGCCAGGACAAGATCTACTACGTCACGGCCGATACCTGGTCCGCAGGCAAGAACAGCCCGCACCTGGAAGTGTTCCGCAAGAAGGGCATCGAGGTGCTGCTGCTGACCGACCGCGTCGACGAGTGGATGCTGTCGTTCCTGCGCGAGTTCGACGGCAAGGAGCTGGTGTCGGTGGCGCGCGGCGACCTCGACCTGGGCAAGCTGGCCGACGAGGCCGAGAAGGCCGAGCAGGAGAAGGCCGAGGCCGAGTGGAAGGACGTGGTCGAGCGCGCCAAGACCGTGCTGGCCGGCAAGGCCAAGGACGTGCGCGTGACGCTGCGCCTGACCGAATCGGCATCGTGCCTGGTCTCGGACGAGGGCGACATGAGCGGCTACCTGCAGCGCCTGCTCAAGCAGGCCGGCCAGAAGGCGCCCGACGCCCAGCCGATCCTGGAACTGAACCCGGAGCACGCGCTGGTCCGGAAGCTGCGCGATCTTCCGGAAGGCGACGCCTTCAGCGACCGCCTGCAGGTGCTGTTCGACCAGGCGCTGCTGGCCGAAGGCGGCATGCTGGAAGATCCGGCGGCCTACGTGCAGCGCGTCAACAAGCTGCTGGCCTGAAGGCTGCGGTTCGACCTTGCACACCGCTGGTTTGCGCCCCTCTCCCGCTTGCGGGAGAGGGGCCGGGGGAGAGGGCAGGCGCATGGCAAGCAGCGTGACGCTGCACGCCGCGCAGACGCCGGCCCTTTCCTTCGACCCTCTTCCGTAAATGGGACAGGGGAGACCACAAGCGCAGTTTTGTTCGGCCTGCGTTCTTGCCATGCCCGACACCTCACCGCCTCGACCCGATCTGCACCAGGGCCTGCCCCCCGTCATCGATGCCCACACCCGCGTGCTGGTGCTCGGCAGCTTTCCCGGAGCCGCGTCGCTGTCGGCGCGCCAGTATTACGCCCACCCGCGCAACCAGTTCTGGCCGCTGCTGGGCGCGCTGACCGGCGAGCCACTGCCGGAGCTGCCCTATGCCGAACGGCTGGTGCGGCTGCTGGCGCATCGCATCGGCGTGTGGGACGTGCTGGGCGCGTGCCGGCGCGAAGGCAGCCTGGACAGCAATATCCGCTATCCCCAGGCCAACGATTTCACGCGCCTGCGCGCACTGGCGCCGGCGCTGCGGCGCATCGGCTTCAACGGCGGCACCTCCGGCCGCTTTGCGCCCCAGTTTGCCGCGCAGGGCTACGAGACCGTGGTGCTGCCATCGTCCAGCCCGGCGCATGCCGCGCGCAGCTTCGAGCAGAAGCTGGCGCTGTGGCGCGCCCTGCTGGCCTGAAGCCGCTGGCGACCGCTTGGATGTATCGAATCCTCCTGCCCGGAAGTGACGCCTTCCGGATTGCCGTGGGCCATCGCGCACCTATACTGGAATCGGGCAGGCCCATGATTCCAGACCGGGAGTATCGGCCGCTCCTTGTGCGCCTTGCGGGCTCGCACTTTCTGACGCATGGCGCGAATGCATCGGGAAGTGAGTGAGTGCCTGAGCCGGCAACTATGCAGGCAAGGAGGCAATCATGTTCAAGCATCTCCTGCTGGCGGTCGATGGCTCCGACCTGTCTGAAGCGGCGTTCCGCAAGGCGCTGACGCTGGCGCGGGACATGGGGGCGCGTACCACCGCGGTGCGCGTCTGTCCGAACTACCACGTGCTGACTTACCAGGTCGAGATGCTGGAGGACACCCGCGAAACCTACGTCAAGGAAGCCGCGGCGGGCGCCTCGCAGTACCTGCGCGAGCGCGCGGAGGAAGCCAGCGCGGCGGGCGTGCCGTGCGAAACCGCCTACGCCGTCAACGACCACCCCTACGAAGCCATCATCAAGACCGCCGAGGACAAGGGCTGCGACCTGATCGTGATGGCGTCGCACGGGCGGCGCGGCATCCAGGGCATGCTGATCGGCAGCGAGACGCTGAAGGTGCTGACGCACAGCAAGATTCCGGTGCTGGTCTATCGCTAGCACTGCCACCGCGGCAATCCAGCAGGGCCCCGGCGGGCACCGGTTGCGACACCGGCGCTGCCGGGGCCGCATTTTTGCCGTGGTCAGGCGCTTCTGGCATCCTGACGGCCTGTGCGCGGCCCTGTCCGCCCCGGTGCCGGGCCCGCCGCCACGTCTTTCTGTCACAATGCCGGCGGCTGGCGCGCCCGCCATGGCTTCAAAGGTGATCTCCCTATGCGTATCTTCGGCATCAGCATCCATATCATCGTCGCACTGTTCTTTGCCGTGCACGCGGTGCGCACGCACCAGAACATGTACTGGCTGCTGATCCTGTTCCTGTTCCCCGGCCTGGGCAGCGTGGTCTATTTCTTTGCGATCTACCTGCCCGAGCTGCGCCAGTCGCGCGGGGCGCGCGCGGCGACGCGCGCCCTCACGCAGCTGGTCGATCCCAACCGCGCCGTGCGCGAGGCCCGCTCGGATTTCGATCGTGCCCCGACGGTGGCGCACCGCATGCGCCTGGGCGCGGCGCTGCTGGCCGCCGGCGAGCCGGGCGAGGCGCTGCAGCACTACCAGGCGGCCGCCAACGGCCCGTTCGCGACCGATCCCGCGCTGCTGCAGGGCCTGGCGCAGGCGCAGTTCGCCACCAGCGATGCGCCCGGCGCGCTGGCGACGCTGGAGAAGCTGTTCGCGGCCCATCCGCACGCGCGCCAGCAACCGGAGCCGGCCCTGCTGTACGCGCAAGCGCTGGCCACCACCGGCGCGGCCGGCACGCGCGCCGCCTTCGAGCAGGCGCTGACCAGCGCCAGCGACGCCGCGCCGCGCTGCCTGTTCGCCGACTGGCTGGCGGCCCAGCCCGACCCGGCCGACGGCGAGCGCGCACAGCAGCTCTATGCCGATATCGTCCACGACGCGCGCCACTGGCCGCGCCACGCGCGCGACCACAACCGCGCCTGGCTGCAGCGGGCGCAGGCGGCGCTGGGCAAGTAAATCCGCGTTCGTTGGCGCCGCCGGCTGGCGCGCGCGGCGAACGCCTTTCTCGACGACATGACCCTACTGAAACGCAAATCGATTGAAGCCGTGGCCTCGCGCCGTCCGGCACGCGGCACCCGCACCCGAGGCGAGGCGCCGGCCCGTGAAGAAAAACGCATGACGCCGCGCTTCGCGCCGGTGACGTTCTCGGAAATGGAAGGGGTGCGCTACCTGCATTTCGGCACCGAGTGGGTGCAGGGCGCGATGCGGCTGCGCAAGCCGGACGCGATCGAGCTGGAGTACGCGCAGCAGATGATGGCCTGGCTGCTGTTCCTGTCGCCGTCGGTCGATGAATTCCATGTGGTGCAGCTGGGCCTGGGCGCCGCGGCGCTGACCAAGTTCTGCCATCGCCAGTTCAGCCGTGCGCGCGTGACCGCGGTCGAGCTGAACCCCGCCGTGATCGTCGCGGGGCGCAGCATGTTCGGCCTGCGCGAGGACGACGCGCGCCTGACCGTGCGCGAGCAGGACGCCTGGGACTACGTCATGGACGGCGCCCACGCCGGCGCCATCGACGTGCTGCAGGTCGACCTGTACGACGCCACCGCGCGCGGCCCGGTGCTGGACACCACCGCGTTCTACCGCGCCTGCCGCCGCACGCTGAGGGTGCCCGGGGTGATGACGATCAACCTGTTCGGCGACCACGACAGCTTTCCGAAGAACATCGAGCGCATCTGCGATGCCTTCGACAACCGCGTGCTGGTGTTCCCGGAAGTGCATGACGGCAACATCATCGCGCTGGCCTTCAACGGGCCGGAAATCGATGTGTCGTGGCAGGTGCTGGAAGCGCGCGCCGACGTGGTCGAGGACACCACCGGCTTGCCGGCGCGGGACTGGGTGCAGAAACTGCGCGCGGCCAATGCGCGGCAGGAAGAGCGGTTGAGGATCTGAGCGAAAACGCAAAAGGGGAGAGCGGTTGGGTGCGCTCAAGCCGCCCGAACTCGCCTAAGCAAGGTGTTCTCCCTCTCCCCTCAGGGGAGAAGGTTGGGGTGAGGGGTGGTCTAGCAAGGCATCACAACAAGCCAGGCCAACGGATTAAACCCACGGAGTCAGCCTTTGACATTCCTGCCCTCACCCCCGGCCCCTCTCCCGCAAGCGGGAGACGGGAGCAAACCGCCAGCAGGCGGACGTCCTCACTCCTTGTGGAAGAACTGCGCCAGCGACCACTCGTCGGTGCGCGCCTCGTACTTCAGCCCTTTCTTCATCGCCCACATCGCCAGCTGGCTGTGCGACGGAATGATTGCGTGATCGGCCAGCGCGAATTTTGCCGCGGCGCGGGCGTTTTCCTCGCGCGCCTTGTCGCTGCTGACCGTGGTCAGCGACTTCTCGATCAGCTGGTCCAGCTGCGGGTTGCTGTACTTGCCCCAGTTCCAGGTGCCGTAGCCGGTCTTCGGGTTGGGCGTGCCGGTGATCGAGCGCAGGGCCACGTCGGCCGCGGCCGAGCCCCAGCCCAGCATCTGGAAGGCAAACTCGCCCTGGCGCGCGCGCGTGAAGTAGGCGGCCACCGGCATGGTTTCCACCCTGGTCTGGATGCCGATGCGGGTCAGCATGCTGGCGGTGGCCTGTGCCACCGCGGCGTCGTTCAGGTAGCGGTTGTTGGTCGCGTGCAGCGTCAGGCCGAACCCGTCGGGGTAGCCCGCCTCGGCCAGCAGCTTCTTCGCGCCTTCCGGGTCATAGGCTTCGGGTTTGGTGCCGGGATGCCCGAAGATCTGCGGCGACACGATCGACGACGCCGGCACCGCCAGGCCTTCCATGATGCGGCTGACGATGGCGTCGCGGTTCAGCGCCTTGCTGACCGCGGCGCGCACGCGCGCATCCTTGAAGGGATTCTTGCCCAGCGGCTTGCCGGCCTTGTCGGTGACAAAGGGCGGGTTATCGCGCGACTGGTCCATCTGCCAGAACACCGTGCGCCACGAGACCTGCTGTTCGATCTTGTATTTCGGGTTCTGCCTGAGCTTGGCGACATCGGCCGACGGCACGCTCTCGATTACGTCGACATCCCCAGCCAGCAGCGCGGCGCTGCGCGCGCCGTTGTCGGTGATGATGCGGAACACCGCGCGGTCCCACTCGGGCTTGGGGCCCCAGTAGTCGGGATTGCGCGCCATCACGATTTCCTGGCCGCGCGCAAAGCGCACGAACCTGAACGGGCCGGTGCCGATCATGGCCTTGCCCGAATCGAACTCGGTCTGGCTCAGCGTGGCGGCGATCTTCTTCGGCATGATCGGCACGCTGTTCAGGTCGTTGGCCAGGTTGGCGTAGTTGGGCACGCTCATGGTCAGGCGCACGGTGAGCGGGTCGGGCGTGTCGATGCGGGCGATCGGCTTGGTGTAGCTGGTGAACGAGCCCGGGCTGTTGACCAGCCTCTCCGGTCGCTCCAGCGAGGCCTTGACGTCTTCGCTGGTAAAGGGCGAGCCGTCGTGCCACTTCACGTTGGGGCGCAGCTTGATTTCCCAGGTGATGGCGTTGACCGGCTTCCACGACAGCGCCAGGCCGGGGATGTAGCGGGCGTTCTTGTCCATGAACACCAGCGATTCGAACACATGCAGGGCGATGGCGTTGTTGGGGCCGGCATTGTTCCAGTGCGGATCCATCGACGTGACGTCGGCCGCCAGCCCGATGCGCAGGTCTTCGGCATGCGCGGCGCCGGCCGGCAGCAGGGCGAAGGCGGCGCTGCCGAAGACGAGCGCCGCGACGGCACGGAGCACCGCGCGGCGGGCCGGGCGGCGCGACGGACGTGGCGGCGGCAAGGCGTGGATCATAGTCATCGGCAGGCTCCTGGTACGGGTCCGCGCCGGCGCGGACGGGTTCTCGGACGGGTTTGTCCCGCATTGTGCCGCTAAAGTGGCATGGTTGCAGCCTTGCCGGCGGGGCTGCCCGGTAAAATAGCGTCCATGTTCGCCAATTCCCGCACCATCGTCTCGGCGCAGTCCGAGGTTCATCAGCACCTCGCCGCGCGCGTCGCGCGCCATCTGGCCGAGCCGTTCCGCAAGCCCGTCGGCGAACCCAGCCGGCGCGAACTGGGCGCGGCGCTGCAGCGCTGGCAGCAGGCCGGCGGCGCGCCGCTGATCCTCGACGCCGGCTGCGGCGTCGGCGAAAGCACGCTGCGCCTGGCCACGCGGTTCCCCGACCATTTCGTCATCGGCGTCGACCAGTCCGAAAAGCGCCTCGGCGCCGGCAAGGACTGGTGGGGCGATGCGCCGATGCCGGCCAACTTCTGCTGGGCCCGCGCCGACCTGGTCGATGTCTGGCGGCTGCTGCAGGCGGATGCGGTGCCGGTGGCGCGCCAATACGTGCTGTACCCCAATCCGTGGCCCAAGATCGGCCACCTGGGGCGGCGCTGGCAGGGGCACGCGGTGTTCCCGGCGCTGGCGGCGTGCGGCGACTACCTCGAGTGCCGCAGCAACTGGCGCGTCTATATCGACGAATTCGCGCAGGCGCTGGAACTGGCGGGACGGCCGGCGCGGGTCGAGGCCTGGGCGCCGGCGCAGCCGATGACGCCGTTCGAGCGCAAGTACGCGGCCTCGGGCCACGGCTTGTGGCGCTGCGTCAGCGCGCGCCGGCCCGGCTGAACGCCCAAAGAGAACGGCCCGCAGCGCGGGCCGTTTCGTCGTCTGGCGCGGCCAGCACGCCTCAGTGGAACAGCGGCTGCTGCGTGGGCGCGTCTTCGGGCAGCTCGGCGTGCACGATCTCGCCATTGCGGTCCGCGTACAGCGGCGTGCCGCAGTCTTCGCAGTATTCCGGATCGAACAGCGCGGCGTGGCGGAAGATGTCCTCGACCCCGGCATTGCGCAGTTCCTCGCAGATCTGCTCGAGCGGGTTGCCTTTCTCGTCGGCGTCGATCTCGCCGGCTTCGCGGCCGTAGACCGGCCAGACGATGCCGTAGATCACATCCTTCTCGCCGCGCATGGTGAAGCCGACGCGGTATTCCTCGACCACTTCCTCGCCGAAGGCAGCCACCACCGCGGCCAGCTGCCCGGCGGAGATGTCCAGCGTGCCGCACAGGTAGTTGACGGCGGCGCGCACGGTCAGCGGGCGGATGCTCTTGTCGGACTCGCGGCACGACAGGAAGAACGCGTCCGGCAGCAGCAGCTCGAACTCGCAGCCCGGCAGCAGCAGCGCCACCGACGGCTGCACCTGGCTGCGCCATTGTTCCAGGCAGGTCGAGCGCTCGGCGTGGTGATCCTTGGCGTCTTCCTGCCAGCGGAACAGCGCCTGTTCGCGCGGCGCCACCACCACCGCCAGCAGGTAGCGCGGGTCGGCCAGGATCGGCGCGGTCTCGGGCAGGTCGCGCAGGTCGACCTTGGGCACCGCGCCGGCCAGCGCCGCCGCGGCCAGCTTGTGCGTCAGCGCGAAGGTGTCGCTGTGGGTGCGCGGCAACTGGTCGATGCTGTACAGGTAGGGCGACAGCGACACCTTGGTGCCGGTGGCGAGCACGTGTGCCTGCAGATGCACAGCCAGCGTCTGCGCCAGTTCCGGCTTGAGCGCGCCGGACGGGATGGCGTAGCGGGTGTGCGCCAGGATCGGCGCGGCGATCAGCAGTGCGTCATAGTGCTGGCCGTCGACCTCGATCGAGGCCGATTCGGCGAGCGTCTCGGCCTGCTCGGCGAGCACGTCGGAGGCGTCGGCATTGTGCTTGAACAGATGCTCCAGCGCCGCATCGAGCGCGGTCTGGCTACCGTTCTTCAGCAGGCGGCCAAGGCGCTGCGACAGCCGCCGCTCCCAGTATCCGTCCTCCATGCGGCTGCCCGATGCGTCGAGGGCGAGCGCATCGGCCACCAGACGCTCGGCGTCGGGAGAGAGTCGCGGGGAAGCCTTGGGGCGAAAACCTGCCATAGAAAGAAACCGTCCGTTTTTTGCGTAAAACGGTATTCTACTCGTTGCGTTGACAGGGAGACCGCTATATGCGTCCGCTCGACGTGGACGCTGCTGCCTGCGAGCGATTATTTCGCGGCCGGGGCCGACGCCGCGGGGGCCGCGGGCGCATGGCTCTCGACGCTGTGCGACTCGCCGGAAATGGAAACGTCGCTGCCGCCTTTGGTCAGCAGGTAGAGGGCCGCGCCGGCGACCACGATGAATGCGATGAGGATCTTGACCATGGTGTCTCCTGGTTCTGGGTGATGCCGGGGTCCGGCTTGCGGTGGTTCGACCGCGTTCTTGTGCGACACAGTTTGGCAGCCATGGCTTGCGCCAAACTTACACGCGCCGCGCGACGCTGCAGGTGATGCCCGGGGCGCAGGCGCCAATAAAAAAACGCCGCTTGCCATGCCCCTGGAACAGGGCAGGCAGGCGGCGTCGATGGCGCGGATGGCGCTCAGGCGGCCAGCAGCTGGCGCAGCACGAATGGCAGGATGCCGCCGTGGTTGTAGTAGTCGACCTCGATCGGCGTATCGATGCGCAGCAGCACCGGCACGCGCTGCACGTCGCCGTTGGCGCGCTTGATCACCAGCACCACGTCCTGCTGCGGCTTCAGGTCGCCCTCGATGCCTTCGATGTCGAAGGTCTCGTTGCCGGTGATGCCGAGCGTCTGGGCGCTGTCGGCGCCCTTGAACTGCAGCGGCAGCACGCCCATTCCGACCAGGTTGGAGCGGTGGATGCGCTCGAAGCTGCGCGCGATCACGGCCTTCACGCCCAGCAGCTGCGTGCCCTTGGCGGCCCAGTCGCGCGACGAGCCGGTGCCGTACTCTTCGCCGCCGAACACCACCGTGGGCGTGCCCTCGGCGACATACTTCATCGCCGCGTCATAGATCGACATCTGCTCGCCGGTGGGCTGGTGGATGGTGATGCCGCCTTCCACGCGCGCCCCGTCCGCCGTCGGCGGGATCATCAGGTTCTTGATGCGCACGTTGGCGAAGGTGCCGCGCATCATCACCTCATGGTTGCCGCGGCGCGAGCCGTAGCTGTTGAAGTCGGCCTTGAGCACGCCATGCGACAGCAGGTACTTGCCCGCCGGCGAGGTGTCCTTGATCGAGCCGGCCGGCGAGATGTGATCGGTGGTCACCGAATCGCCGAAGATGCCCAGCGCGCGCGCGCCGCGCACGCTCGCCGAGGCCGCCGACGGCTCCATGCTGAAGTCCTGGAAGAACGGCGGCTCGGCGATATAGGTGGAGCGGGGCCAGTCGTAGACCTGGCCCTTGGTGCCCTGGATCGCGCCCCACAGCTTGCTCGGCTTCTTGACCTCTTCGTAGTTGCCCTTGAAGGTCTTGGCATCCATCGCGTACTTCATCAGTGCGTGGATCTCGTCCGAGCTCGGCCAGATGTCGCCCAGCCAGATGTCGCGGCCGTCCTTGCCCTTGCCGACCGGCTCGGTCATCAGGTCGCGCGTGACGTTGCCGGCGATGGCGTAGGCCACCACCAGCGGCGGCGAGGCCAGGAAGTTGGCGCGGATGTTGGGGTGGATGCGAGCCTCGAAATTGCGATTGCCCGACAGCACCGCGGCCGCGACCAGGTCGTTGCTGGTGATGGCGTCGTTCAGTTCGGGCGACAGGTCGCCGGCATTGCCGATGCAGGTGGTGCAGCCATAGGCGGTCACGCCGAAACCGAGCTTTTCCAGGTAGGGCAGCAGGCCCGCGGCCTTCAGGTATTCGGTGACCACGCGGCTGCCCGGCGCCAGCGAAGTCTTGATATGCGGCGCCACGCTCAGGCCGGCTTCGACCGCCTTCTTGGCCAGCAGGCCGGCGCCGAGCAGCACGCTGGGGTTGGAGGTGTTGGTGCAGGAGGTGATGGCGGCGATCAGCACGTCGCCGTTGCGCACTTCGATGCCGTCGGCGGTGCTGTAGCTGCGGCCCAGCTCGGCGGCGTCCTTGTTGAAGCCGTTCTCGGCCACCGGCTTGCTGAACAGCGAGGCAAAGGTGCTCTTGACGTTGCCGATCTCGATGCGGTCCTGCGGGCGCTTCGGCCCCGCCAGCGACGGCGCCACGGTGCCCAGGTCCAGCGTCACCACCTTGCTGTAGTCGATTTCGCCGGCCCCCGGGATGCCGAACATGTCCTGCGCGCGGAAATAGCCCTCGAACGCGGCGATTTCCTCGTCGGTGCGGCCGGTGCCGCGGAAGTATTCGATGGTCTTCTCGTCCACCGGGAAGAAGCCCATGGTGGCGCCGTACTCGGGCGCCATGTTGCCGATGGTGGCGCGGTCGGGCAGGGCCAGGCTGGCGGTGCCTTCGCCGAAGAACTCGACGAACTTGCCCACCACCTTCTCCTTGCGCAGCATCTCGGTGATGGTCAGCACCAGGTCGGTGGCGGTCACGCCTTCGCGCAGGCGGCCCTTGAGTTCCACGCCGACCACGTCCGGCGTCAGGAAGTACACCGGCTGGCCCAGCATGCCGGCCTCGGCCTCGATGCCGCCGACGCCCCAGCCGACCACGCCGATGCCGTTGATCATGGTGGTGTGCGAATCGGTGCCGACCAGCGTGTCAGGGTAGTAGACCCCGTCCTTCCGGTGCACGCCGCGCGCCAGGTATTCCAGGTTGACCTGGTGCACGATGCCGAAGCCCGGCTGCACCACGCCGAAGGTGTCGAAGGCCTGCATGCCCCACTTCATGAACTGGTAGCGCTCGTTGTTGCGCTGGAATTCCAGCTGCATGTTCAGGTCCAGCGCCTTCTTCTCGCGGAAGTGGTCGATCTGCACCGAGTGGTCGACCACCAGGTCGACCGGAACCAGCGGCTCGATCTGCTTGGGGTTCTTGCCCATCTTCTCGGCGACGTTGCGCATCGCCGCCAGGTCGGCCAGCAGCGGCACCCCGGTGAAATCCTGCAAGACCACGCGCGCCACCACGAACGGGATCTCGTCGACGCGCTCGGCGTTGGGCTTCCAGCTGGCCAGCTGGCGGACGTGTTCCTCGGTGACCTTCTTGCCGTCGCAGTTGCGCAGCACCGATTCCAGCACCACGCGGATCGACACCGGCAGGCGGCCGATGTCCAGGTCCAGTGCCTCGCCCAGCTGGGGCAGGGAGTAATACTGGCCCTTGCCGGAAGAGCCGATGCTGAATTCTTTTAGCGTGTTCTTGAGGTTGTGGGGCATTGCCGTACTCCGATCGAAGGGTGATGCGATGCATTTGGCTCGGACCTGACTCGGGACCCCGATGCGCTGCCGCGGTGATGACCGCGGTCCGAGGCCGGCAGCGCACTGCAACTGCATACTGTAACCGCCGCGCGGCGTCGCCGCCACCCGGCGCGGCAAGCAGCCGGTCAAACCACCCCCGGCGCAACCGCCTGCCCGGCCGGGAAAAACCTGCCCGGCAAGGCAAAAAGGGCGCTGGCGGCCACCACTGCGGCCGCCAGCGCCCCCGTCAAGGACTTACTGCTTGGGCGCGGCGGGCTGCTGGCCGCCTTCGGTCTGCAGCAGCGGGCCGCCCGGGACCTGGGTCGGGCCGCCCGGAGGCGTGACCAGCAGCGGCGTGGTCGCCGGGGCGCGCAGGCCGCCGGCCTGGGTCGGGGCCGCGGCGCCGGCCTGCATGGCGGCGCTCTGGCAGTCGTCGGCAAGGCGCTGGCCCAGGTTCTTGTTGAACAGCATGGCCTTGCTCGGGATCACCACCAGGTCCAGGCCAGTGCGGGCGTCGTAGTAGCGGTCGGCGCCGGTCACGGTGGGCTGGCGCGGCAGCTTGTAGTCGCGGCCTTGCCAGTGCACGGTCAGGATCTCGTCGCGCAGCATGTCGCCGGCGATATACAGGCTGTTGCCCAGCTCGCACTGCCACTTCTCGCCGCTCGGTGCCACCGCTGCGGCGGTGCCGGCCGCGGCGGCCGCGCCGGCGGCGGCCTTCTTCTTGGTCGACGACTTCTTCTGGGTGGTGGTCTTCTTGGCCGGCTCCTGCGCCATCACGGCGGTGGCGGTGGTCAGGCTGAAGGCGCCGATGCAGGCGGCAAGGACAAGATGTTTCATTTTGTGAGTGCCTTTCGGATACTGAAATCGATTTATGGTCATGTGCCGCCGGCAGGCAGGCGGCGTTGGGATCATTGCCGCCGCTATTCTCTACGATTTGGCGGGGGCGGCGTAGTGCTCTGGGCTTTGGTTACATAATCGGCGCCGCTGTTGGGCCGGCTTCACTTGCGCTTGCCGATCGGCACGAACTTCAGGTTCTCCGGCCCGGTGTAGTTGGCGCTGGGGCGGATGATCTTGTTGTCGATGCGCTGCTCGATGATGTGCGCGGCCCAGCCCGAGGTGCGCGCGATCACGAACAGCGGCGTGAACATCGCGGTGGGCACGCCCATCATGTGGTAGCTGACCGCGCTGAACCAGTCCAGGTTCGGGAACATCTTCTTGATGTCCCACATGACCGTCTCCAGGCGCTCGGCGATGTCGAACATCTTCATCGAGCCGGCATCCTTCGACAGCTTCTTCGCCACTTCCTTGATCACCTGGTTGCGCGGGTCGCTGATGGTGTACACCGGGTGGCCGAAGCCGATCACGACTTCCTTGTTCTCGACGCGGCGGGTGATGTCGGCCTGGGCCTCGTCCGCGTTGTCGTAGCGCTTCTGGATTTCAAAGGCGACTTCGTTGGCGCCGCCATGCTTGGGGCCGCGCAGCGCGCCGATCGCGCCGGCGATCGACGAGTACATGTCCGAGCCGGTGCCGGCGATCACGCGGGCGGTAAAGGTCGAGGCGTTGAACTCGTGCTCGGCGTACAGGTTGAGCGACGTGTTCATGGCGCTTTCCCACAGCGCCGATGGCTTCTCGCCGTGCAGCAGGTGCAGGAAGTGGCCGCCGATCGAGTCATCGTCGGTTTCCACCTCGATACGCTTGCCGTTGTGGCTGTAGTGGTACCAGTACAGCAGCATCGAGCCCAGGCTGGCCATCAGCCGGTCGGCGATGTCGCGTGCGCCCGGGGTGTTGTGGTCTTCCTTCTCGGGCAGCACGGTGCCGAGCACCGACACGCCGGTGCGCATCACGTCCATCGGGTGGGCGCTGGCGGGCACCCATTCCAGCGCCGCCTTGACGTTGGCGGGCAGGCCGCGCAGCGACTTCAACCTGGCCTTGTAGGCGGCCAGCTCGGACTTGGTCGGCAGCTTGCCGTGCACCAGCAGGTGGGCGATTTCTTCGAACTCGCAGGTCTCGGCGATATCGAGGATGTCATAGCCGCGGTAGTGCAGGTCGTTGCCGGTACGGCCGACGGTGCACAGCGCGGTATTGCCGGCGGTCACGCCGGACAGCGCGACGGATTTCTTGACCCGCGGCGCGGCAGGTTCGCCGCCAGGGGCCTCGGGGACGACGGCGGGTGCGGACTTCAAAGCGGACATCCTTGTCTCCTCGGGCGCTGCCCGGATGGTTCCTGGTATTGGTATCGGCTTCAGCCGAAGAACAGCGCCTCGACGTTGGCCGGCAGCGGCGTGCCGGTGGCCTGCGCGCGCTGCAGCAGCGACCAGTAATAGCGGTAGCTGGCGCGGTCGTGCAGCTGCCCTTCATGGCGGATCGGCGCCCAGTTGTTCTCGTGCGCGGCCAGCAGGATCTGGCTGGCCGCGCCGATTTCTTCCGCGCCGGGGCGGAACGCCGCCACGATCGGCGCGATCTGGCCGGGATGGATGCTCCACTTGCGCAGGTAGCCGAATTCGCAGCGCGCGCGCAGCGCATCGTCGCCGGCGCGCTGCGGCGCCTGCACGTCGGTGCTGACGTTGTGTGACGGCACCTTGCCGTGGCGGTGGCAGGCGGCCGAGATTTCCAGCATGGCGCGGCGCACCAGCGGATGCTCGAACTGCTGCGGCGAGCGCATCGCCTCGCCGGGAATCGCCCCATGGTGGGCCGAGACGAAGTCCATCAGGCCGAAGCTCAGGCATTCCACCTGCACCAGCGCGGCGATATCGAAGACCTGCTCCAGCGCGGCATGGGTTTCGATCAACACATGGATCGGGATATGGCGGGCAATGCCGGCGCTGCGCGCGACCTGGTTGACTTGGTCGGTCACGCGCGCGACCTCGACCACGTCGGTGACCTTGGGCACCACCACATAGGCCAGCCGCGTCCCGGCGGCGCGCACCAGCATGTCGACGTCCTGGCGCCAGCTGGGGTGGGCCGGGTCATGGATACGCACGCCCACGCGGTTGTGGGCATTGAGCGGGCCGTTGACCAGTTGCGCGCACAGCTCGGCGTGCTCGCGCTCGTGGCCCACGGCGGCGCCGTCCTCGCAGTCGAAGGTGATGTCGAAGACGGGGCCAAGCTCTTGTTGCAGTGCCAGCGATTTGCGCATCAGCTTTTCGCTGCCCGCGTAATGGTCACACACCGGCAACTGGACCGGGATGGCTTCGCCCTGGAACAAGACCTCGGAAGGATGCACGTGGATTCGGGAAGTTGAAGTTGGCGGACAAGGCAGGGCGCCTGGCCGCTGCCTATGAAAAAACCGGGGTCCGCGCCGATTCTTGAATCGTTGCGGAACCCCGGTCCTTTTTTCGAGCGTTCGGAAGATCAGCCCAGCAGATGCTGCACGCCGGCCTTTTCTTCTTCCAGTTCGTTCAGGGTGATGTTGATCTTTTCCTGGCTGTAGGCGTCGATCTCCAGGCCCTTGACGATTTCGTACTTGCCGTTGGCGCACGTCACGGGGTAGCCGAACATGGTGTCGGCCGGGATGCCGTATTCGCCGTTCGACGGGATGCCCATGGTGACGACCTTGCCGTTGGTGCCCAGCACCCAGTCATGCACATGGTCGATGGCGGCGTTGGCAGCCGAAGCGGCCGACGACAGGCCACGGGCCTCGATGATGGCGGCGCCGCGCTTGCCGACGGTCGGCAGGAACACGTCGTTGTTCCACACCGGGTCGTTGATCATGTCCTTGACGCTCTGGCCGTCGACGGTGGCGTAGCGGTAGTCGGCGTACATGGTCGGGCTGTGGTTGCCCCACACGAACATCCTCTCGATCGACGACACCGGCTTGCCGGTCTTGGCGGCGATCTGCGACAGCGCGCGGTTGTGGTCCAGGCGCAGCATGGCGGTGAAGTTTTCGCGCGGCAGGTTCGGTGCCGACTTCATGGCGATGTAGGCGTTGGTGTTGGCCGGGTTGCCGACCACCAGCACCTTGACATTGCGGCTGGCGACTTCGTCCAGTGCCTTGCCCTGCACCGTGAAGATCTGGGCGTTGGCTTCGAGCAGGTCCTTGCGCTCCATGCCCTTGCTGCGCGGACGGGCGCCCACCAGCAGGGCGACGTCGGCGTCCTTGAACGCGACCTTCGGGTCATCGGTGATCACCACGCCGGCCAGCAGCGGGAAGGCGCAGTCTTCCAGTTCCATCACCACGCCCTTGACGGCCGCCTGGGCCTGGGGCAGGTCGAGCAGTTGGAGGATGACCGGCTGGTCTTTGCCCAGCATGTCGCCATTGGCGATGCGGAACAGCAGGGAATAGCCGATCTGGCCAGCGGCGCCGGTCACTGCGACGCGCATTGGGGCTTTAGCCATGAGTAAATCTCCAAACGATAGAAGGGGGAATGCCGGTTGGTGGCGCGCCGGCGCCAGGCAGAGGCGCGCGATGTGTCACCGGGTGCTGGTTGTCGCCACAGCGGGGAGCGGCCGTCCGCCGGAGCCAGGTGGCGGGGCCGGTGGGGGAGAGCCACAACGGGTCATGGTGATGCAACGAAGCGTTAGTCTACTGCGAAGCGAGGCGCCATTTCCAGACCGTGCCGCCGCGGGCGCGGTACATTTCCGCCTTCGGGCGGCACGGGCGGGCCTGGAGGCGGGCGATCGCGGGCGTGGACCAGCGCGAGTGTAGGCCCGGCCTCTCTATCCTGTCAATTCATATGTCTTATATAAGACATAAGACAATTAACGTAAGGCTGGACGTTGCTTGCCCTTTTGTGGTGAAATCGCGCTATGTCCTCCCTGCCTACGTCCCTGACCGGCGCAGCCACACCCGGCGCGCAGGAATCTGGCGCCGCCACGCCTGGCGCCGGGACGCAGCCGCTTTCGCCGCCGGCGTCCGCGCCGGCCGCCGCGCCGCAGGCCGTCCCGCCACCTGGTTCCGCTTCCGGTCCCGCTCCTGGTTTGCAGTCAGTGCCATCGCCCACGTTCAGCCCGCTTTACCAGCAGATCAAGGCGCTGATCACGCGCAGCCTGCAATCCGGCGAATGGAAGCCGGGCGAGATGATTCCCAGCGAAATGGAGCTGGCATCGCGCTACAAGGTCAGCCAGGGCACGGTGCGCAAGGCCATCGACGAACTCGCGGCCGAGAACCTGGTGGCGCGCCGCCAGGGCAAGGGCACCTTCGTGACCACGCACCATGAAGACGTGGTCAAGTTCCGCTTCCTGCGCCTCGTCCCGGACGAGGGCGAACCCCATTATGGCGCCAGCCGCGTGCTGGAATGCAAGCGTCTGCGCGCCCCAGCCGAAATCGCGCGGCTGCTCGATATCCGCACCGGCGACAGCGTGGTGCAGATCCGCCGCGTGCTGACGTTCTCGGGCGAGTCGACCGTGCTGGACGAAATCTGGCTGCTCGGCGCCAACTTCAAGGGCCTGACCGCGGAAAAGCTGACCGAGTGGAAAGGGCCCATGTATGCATTGTTCGAGGCCGAATTCGGTACGCGCATGATCCGCGCCTCGGAAAAGATCCGCGCCGTCCCCGCCGACGAAACCGCCGCCGAGTTGCTGTCGGTGCCGGTGGGCGCGCCCCTGCTGTCGGTCGAGCGCGTGTCCTACACCTATGGCGACCGCCCCGTGGAAGTGCGCCGTGGGCTCTACGTCACCACCCGGCACTATTACCAGAACGACCTGAGCTGACCTGGCGGCGCCGCGCCACGGCTGTGCGCGCCGATTATCGTGGTTGGCCCAGGTAATGCCAGCTGTTGCGCGACGCGCTGGTGGTCGCGGGAAGTGGCGCGCCGGATGTGCGGAGTGTGCGATTGTCGGGCGGCGCTTGTCGGGCCGTGATAGCAGAAAATTATTGGTGCAGCGCGCAACAAAGGCGCTAAAATCTCATGGATTTGCCCTAATGCATCCCGTTGCATGCAGGCAATGGCAGTTTCGTTTCTTTGTTTACCGCTAATGGGGTCTCGCATGGCTGAAGCCGTCAAACAAGCCAGGCCGGAGTTCCGGAATATCGGTATTTCGCAGATCGCGAAATACCGGTTGCCCTGGGCCGGCAAGGTATCCATCCTGCATCGCGTGAGCGGTGCGCTGATGTTCCTCCTCCTTCCCTTCGTCCTGTATCTGTTTGAGCAGAGCATCACCTCCGAACTGAGCTTCGCAAAGTTCTCGGCCCTTCTGTCCGGCGGCTTTGTCAAGCTGGTTGTGCTGGCCCTGATCTGGGGTTATCTGCATCATTTCTGCGCCGGGATCCGCTTCCTGCTGCTGGACGTGCACGTTGGTGTCTCCAAGCCCGCCTCGGCCAAGTCTGCCATCAGCGTGCTGGTTGTGAGCCTGCTGCTTACCCTGATTTTCGGCCTGAAGCTGTTCGGCCTGTTCTGAGGAGAATCAAGGTGGCAAATAACAATATCGGTCCCAAGCGTCTTGTCGTCGGTGCGCACTACGGTCTGAAAGACTGGCTCGCGCAACGCGTCACCGCCGTGGTCATGGTGGTCTTCACCGTGATCCTGGCGATTGCCTTCCTGCTGTCGAACGGCGCTTCGTATGAGGCGTGGGCAGGGCTCTTCGCCAACCAGTGGATGAAGATCATCACGTTCCTGACCATCCTGTCGCTGCTGTATCACGCCTGGATCGGCGTGCGCGATATCTGGATGGACTATGTCAAGCCGATGGCGGTGCGCCTGGTGCTGCAAGTTCTTACGATTCTGTGGCTCGTCGGTTGCGCGGGCTACGCTGCTCAGATTCTCTGGAGGGTGTAATAAATGGTCGCAGTCAAGACTGGATTGCCGCGTCGCCGCTTTGACGTGGTCATCGTCGGTGCTGGCGGCGCCGGGATGCGCGCATCCCTCCAGCTCGCGGAAGCCGGCCTGAACGTGGCCGTGCTGTCCAAGGTGTTCCCGACTCGCTCGCACACCGTGGCGGCGCAGGGCGGCATCGGTGCCTCGCTGGGCAACATGAGCGAGGACAACTGGCACTATCACTTCTACGACACCATCAAGGGCTCGGACTGGCTGGGTGACCAGGACGCGATCGAGTTCATGTGCCGCGAAGCGCCGAAGGTCGTGTACGAGCTCGAGCACTTCGGCATGCCGTTCGACCGCAACCCCGACGGCACCATCTACCAGCGCCCGTTCGGCGGCCATACCGCCAACTACGGCGAGAAGCCGGTGCAGCGTGCCTGCGCCGCGGCCGACCGTACCGGCCACGCGTTGCTGCACACGCTGTACCAGCGCAACGTGCGCGCCAAGACCCACTTCTTCGTCGAGTGGATGGCGCTGGACCTGATCCGCGACCAGGACGGCGACGTGCTGGGCGTGACCGCGCTGGAAATGGAAACCGGCGAGGTCTACATCCTCGAAGCCAAGACCACGCTGTTCGCGACCGGCGGTGCCGGCCGCATCTACGCCGCTTCCACCAACGCCTTCATCAACACCGGTGACGGCCTGGGCATGGCCGCGCGCGCGGGAGTGCCGCTGGAAGACATGGAGTTCTGGCAGTTCCACCCGACCGGCGTGGCCGGCGCGGGCGTGCTGATCACCGAAGGCGTGCGTGGCGAAGGCGGCATCCTGCGCAACAAGGACGGCGAGCGCTTCATGGAGCGCTATGCGCCGACGCTGAAGGACCTGGCGCCGCGTGACTTCGTCTCGCGCTCGATGGACCAGGAAATCAAGGAAGGCCGCGGCTGCGGCCCGAACGGCGACTACGTGCTGCTCGACCTGACCCACGTCGGCGCCGAGACCATCATGAAGCGCCTGCCGTCGATCCGCGAAATCGGCATGAAGTTTGCCAACGTCGACGCGATCAAGGAACCGATCCCGGTGGTTCCGACCATCCACTACCAGATGGGCGGTATCCCGACCAACTATCACGGCCAGGTCGTGGTGCCGAAGAACGGCAACCCGAACGAAGTCCTGAACGGTTTCTACGCGATCGGCGAATGCTCGTGCGTGTCGGTGCATGGCGCCAACCGCCTGGGCACCAACTCGCTGCTCGACCTGGTGGTGTTCGGCCGTGCCGCCGGCAACCACATCATCGCGCAGAACCTGAAGCAGAAGGAACACAAGCCGCTGCCGGCCGATGCCGCCGACCTGGCGATGTCGCGCTTGGCCAAGCTGCAGGCAACGTCATCGGGCGAATACACGCAGGACGTCGCCAACGACATCCGCAAGAACATGCAGTCGCATGCCGGCGTGTTCCGTACGCAGAAGCTGATGGACGAGGGCGTCGAGCGCATCCTGGAAGTTGCGGAGCGCGCCGACAACATCCACCTGAAGGACAAGTCCAAGGTCTTCAACACCGCACTGGTGGAAGCCCTGGAAGTGGCCAACCTGGTGGAAGTGGCCAAGGCCACCATGATCTCGGCGGCCGCCCGCAAGGAATCGCGCGGTGCCCACGCACACAGCGACTTCCCGAACCGCGACGACGATAACTGGCTCAAGCACACGCTGTTCTACAGCGAAGGCAACCGTCTCGACTACAAGCCGGTGAAGATGGAACCGCTGACGGTGGAAAGCGTGCCGCCGAAGGCCCGTACCTTCTGAGCATCGCATCGTAGAGACAACAGGACCCACAGAAATGAAGCGTATTTTCGAAGTCTACCGCTACGATCCGGACAAGGATGCGGCGCCGCGCATGCAGACCTACGAGGTCGAGCTGGACGGCCACGAGCGCATGCTGCTGGACGCGCTGGTCAAGCTGAAGAAGCTGGACGAAACCATCTCGTTCCGCCGCTCGTGCCGCGAAGGCGTGTGCGGCTCGGACGCGATGAACATCAACGGCAAGAACGGCCTGGCCTGCCTGACCAACATGCGCGAGCTGCCGGACCGCATCGTGCTGCGTCCGCTGCCCGGCCTGCCGGTGGTGCGCGACCTGATCGTCGACATGACGAACTTCTTCAAGCAGTACAACTCGATCAAGCCGTTCCTGATCAACGACGAGCCGCCGCCCGAGAAAGAGCGCCTGCAGTCGCCGGAAGAGCGTGACGAGCTGGATGGCCTGTACGAGTGCATTCTGTGCGCGAGCTGCTCGACCTCGTGCCCGTCGTTCTGGTGGAACCCGGACAAGTTCGTCGGCCCCGCCGGCCTGCTGCAGGCTTACCGCTTCATCGCGGACAGCCGCGACCAGGCCACCAATGAGCGTCTGGACAACCTGAACGACCCGTACCGCCTGTTCCGCTGCCACAGCATCATGAACTGCGTCGACGTGTGCCCGAAGGGTCTGAACCCGACCAAGGCCATCGGCAAGATCAAGGAGCTGATGGTCCGCCGCGCGGTGTGATCCTGCGGCCGTCTAAGCAGTAAGCGGCGCGTCAGCCAGAGCGGCTATATCTGGCGGGCGCGCCGAAAGTAGGAAGCCATGACCGAAAGTCCTGCCACCACCTTCTCCCATCAGGCCGATCCGCACAAGCGCGCCCGTTTGCGCTGGCGTGCCCGCCGCGGCCTCCTGGAGAACGACATCATCGTCGAACGTTTCTTCAACCGTTACGAGGAGAGCCTGTCCGACGAGGATGTGGCTGCGCTGAGCCAGCTGTTCGAGCTCAGCGACAACGAGTTGATGGACCTGCTCCTTGCCCGCAAGGAACTGGACGGTGAGCTCGACACGCCCCCGATGCAGCGCGTAGTGAACCTGCTGCGTACGGTCTGAGTTTTGGTCAACATTATTATTCACAGCATTTGAAGGATCCGACATGACGCCGTCCGATGTGAAAGCCACGCTATCGTTCTCCGATGGTTCCCCCAGCGTTGAGCTGCCGATCTACAAGGGCACCGTTGGCCCGGACGTGATCGACATTCGCAAGCTGTACGGACAAACCGGTAAGTTCACCTACGACCCCGGTTTCATGTCGACGGCTTCGTGCAATTCGAAGATCACCTACATCGACGGCGACAAGGGCGAGCTGCTGTACCGCGGCTACCCGATCGAGCAACTGGCGCAGAAGTGCGACCACCTCGAGACCTGCTACCTGCTGCTCAAGGGCGAACTGCCCAACGCCAAGCAGAAGGAAGAATTCGTCGGCCACGTGATGAACCACACCATGGTTCACGAGCAGCTGCAGTTCTTCATGCGCGGTTTCCGCCGCGATGCCCACCCGATGGCCGTGCTGACCGGCCTGGTGGGTGCCATGAGCGCGTTCTACCATGACGCGATGGACATCGATGATCCGCATCAGCGCGAGATCTCGGCCATCCGCCTGATCGCCAAGATGCCGACCATGGTCGCCATGGCGTACAAGTACAACATCGGCCAGCCGTACATCTATCCGCAGAACGACCTGTCCTACTCGGGCAACTTCCTGCGCATGCTGTTCGCGACGCCGTGCGCCCCTTACACCGTCAACCCGGTGCTGGAGCGTGCACTGGACCGCATCTTCATCCTGCACGCCGACCACGAGCAGAACGCGTCGACCTCGACCGTGCGCCTGGCCGGTTCGTCAGGCACGAACCCGTTCGCAGCGATCGCCGCCGGCGTGGCCTGCCTGTGGGGCCCGGCCCACGGCGGCGCCAACGAAGCCGCGCTGAAGATGCTGGAAGAAATCGGCAGCGTCGACAACATCCCCGAGTTCATCAAGCAGGTCAAGGACAAGAACTCGGGCGTGCGCCTGATGGGCTTCGGCCACCGCGTGTACAAGAACTACGATCCGCGCGCCAAGCTGATGCGCGAAACCTGCCATGAAGTGCTGAACGAACTGGGCCTGCACAACGACCCGCTGTTCAAGCTCGCCATGGAACTGGAAAAGATCGCGCTGGAAGACGAGTACTTCGTCAGCCGCAAGCTGTACCCGAACGTCGACTTCTACTCGGGCATCGTGCAGCGCGCGCTGGGCATCCCGACCTCGCTGTTCACCTGCATCTTCGCGCTGGCCCGCACCCCGGGCTGGATCTCGCAGTGGGAAGAAATGATCACCGATCCGGAATACAAGATCGGCCGTCCGCGCCAGCTGTTCGTCGGCGCCGCCACCCGCGAAGTGCCGGACGTGGCCAAGCGCTAACTGGCCCGCCGCTGCGCAGCGCAGCAAATCCAGACGCCCCGGCCCTGCCGGGGCGTTTGTCTTTGTGGGCGGGGCGGGCTTGTGCGCTGCGGCGCGAAGAAGGGCAGGAAATTGCACCTTGAATGGTCCGGGGCGCAATTCGTGGATGATTGTGTCGCGTTTTCCCAAATCCGTTCCGCATAAATTGTGCGATAGTCGCGTGCGGCAGGAAATTTGACCCTATAATGCGGGCTGCTTTGCCGACGGCAGCCGGGCCACCCTTCCGGCATGTGGTGCGGCAAACGGGGCAGGCGAATCGCTTGCGCAATAGAGAACGCATCAAACGTTGTCTTTCCGAACCTTGGTCCCCATACCTCAGCGGGACTGACACTTGCCGGGCCCCGCATACGCTGTCTCTTCCTTGCAGGCCCGACTTCCGCGTCTCGGGTGGCGCTTGCCGCGAATCCCGATCCCAGTCGTCCGCGGGTGTTGTTCGATTGCGCAGGTCATACCGTTTCTGCCCGGATGACCCAAACATAAATCGAGGAGCTCCTGATGACGCTGTCCCGTCTTTCCACCATTTCGCTGGCTGCCATGCTGGCGACCTTTGGCGCCGCCGCCAACGCCGAAACCGTGAAGATCGCCATTGCCGGCCCGATGAGCGGCTCGGTGGCGCAGTATGGCGACATGGTCAAGGCCGGTGCGCTGACCGCCATCGAACAGATCAACGCCGCCGGCGGCGCCGGCGGCAACAAGTTCGAGGTGGTGCTGATGGACGACGCCTGCGAGCCGAAGCAGGCCGTGGCGGTGGCCAACAAGATCGTCAGCCAGAACATCAAGTACGTGATCGGCCACGTGTGCTCGGGCTCGACCATCCCGGCCTCGGACATCTACGAGAACGAAGGCATCGTGATGGTGACGCCGTCGGCCACCGCGCCGCAGCTGACCGAGACCAAGAAGCGCAACTTCATCTTCCGCACCATCGGCCGCGACGACCAGCAGGGCCCGGCAGCGGCCCAGTACATCATCGGCAAGATCAAGCCGAAGAAGGTCGCGGTGCTGCACGACAAGCAGTCGTACGGCCAGGGCATCGCCAGCTCGGTGAAGAAGGACCTGGAAGCCGCCAAGATCCCGGTGGCCGTGTTCGAAGGCATCAACGCCGGCGACTCGGACTACTCGGCCGTGATCACCAAGCTCAAGTCGCAGGGCGTGGACTTCGTCTACTTCGGCGGCTACCACCCGGAAATGGGCCTGCTGCTGCGCCAGGCGCGCGAGCAGGGCGTGAAGGCCGCCTTCATGGGCCCCGAGGGCGTCGGCAACAAGGACGTGACCGCGATCGCCGGGCCGTCGTCGGAAGGCATGCTGGTGACGCTGCCGGCCGACTTCTCGGCCGACCCGGCCAACGCCGGCCTGGTCAAGGCCTTTGCCGACAAGAAGCGTGACGCCAACGGTCCGTTCCAGATGCCGGCCTACGCCGCCGTCAAGATCATCGGCGACGCCATCGCCGGCGCCAAGAGCACCGACCCCACCAAGGTCGCGGCGTACATGCACAAGAACGCCTTCACCACGCCGATCGGCAAGGTCGAGTACGACGCCAAGGGCGACCTGAAGTCCTTCAAGTTCGTGGTCTACACCTGGCACAAGGATGCCAGCAAGACCGCCACAAACTGAGGCATTCGTATCCGGACGGGTGCTCCCCTCTCCCGCTTGCGGGAGAGGGGCCAGGGGTGAGGGCAGGCGGGTCCAAGGCTGAGGCCTGTGGGTTCAAACCGTTGGCCCCGCTTGATGTGGCTCCTCGCTAAACCACTCCTCACCCCGGCCCTCTCCCCATGCGGGGAGAGGGAGAACACCTTGCTTTGGCAAGTTCGAATGGTTTTGGTGCATCCCTGCTGCGGCCAGTTCTGGCGGCTTCGAGGTTCTCCCCAATGAATGAATTCCTTCCACAGTTCACCCAGCAGCTGGTCAACGGCCTGACGCTGGGTGCGATCTATGCGTTGATCGCCATCGGCTACACAATGGTCTACGGCATCATCGGCATGATCAATTTCGCGCACGGCGAGATTTACATGATCGGTGCCTATGTCGGCCTGGTCACGCTCACCGCCATCGGCGCCCAGGCGGGTTACCCCCTGCCGCTGGTGCTCGGTGCCGCCTTGCTGGTGTCGGTGCTGGTCACCGGCGTCTACGGCTATGCGGTCGAGCGGGTGGCATACCGCCCCTTGCGCGGCGGGCCGCGGCTGGTGCCGCTGATCTCGGCCATCGGCATGTCGATCTTCCTGCAGAACTATGTCCAGATCGGGCAGGGCGCGCGCGATGTCTCGGTGCCGGTGCTGATCTCGGGCGCCATCGAGTTCCAGATGGGTGGCGACTTCACCGTCACGGTGCCGTACTCGCGGCTGCTGATCGTCGGCGTGACGCTGGCGCTGATGGTGGCGCTGACGCTGTTCATCGGCCGCTCGCGCATGGGCCGCGCCTGCCGCGCCTGCGCCGAGGACATGCGCATGGCCAACCTGCTCGGCATCGACACCAACAAGGTGATCTCGTTCACCTTCGTGCTGGGCGCGATGCTGGCGGCAGTGGGCGGCGTGCTGATCGGGCTGACCATCGGCAAGCTCAACCCCTTCATCGGCTTCATTGCCGGCATCAAGGCCTTTACCGCGGCGGTGCTGGGCGGCATCGGCAGCATCCCGGGCGCGATGCTCGGCGGCGTGCTGCTGGGCCTGGCGGAAACCTTCGCCTCGGGCTACATGCCGGCCGAATACAAGGACGTGGTCGCGTTCAGCCTGCTGGTGCTGGTGCTGCTGTTCCGTCCGACCGGGCTGCTGGGCAAGCCCGATGTCGAAAAGGTCTGAGGGAGGCGACACATGACCAACCAAGTTTCTGCGATGTCCGCCGCACAAGCCGTGCGCGGCGCCACGCCGGGCCAGTCGCTGAAGAACGCGATCACGGCGGCGGTGATGACCGCCATCCTGACCATCCCGATTCTGGGCTTGCAACTCAAGCTGGAAGGCTACAAGGTGGTGCTGGAACCGCACTGGCGGCCGGTATGGCTGGCCGTGGCGGCGGTGTTCCTGTTCCAGCTGTTCAAGCCGGTGCTGTCGCGCGCCGGCAGCGCGGTGCGCCTGCCGGCACTGCCGGCGCTGGGCGCGCAGCGGCAGCGCGTGGCGGTATGGGTGCTGCTGGCGGTGGGGCTGGTGTGGCCGTTCTTCGGCTCGCGCGGCGCGGTCGACGTGGCCACGCTGGCGCTGATCTACGTGATCCTGGGCCTCGGCCTGAACATCGTGGTCGGCTATGCCGGCCTGCTCGACCTGGGCTATGTCGGGTTCTATGCCGTGGGCGGCTATACCTACGCGCTGCTGAACCAGTACTTCGGCCTGAGCTTCTGGGAATGCCTGCCGATCGCGGCGGCGCTGTCGGCGGGTTTCGGTTTCCTGCTCGGATTCCCGGTGCTGCGCCTGCGCGGCGACTACCTGGCCATCGTCACGCTCGGCTTCGGCGAGATCATCCGCCTGCTGCTGAACAACCTGACCAGCCTCACCGGCGGTCCGGACGGCGTCTCGGGCATTCCCAAGCCGAGCGTGTTCGGCGTCGAGATGGCGCGCAGCGCCAGCGTCGAGGGCACGCGTACCTTCCACGAGCTGATCGGCCTGGACTATGCCAGCCAGCACATGGTGATCTTCCTCTACCTGATCGCGCTGCTGCTGGTCGGCTTCACGCTGTTCGTCACCAGCCGGCTGATCCGCATGCCGATGGGCCGCGCCTGGGAAGCGCTGCGCGAAGATGAGATCGCCTGCCGCTCGCTCGGCCTGAACCCGACCCGCATCAAGCTGTCGGCGTTCACGCTGGGAGCCTCGTTCGCCGGCCTCGGCGGCGCGTTCTTCGCCGCGCGCCAGGGCCTGGTCAATCCGGAATCGTTCACCTTCATCGAATCGGCGCTGGTGCTGGCCGTGGTGGTGCTGGGCGGCATGGGCTCGCAGCTGGGCGTGATCCTGGCGGCGATCTTGCTGACCGTGCTGCCCGAAGTGGCGCGCGGCTTTGCCGAATATCGCATGCTGATCTTCGGCCTGGTGATGGTGCTGATGATGATGTGGCGTCCGCAGGGCCTGCTGCCCGCGAGCCGCCCGCACGTGGAGCTTCCCCGATGAATGCAGCAATGAGTGCGCCGATCAATACAACGGCAGAACTGCTCAGGGTGTCGGGCCTGCAGATGCGCTTCGGCGGCCTGCTGGCCGTCGACGGCATCGATTTCGATGTGCGCAAGGACGAGGTCTTCGCCATCATTGGCCCGAACGGCGCCGGCAAGACCACGGTGTTCAACTGCGTCGGCGGCTTCTACAAGCCGACCGCGGGCGAGGTCACGCTCGACGGGCACGCCATCGCCGGCCTGCCGAGCCACATGGTGGCGCGCAAGGGCCTGGTGCGCACGTTCCAGAACATCCGCCTGTTCAAGAACCTGACCGTGGTCGAGAACCTGATGGTGGCGCAACACCTGCAGGTGCAATCCGGCATCCTGCGCGGCCTGTTTGCGACCCCGGCCTACCGCCGCGCCGAACGCGAGGCGCTGCAGCGCGCCGCGCAGTGGCTGGAGCGCATGGGCCTGACCGGCGTCGCCAACCGCGAGGCCGGCACGCTCTCCTACGGCCACCAGCGCCGGCTCGAGATCGCACGCTGCATGATCACCCAGCCGCGCCTGCTGATGCTGGACGAGCCCGCCGCCGGCCTCAACCCGCAGGAAAAGATCGAGCTGCAGCAGCTGATCGACCAGCTGCGGCGCGAGTTCGGCATTGCCGTGCTGCTGATCGAACACGACATGAGCCTGGTGATGGGCGTGTCCGACCGCATCCTGGTGATGGAGCACGGCAAGCCGATCGTTACGGCCAAGCCCGACGAAGTGCGCAACGACCCGCGCGTGATCAAGGCCTACCTGGGAGAGGACTGATGCTGAAGCTGGAACAGGTCCATACCCATTACGGCGCCATCGAGGCGCTGTCGGGCGTATCGATCGAAGTCAAGAAAGGGGAGATCGTCACCCTGATCGGCAGCAACGGCGCCGGCAAGACGACGCTGATGATGACCGTGTGCGGCACGCCGAGAGCCTCGAGCGGGCGCGTGCTGTTCGAGGGCAAGGACATCACCAACCGCTCGACGCACGAGATCATGCGGCTGGGCATGGCGATCTCGCCCGAGGGCCGGCGCGTGTTCCCGAGCCTGACGGTGCTGGAAAACCTGAAGATGGGTGGCTTCTTTGCCAAACGCGACGAGATCGAGGCTGGTATCGAGCATGTCTTCAAGCTGTTCCCGCGCCTGAATCAGCGCGCCAGCCAGCGTGCCGGCACCATGTCGGGTGGCGAGCAGCAGATGCTGGCGATCGGCCGCGCGCTGATGAGCCGGCCGCGCCTGCTGTTGCTGGACGAGCCCACGCTCGGCCTGGCGCCGCTGATCATCGCGCAGATCTTCGACATCATCCGCACCATTCGTGACGAGGGCGTCACCGTGTTCCTGGTCGAGCAGAACGCCAACAAGGCGCTGCAGGTGGCGGACCGGGGCTATGTGCTGGAGACCGGCAAGGTGGTGCTGGCGGACACCGGCGCCAACCTGCTGGCCAACGACCGGATCAAGGCCGCCTACCTCGGCGGCTGATGCCGGCCGGCCGCCGCTCGCCGCGGCGGCCGCTTTCTTCTCTTCTCTGCGTTTTCGCCATCCGCGAAATCCCCCTTTCGCCAATCACATTACATGGCGGGCGCCTGACGGGCCAGGCCGGGCGCGGTTCCCCATACCCCCTGTGGCATAATCGATTGCCAAGTCAAGCATTGCGGCAACGCTTGAGATACGCCCGCATTTCGGCGGCTTCCGGCGGCTTTTAGCGGTTTTTCAACCGGTTCGCCTGCCGCGACGAAGCGGACAACTACCCCTGCAAACTACTGCGCGGTCCCCGCGGTCCGGCCTGCCAAGGCGCGGTCATCGGTCCCGCCATCGCATCATGGCCAAGACGCTCTACGACAAACTCTGGGATGACCACACCGTCCACGTCGAGGAAGACGGCACCACGCTGCTCTATATCGATCGCCACCTGCTGCATGAAGTGACCAGCCCGCAGGCGTTCGAGGGCCTGAAGCTGGCCGAGCGTCCGGTGTGGCGCATCAGCGCCAACCTGGCGGTGTCGGACCACAACGTGCCGACCACGGACCGCAGCCAGGGCATCGCCGACCCGGTGTCGAAGCTGCAGGTCGATACGCTCGATGCCAACTGCGACAGCTACGGCATCACCCAGTTCAAGATGAACGACCACCGCCAGGGCATTGTGCACGTGATCGGGCCGGAGCAGGGCGCGACGCTGCCGGGCATGACCGTGGTGTGCGGCGACTCGCATACCAGCACGCACGGCGCCTTCGGCGCGCTGGCGCACGGCATCGGCACCTCTGAAGTCGAGCACGTGCTGGCCACGCAGACGCTGCTGGGCAAGAAGGCCAAGAACATGCTGGTCCAGGTGGAAGGCAAGCTGCCGCGCGGCTGCACCGCCAAGGACATCGTGCTGGCCGTGATCGGCAAGATCGGCACCGCCGGCGGCACCGGCTACACCATCGAGTTTGCCGGCTCCGCCATCCGCGACCTGACCATGGAAGGCCGCATGACGGTCTGCAACATGGCGATCGAGGCGGGCGCGCGCGCCGGCCTGGTGGCGGTGGACGACGTCACGCTGGAATACGTCAAGGGCCGCCCGTACGCGCCGCAGGGCGTGGAGTGGGAGCAGGCCGTGGCCTACTGGCGCACGCTGCATTCGGATGCCGGCGCAAAGTTCGACCAGGTGGTCGAGCTGCGCGCGGAAGAGGTGCGTCCGCAGGTGACCTGGGGCACCTCGCCGGAAATGGTGATCAGCATCGAAGACCGCGTGCCGGACCCGGAGAAGGAAAAGGATCCGAACAAGCGCAACGCGATGGAGCGCGCGCTGGAATACATGGGCCTGCAGCCCAACGTGCCGGTCGAGAGCATCAGCATCGACAAGGTCTTCATCGGCTCGTGCACCAACAGCCGCATCGAAGACATGCGCGCCGCCGCCTGGGTGGTGCAGAAGCTGGGCCGCAAGATTGCGTCGAACGTGAAGCTGGCGATGGTGGTGCCGGGCTCGGGCCTGGTCAAGGAGCAGGCCGAGCGCGAAGGCCTCGACCAGATCTTCAAGGCCGCCGGCTTTGAATGGCGCGAGCCGGGCTGCTCGATGTGCCTGGCGATGAATGCCGACCGCCTCGATGCCGGCGAGCGCTGCGCCTCGACCTCGAACCGCAACTTCGAAGGCCGCCAGGGCGCGGGCGGGCGCACCCACCTGGTGAGCCCGGCGATGGCCGCGGCCGCCGCCATCGAGGGCCATTTCGTCGATATCCGCAAGCTGGGCTGAACAAGCAAGGACAGAGCATCATGGAAAAGTTCACCGTACACAGCGGCCTGGTCGCGCCGCTCGACCGTGAGAACGTCGATACCGACGCCATCATCCCGAAGCAGTTCCTGAAGTCCATCAAGCGCACCGGCTTCGGTCCCAACCTGTTCGACGAGTGGCGCTACAAGGATGTGGGCGAGCCCGGCATGGACAACAGCAAGCGTCCGCTGAACCCGGACTTCGTGCTGAACCAGCCGCGCTACCAGGGTGCGTCGATCCTGCTGGCGCGCCGCAACTTCGGCTGCGGCAGCTCGCGCGAGCACGCGCCGTGGGCGCTGACGCAATACGGCTTCCGCGCCGTGATCGCGCCCAGCTTTGCCGACATCTTCTTCAACAACTGCTACAAGAACGGCTTGCTGCCGGTGGTGCTGAGCGAGCAGCAGGTCGACCACCTGTTCAACGAGACCAACGCGTTCAACGGCTACCAGCTCACCATCGACCTCGACAAGCAGGTGGTGCTGACGCCGTCGGGGCAGGGCTACGAGTTCGACATCGCCCCGTTCCGCAAATACTGCATGCTGAACGGCTTCGACGATATCGGCCTGACCCTGCGCCATGCCGACAAGATCAAGGCCTTCGAGGCCGAGCGCGTGGCGAAGATGCCGTGGCTGAATAACCGCCTGGTCGGATAAGGCTCTACGAGGAAAGACAACAATGAAGATCGCAGTCCTGCCGGGTGACGGCATCGGTCCCGAAATCGTTGCGGAGGCCGTCAAGGTCCTGAACGCGCTCGACGAGAAGTTCGAACTGGAAACCGCGCCGGTGGGCGGGGCCGGCTACGAGGCCGAGGGCCATCCGCTGCCGGAGAACACGCTCAAGCTGGCCAAGGAAGCCGACGCCATCCTGTTCGGCGCCGTCGGCGACTGGAAGTACGACAGCCTGGAGCGCGCGCTGCGCCCCGAACAGGCCATCCTGGGCCTGCGCAAGCACCTGCAGCTGTTCGCCAATTTCCGCCCGGCGATCTGCTATCCGGAGTTGACCGGCGCCTCGAGCCTGAAGCCCGAGCTGGTGGCCGGCCTTGACATCCTGATCGTGCGCGAACTGAACGGCGACATCTACTTCGGCCAGCCGCGCGGCCTGCGCGAAGCGCCGGACGGCTTGTTCAAGGGCGAGCGCGAGGCCTTCGACACCATGCGCTACAGCGAGCCGGAAATCCGCCGCATCGCGCATGTGGCGTTCCAGGCCGCGGCCAAGCGCGGCAAGAAGCTGTGCAGCGTCGACAAGGCCAACGTGCTCGAGACCTTCCAGTTCTGGAAGGACATCGTGATCGACGTCAGCAAGGAATATCCGGAAGTCGAGCTGTCGCACATGTACGTCGACAACGCGGCGATGCAGCTGGTCAAGGCGCCCAAGAGCTTCGACGTGATCGTCACCGGCAATATGTTCGGCGACATCCTGTCGGACGAGGCGGCGATGCTGACCGGCTCGATCGGCATGCTGCCGTCGGCCTCGCTGGATGCGAACAACAAGGGCCTGTACGAGCCGTCGCACGGCTCGGCGCCGGACATCGCCGGCAAGGGCGTGGCCAATCCGCTGGCCACCATCCTGTCGGCGGCGATGATGCTGCGCTACTCGCTGAACAAGGCCGAGCAGGCCGATCGCATCGAGAATGCCGTCAAGAAGGTGCTGGCACAGGGCTACCGCACTGGCGACATCCTGACGCCGGGCTGCAAGCAGGTCGGCACCCGCGAAATGGGTGAAGCGGTGTTGGCGGCACTGTAAGCCGCAACCGCAAAAGGGCACCGCTGCGGCGGTGCCCTTTGTTTTATTTGTCCCCGATTTCCACGCTGCGGCAGCGCCGCAAAATCGTGTAGACTCTGCCGATGGCCCGATTTTCCCAGTCCACCCTGACTGCTGTTGTCGCCCTGACCGCCACCCGCGGCCCGGTCGGCACGATTTCGCTCGGCCAGACCGCAACGACGATTAAAACCATTATCAAAACCGCGATCGCCTAGATCCGTTCGTCGTGCCTGCCCGTCTTCCCCGCGCAGCCACGCCGGGCGAGGAAAATGGCGGGGAAGTAAAAATCACATCCGAGGTAAATCATGATTGTAGGTCTCGTCGGTTGGCGGGGAATGGTCGGCAGCGTCCTGATGCAGCGCATGCAGGAAGAGCGTGATTTCGACCACATCGAGCCCGTCTTCTTCAGCACGTCCAACGCCGGCGGCAAGGCGCCCGCCATGGCCAAGAACGAAACCACGCTCAAGGATGCCAACGACATCGAGGCACTGAAGAAGTGCGACGTGGTGCTGACCGCCCAGGGCGGCGACTACACCAACGAGGTCTTCCCCAAGCTGCGCGGGGCGGGCTGGAAGGGCTACTGGATCGACGCGGCCTCGTCGCTGCGGATGAAGGACGATGCCATCATCGTGCTCGATCCGGTCAACCAGGGCGTGATCAAGGACGCGCTGTCCAAGGGCGTCAAGAATTTCATCGGCGGCAACTGCACGGTCAGCTGCATGCTGATCGGCCTGGGTGGCCTGTTCCAGGCCGACATGGTCGAATGGATGACCTCGATGACCTACCAGGCCGCTTCCGGAGGCGGCGCCCAGCACATGCGCGAACTGCTGACGCAGTTCGGCACGCTGAATGCGTCGGTCAAGCCGCTGCTGGACAACCCGGCATCGGCCATCCTGGAAATCGACCGCCAGATCCTGGCAACGCAGCATGGTCTGTCCGCCGAGGAAACCAAGCAGTTCGGCGTGCCGCTGGCCGGCAACCTGATTCCCTGGATCGACAAGGACCTGGGCAACGGCCAGTCCAAGGAGGAATGGAAGGGCGGCGCCGAGACCAACAAGATCCTGGGCCGTGGCGAAGGCTTCCTGGGCGCGACCGGCGCCACGCCGATCGCCGTCGATGGGTTGTGCGTGCGCATCGGCGCGATGCGCTGCCACTCGCAGGCGCTGACCATCAAGCTGCGCAAGGACGTGCCGCTGGACGAGATCGAAGGCATGCTGGCCGCGCACAACCCGTGGGCCAAGGTGGTGCCGAATACGCGCGAAGCCAGCATGACCGACCTGACCCCGGCGGCCGTGACCGGCACGCTGACCATCCCGGTCGGCCGCCTGCGCAAGATGCAGATGGGCGGCGAGTACCTGTCGGCCTTCACGGTCGGCGACCAGCTGCTGTGGGGCGCGGCCGAGCCGCTGCGCCGCATGCTGCGTATCCTGATCGAGTCCTGATCGAGTCCTGCTCGCAGGCCGCTGCCGTGGCCTGGTTGCTTGCGTTGCAGCCAGGCAACAGAATGCAGCGCTTTGCTTACGACGCCGCGCCCATGCGCGGCGTTGTTGTATCCGGGCGCCTATTTTCCTGGGCGATGCGTCACAATACGCCGGCATGCGCCACGCGCCCGCAGGGACGGGCGCCTGCGCGCGGGTTGGCAAAGGGGCCGTTCAGAATGCTCCGCCGGCCGGGCGGACCTGGTTTATGGGGTCGGTTTGTCGATTCATATCGCTACTAAAACATAACGGAGCACAAGGTGAGTGTGAGCCAACATCGCCGGAAAGATGCGCCTACTGCCCGTCAGCGCTGGTCAACGCTGGCCGTCACGGCACTGGGCCTGCTGCTTGCGCAGCCGGCCGCGTATGCCGCGGGGTTCGGGCAATTGCGGGTTCAGTCGAATCTGGGGCAGCCGCTTCAGGCTGAGATCGACATCAGCGGGGTCACCGCCGAGGAGGCCGCGGGGCTCAGCGTCAAGCTGGCGCCGCCAGGCGCCTATGCGTCGGCCGGCTTGACCTATCTGCCAGCCGTGGGCAGCCTGCGGCTGGAGGTGGAGCGCCGCGCCAACGGCAGCTATGTGGCACGGGTCCGCTCCAGCCAGCCGATCAGCGAGCCCTTCGTCGATATCCTGGTCGACATGAGCTGGGCCAGCGGCAAGGTCTCGCGCGCCTACACTTTCCTGCTCGACCCCGCCGGGGCCCGGGCTTCCAACCAGACTTTCTCGCCGGCACCGGTGGTGCAGGCCGCCACGCCCGACGCCCCGGCCGCGCCGGCACCTGCCGCCGCGCCACCTGCGCCGGCGCAGCAGGCCGCCGCCGAGGCCGAGCCGGCCCGGCCCGCCGCACCGGTCCGTCCGGCGCGCCCGGGCGCCAGGCGCGCCGCGACACCGGCCACAGCCACCGACATGGCCCCCGGCGGCGGCTATACCGTGCAGCGCGGCGACACGCTCTATGGCATTGCCGGCGAGGCAGTGCAGGGCCAGGAATCGGTCTCGCTGGACCAGATGCTGGTGGCGCTCTATCGCAACAATCCCAACGCCTTTATCGGCGGAAACATGAACCGCCTGCGCAGCGGCGCGGTGCTGCAGGTGCCGACCCAGCAGCAGGCGCAGGCGGTCACGCCCAGGGCGGCGCGCCGCGAAGTGGTGGCGCGCACGCAGGGCTTCGAAGCCTACCGCAGCCGGCTGGCCAGCGCCGCCGCGGCCAAGTCGGTCGAGCCCGACAGCGGCCGCCAGCAGTCCGGCAACGTGACCGCGCGCGTGCAGGAGCAGGCGGCGCCGGGCGACGGCCCGCGCGATGAACTCAAGCTCAGCAAGGCCGCGCGTGGCGCGCAGGCCGACGCCGCGGCCAAGGCCGAAGCCGGCGTCGCGCGCGAGCGCCAGCTGAAGGAAGCCGAGGCCCGCCTGGCGCAACTGGAAAAGAATGTCGGCGACATGCAGAAGCTGCTCGAGCTGAAGAACGCCGAGATCGCCAAGCTGAGCCAGGCCAACCAGGCCGCGCTGGCCGGCAAGGAAAAGGCTGACGCCGCCGCCCGGGCGGCAGCCGCCGCGCCCGCCGTGGTGCCGGCCGAGCCGCCGAAGGCCGACGCCGTGGCGGCCAGCACAACGGCCGGCGCAACCGCGGCCGCTGCGGCGAATGCGGCAAGCGCGCCTGTCGTGCCAGCGGCCGGCGCCAGTGCCGCGGCTGCGGTGGCGCCCGCGGCAGCCTCCGCCGTGGCCGCCGCCCCCGCCTCGCAGCCTGCCGCGGACGCGGCAGCCAACGCGGCGCCAGGTGCCGCATCGACTCCCGCGGCCAAGCCGGTGCCGGCGGTCGTGGCGCAGCCCGCGCCGGTGCCCGAACCGTCGTTCCTCGATGGCCTGCTGGCCAATCCCATGCTGCTGCCGGGCGGCGGCCTGGTGGTGGCGCTGCTGGGCGTGTACGCGATCTATCGCCGCCGCCAGAAGCAGAAGGACAGCGAGGCCACAGGCTTCGGCGATAGCATCCTGTCGCAGGAAAGCACGGTCATGGCGGGCGCCAACTCGCTGTTCGGCGCCGCCGGCGGGCAGAGCGTCGACACCTCGCAGCACAGCGTGTTCGGCGCCGACTTCCGCATCGGCAACAACACGCCGGAAGCCAACGAGGTCGACCCGATCGCCGAGGCCGAGGTCTACATCGCCTACGGGCGCGATGTGCAGGCAGAGGAAATCCTGCGCGAAGCCCTGGAGAAACACCCGGAGCAGCAGCCGGTACGGCTCAAGCTCCTGGAGATTTACAGCAACAGACAGGATGTGGAAGGGTTCCGCGTGATTGCAGAAGAAATGTTCGCCCAGACCGGCGGGCACGGAGCGGAATGGCTGAAGGCCGCGGATATGGGGCGGGCGCTGGAACCCGGCAATGCGCTGTTCATGGTAGTGACGCCCGAGGCTGCCGGCCCCGATACGGCATCGCCGGCAACCGACCAGTGGCGCACGCAGGATCCGTCGCAGAATCCGGCCTCGATCGCGCGGCTGGAGCCGTCGCTGGGCGACCTGTCGCTGCCGCTGGATGCCTTCCCGGCGCCGGCCGCCGGCGACCCGATCATCGCGCCGGCGTCGGCGGCGATGGTGTTCGGCGCCGAGGTGCCGCAGCCGGGCGAGGCGGTGCGCCTCGACATGGGTCTGCCGGGCGCCGATCCGCTCGCGGATGACGACGTGCCGACGCTCGACACGCCGACCCGCGGCCGCCCGCTGGAATTCGACATGTCCGGGCTGTCGCTGGACCTGGGCAGCGCGCCGCAAGGCAATGCAGCCGCCGCCGCGCTCGACGAGGCCTCGATGCCGCTTCCCGCCACCACCATGCTGCGCGACGGCAAGCTGGCCGAGCCGATCGACCTGTCGCGCGTGGCGCCCGACACCGCAGGCAGCCTGGGTCAAAGCGTGTCGCCGAGCACGCTGTCGACCGACGGCATGGACGGCGGGCGCGACATGCAGATCAAGCTGGACCTGGCGCGCGCCTATATCGAGATCGGCGACAAGGAGGGCGCGCGCGAGCTGCTGCAGGAAGTGGTCGAGCAGTCGCAGGATCCGCTGCAGGCCGAGGCCCGCTCGCTGCTGCTCGAAGTGGCCTGAGCTATCATTGGCGGTCCGGCCGCGGCACGCGCTGCCGCGGTCCGAAGCGATGCGCCGGGAGCGTCCCTTCCGGCGCATTTGCTTTTCCGGCGCGCATAGCCTGCGTGCCGCCATGCCTTTTCCCCTGACATGAACCGCATCGCCCTTGGCCTGCACTACGACGGCGCCGCCTTTTCCGGGTGGCAGTCGCAGCCGCACCGCAATACCGTCCAGGACCACCTCGAAGACGCGATCGAGCGCTTTGCCGGGGTGCGCCTGCTGACCACGGTGGCGGGGCGCACCGATACCGGCGTGCATGCGCTGGGCCAGGTGATCCACCTGGATACCGAGCTGGAGCGCGAGCCCTTTTCCTGGGTGCGGGGCGTCAACGCCTTCCTGCCGCCGTCGATCGCGCTGCAGTGGGCGCTGCCGGTGGACGATGGCTTCCATGCCCGCTTCCTGGCGTACGAGCGCATGTATTACTACGCGCTCTACACCGGTCCGCACCGCGTGCCGCTGGTGCATGGCCGCGCCGGCTACCAGATGCTGCCGCCCGGGCAACGGCTCGACGTGGATGCCATGCGCGCAGCCGCGGCGCACCTGATCGGCGAGCACGATTTTTCCGCGTTCCGCGCCGCCGAGTGCCAGGCGAAATCCCCGCTCAAGACCATGTACGACGTCACCATCCGCGACGACGGCAACTGGGTGTTCCTGCGTTTCCGCGCCAGCGCCTTCCTGCACCACATGGTGCGCAACCTGATGGGCTGCCTGGTGGCGGTGGGGCGCGGGCGCTACCCGCCGCAATGGCTGGCGCAGGTGCTGGCCGGGCGCGACCGCAAGCTGGCGGCGCCGACCTTCATGCCGGACGGCCTCTACCTGGTCGGGGTCAAGTATCCTGATGCTTACCCGATTCCCGCGGCCGACCCATCCGCGAGCCTGTTCCATGGAGTGTTCGATGACGCAACCTGAGGGCAGTGCGGCGCACCTGCCGCAGCGCACCCGCATCAAGATCTGCGGCCTGACCCGCGAGGACGACGTGCGCGCGGCGGTTGATGCCGGCGCGGACGCGATCGGGCTGGTGTTCTACCCGAAGAGCCCGCGCTACGTCGAGGTGGCGCAGGCCGCGGCGCTGGCCGAGGCCGCCGGGCCGTTCGTCACGGTGACGGGCCTGTTTGTCAACGCCGACCTCGAAGACATCGCCCACGTCGCCGAGCGTGTGCCGCTGACGCTGCTGCAGCTGCATGGCGACGAAACCCCGCAGTTCTGCACCCAGGCCGCCCAGCGCTGCGCGTTGCCGTTCCTGCGCGCCGCCCGTGTCCGCGCGGGGCTCGATTTGGTAGAATTCGCCGATCAATACCGTGATGCCGCTGCCTTGCTGCTCGATGCCTTCGTCGAAGGCTATGGCGGTGGCGGCCACGTCTTCGACTGGACCCTGATTCCTACGGCATGGCTTCCGCCCGATCCCCCGGTCATGGCAACCGGCAACCCGAACGCAAGCGGCGCTCCTCGCATCGTTTTGAGTGGTGGGTTGAACGCGCAAAACGTCGCTGGCGCGATTGAACGCGTGCGCCCCTACGCCGTCGATGTCAGCAGCGGGGTAGAGGCCGCCAGGGGCGTGAAGGACCACGCCCGCATTGCCGAATTCGTGCGCGCTGTCCGCAGCGCCGAGGCCGGATGAGCCGGATCCAAGACAGATCCCCTCCGCATACCGCGCCCGCCGTGCCATAGCGGGCATCGCGCACCCAGTCAACCAGGCGAGCCCTGCCGAGCGAGGCAGGGCCGCTGTTCCGAAGAGTCTAGACATGTACGACCTGCCCGATTCCCGCGGCCATTTCGGCCCC